>DATKIA010000036.1:0-54071 GCA_035509895.1 Solirubrobacterales bacterium
GCTTGCCGACCGCATTGGGGAAGGTGCGCTGGCTCGAAGGGTTCTCCGGATCGCTGAGGGGCGAGAAGAAGTCGATCAGGATCTCCGTTGCCGTCTCCCCGCTGAGCTGCATCCCCGCCTTTTGCTCCATCATCTGGGCAAAGCGCCGGTCAAAGCGCACCGGACCCTTGTCGTCCTTCAGGACCTGATCGGATTCGTCCTCCCGGTAGATGATCTGGTCGCACATCCGAACCAGAGCATTGGCGCTGGCCTTGCGGTCGCCGGCGATCCCCTCGCTGGGCTTTACCTTGTTCGCACGCTGCGCCAGGTCGTCCATCTCCTGGTCGTGAAGCAGCCGGTAGCGAACCTTGATCATGCCCTCATAGCCTGGGATCCACAGCTCTAGGCTCTTATCGGCCCGGATCTCCTCGTGGCGCTTGGCGATCTGCGCGAAGACGCCCGATGGCGCCGGCGGCTGGGTGCTACTGGGGTCGGTGGTCTGCTCAGCCATGCTCAGCTATCCAGTTCGCAGACGATCGTGCACATGCGCCGATCGCTGGAGGTCGCGTCGTACTGGCCCGGGTCGAACTCAGAGAGCACTCCCGTGAAGGAGTCATAGACATCGAGCACGTTGCCCTCCTTGTCGAGGAGGTGTTCCTCGCCCGCGATATCGCCTTTGCTGACCCTGTTCTCGAGGAACTTGATCGTGGGCAGGTCGCGTGAGGGCACGAGCTCGAATTCGAGCGTGAGGTCTTCCCGTTCGCGGATGCCACCATGGGCGACCATGCCATCGACTCCGCCCGGCACGGTTTTCGAGCCCGAGGAGCCGTATTTGCCGCCTGAGCGCTTCTGGAACTTGAACGGAAGCTGGCGCCCATCTACGGAGAGCGAGATGACCGCCTGGTTCTGTCCGGTGGTTTCGACTGCCATGTTCGTCTCCTTAGTTGGTCGCTACGACCGTGATGTTGATCTGCTCGGCGAACTCGACGGGCGCGGCGCCGATCTGGGCCGTGAGCTTCCCGACCGAGCCATCCGAGGGGTTGATTTCCTGCGTGACCGTCACCGAGTACGCCTCTTCCTCGGTTTCGCCAAAGAGCGCTTCCCCGTCATAGAGGGGTTTGAGAACCTCGCTGCGGATTTTCGTTTCCGCCCTGGCGACGGTCTTCCCTTGTTTGTCGAGGCGGGGGAACATCATCGTCTTCATCGCTTCTTCGGCTTCGTGTGCGATCTGGGTCATGACCCGAGCGACGTTCAGCGGCAGCCACCGCCTGTCGGTCACCGGGTCGGCGAGCGTCCGCCACCCATAGGTGGTCGGAAGTCCGTCCTCCATGATCGAGACGTTGACCCCGGCATCATTCAGCGCCTCCCATTCTTCCGGAGAGCGGCTGCGGGCGAGCCCGACTATCAACCCGCCTGAGCGCGCCTTGCCGTTTGGGCCGGCGGCCGGCTGGCTTGCGTTCCCGATCGCCGCATCGACCGCGGCGATCTGGCCGATCACCCGCCCCTCCGGGGGCACCGTGCGGAAGGTGCCGGGAGCGATCCCCTTGGCAATCTCCCAGGGATCGAAGACGCCGCCCTGATGCGCGCCCGAGGCCGAGCTCAGGGCAAGCGCCTGTGCGACGACTTCTGAGTGGTCTTCGTCGTCAACCGCGGCGAGGATCGGCGTTCGCTCCATTTCCTCGCAATGGGCAATGACGGCAAGCTGCACGGCTTCTGCCGTATTGCCCGGAGCGCAGACCTGTCCGCCGCCGAGATCAGCCGTGAAGAGCGCCAGCCCTTTGGCGATGACTTTGGCATCGACGTTTTCGCGGTCGTCGGTCCCTTCAGACAGGGTGAGGGTTTTGCCCGTTTTCGGGGTGTCGCCCCCGAGGTCTTTGAGCGTGATCCGCGTCGAGGATTCTGCCGCCCATGCGACCGCGGTTTCGGTGTCGGCGAGTTCTGGTGAGGACTCCTTCAGATCCGACCCTTCGTAGACCTTCAGCTTGAATTTTTCCCCGGTGCCGACGACGACTTCCACTTTCACCGTGTTCGCCCATGCGCCTGGCGAGGTTGCGGTGACCAGCAGGGTTTCGGCATCTTCGTCGTCTTTGAGTTTCCCGCTCGCCGATTTGGCGGCCGGTCCGACGCAGCGCACAAAGTAGGCCTGCGCCAGACGACCGCCATCGAAGGCCACATCGAGCGTGTCGTACTCGTTGGCGCTCCAAGACTGGCGACTGCCCAGATAGCGGGCGTAGTCAGACATCGAGATCAGCGGGATTGGTTCATTGGTTGGCCCCCGCTCGGCGAGGCCAACCGCGAAGGCCGTCCCGGTGCTCGAAGGAAGCCCGGTCGAGGTCAGCGATTGGCCGATGCTCGTGGTTACGGCGGGGAGCGTCATTTGGAGTCCTCCTCCCCCTGCTCAGGGGCAGGGATCTTCGCGGGCGTTGGCCCGTCTGCGGTCTTTCTCGCCGCCGGCTTGTGCCGGTCGGCCTCTTTCACCAGCACTCCGCGCTCGATGAGGCGGGCGTTCTTCTTCGCGTCTGCGTCGGAGACATGGTCACCCGGTGCGACGATGCGGCCGTCGCTTAGCGACTCCGCGTGATTGCTTACGACTCGGTAACTCATTGGGCCTCCAACGGTTCGACTTCGACTGCGGTTTCTTTGACTTCGGGGCCTTCCCCCGGCGGTTCATTCGGCGGCAGTTCGTCCTTCGGACCGGCCTGCCAGTTGACGACCTCGTCCTGCTCGATCGTGAAGTTGTTGAAGCTCGCCGCCAGCGTGCGTGACTGCTCGGCCTCGAAGGGGAGCTGCTCGCCCGTCCACTCGGCATCCCGGCCGCCATCGCTGAGGCTTTTGCGTTGCAGGATCGCGCCGCGAATCACCGCGCCATACAGCTGCGCAATCTTGCGGGCCCACACCCGTTGCGGGTGCTGGATATAGACGACCACCTGGAACGGCCAGGTAGCCCGGTACCAGCCCTCGGCATAGTTTTCGACCGACTGAGTTCTCTCGGCGATCACGATCAGTGCCGGGTAGGCCTGCTCTGGCCAACGGTCAGGCTCTTCGTCGACCAAGCCCCAGGAGGCGATCTCTGGCAACTCCACGCCGTGCTGATCCTTGACCGCGTCGAGGTACAAGGGCAACCAGCGCTGCAGCGTTGAGAGGACCCCTTCCTCGATCAGGTGAGGGGAGAAGAGGGCGCCGATCGAATCCCCCGGGGTGCTCATCGCCCTCGCCCGGTCAGGTAGGAGACAAGGATGCGCTCGCTGGCGGTGTGCTCTGCCTCGCCGATTCCGATGATTGATCGTTTCGGCTCGGCGCCGCGGCGGCCGCCAGAAGCGCCCGACTGCGCGAAACGCCCCTTGAAGAGCTTGGTCCCGACTCGGACGCTTGAGCGGGTGACCCTCGCCACCCGGCCTTTGCCGCCTGCGATGGAGGCTTGGAGATCGCCGCCGCTGACCAGGATATCCATCAAGGACGGCACTCCTTCGCGAGCCTTTCTGGCTTGAGTTTCAGGCGAGAGCGGTGGCCAAGGCTCTCCGAGGTAGGAGCCGTGGGAGGAGAATTGGCGCTTGTTCCCCTCAACTAGAACCTCTTTGACCTCCTCGAGCGCGGGACGCATATCGAGGCCGCGCTCCGCGATCTCCCGCAGCATCGCCACCGAGGCCGAAAGACCCTGCATGTCGACCTCTATGCCGAGCCCGGCGCCATTTGTGAACGGACTCATTCCCTTTCCTGATCCTCAGCCAACACCCACCACTGAAGACGCCGCCTCAACGCCGTCGCCTCCTCCTCGAAGGTCATTCGGAGCGTTTGGTAGATCGTTTTGGTCTCACTTGCCTGCTCCGGGATGTAGGAGCGCTCGATCTCCGAGGCGGTCCTAACGGCTGCGATGTGGCGGGCATCGTCGAGGTAGATGCCGGGCACCTGGCGCCCCACCGCCCGTTCGACATCGATGCAGGCTTTCGGTATCAGGTCGTCTTCGATGGTCTCGGCTTTGTCGCCGACGAATTCGCCGAGCACGACCCCGCCCGCGAGAACATCCATTGGGTTGTCCGGGTCCGGTTCAGCCCCCGAATAGGTCCGCGCCCGCAGAATGGCCGACACCTGCGCGAGGGTCGGTCGAAACGGAGAGCCCGCCACGAACACCATCGGCGACGGCGCGTCTTCTCCTCCATCCTCATCGAGGAAGACGATCCTGATCCACGCTTTGCTCGCCGCCGCGGTGAAGCTGCGCAGGGTTGGCTCGGCGGGGTCTTCGTCAACCGGGTCGAGCGTTACCGACTCGACCTCTTCCCAGCTTCCGCTCGGGTCATCGGTCTCCTCGATCCGGGCTCCAATCCACGCCTTTTCATCGACCCGCTCGGAGGGACGGAAGTCAGAGAGGGTGATGACCCGGGGCATGAGATCAAGCCCCGCGGCTGATGACGAGTCTCCCTACCAACACGCCCGTACCGAGCGCCATGCGGCCATGCGGCGTCCTCCCCTTCCCAAGGGGGAAATAGCTCGGCATGGGCCGCATCTACTCCGTCGTCTCGGGGTTGGACTCCAGAAGCGCGATCAGGTCCGCGTTGGAGACCACGCCGGTCGGGTAGTCGATGCCCCGCTCGTCGAGCAGCGCCTTCAGCTCGGGCTGCTTCATCTCGGAGTAGTCGGTCGGGCTCGCCGACGCTTCGGTGGTCTCGGCCGATGCATCGGCCGACTCCGTCGTCTCGGGGTTGGACTCCTTCCTGATGCGCGCGTTGCGCTTCTCGCCCGGTGCGGCCGTGGCTTGCTCGATCTCGTTGTCGACCTGGAAGGGATCGAAGCACTCCTCGCGACCTTGAACGATGGGATCGGAGGCCCGGAAGGTTTCTCCCTTCGTGACGGAGCGGGTCCCTGCGCTGAACGAAGTGTTGGCGGTTACTACATCGCTGGTGCTCATCTCGTGTCCTTTCGTGGCATGGAAACAGGGGGCGGGTGACTTGATCACCCGCCCCCTGTTTCACGCAGCGCCTATTCCTTGACTTTCAGGCCCCGGAAGGCGGCTTTGCTCATGACCTTGGCGCCGTTCCGCCACCAGAAGTACAGGCCTTCTTGCCCGGTCGGCCGGCCGTTTTCGCCGGGGATGTTGTCGATCGGCTTGGCGAGGGTTCCGATCCGGTCGGCGATGACGTAGTAGCTGAAGTCACCGAAGAACAGGATCGTTTTCAGTTTCGTCAGCCCCGATTCCATCGTCGACAGAGCGTTGGTCGGGTAGTCCAGGAGCCGCTGAGCGACGTTGCCCTGAATCGCGTTGCCACCGATTCCACCTCGCAGGTTGTCGACGAACAGGCTCGCCCCTCCGGCGGAATCGAACTGGCGGATACGGTTGTACTGGGCCCGATGCCCGAGCCAGGAAGCCTCGGCACGGAATTCGTCCGGTACGGCCTGTTCGAGGGCGTAGACATCACCGATCGCGAATGCTTCTTTGGTGATGGTTTCGACCAGTTCGGTCGCCCCGGTGGCGAGACCAAACGGCTCTTTTTCACCCGTGCCGGAGAGGAATTTCGTCGCCTCCAGTTTGTCCTTGGCCTTCTGGACCATCTTCGCCAGCTCAGGCGCGATCGATCCGTAGTCCTGACCGAACTCGTACGTCCATTGCGCGTAGGCATCCGCGGCATGGCAGTCGATTTCGGGCTGAGCGAATTTCGGCGAGTCATCCGAGGTCTCTTCGCCTTCGGCTTCGCGGTAGGCAGCGGTCATCCCGCCGGAGCTGACACCCTTCCACTTGTCGGTCGTGGTCTGCTTGACCTCGGCCATCGCCCGGACCGGGTTCGTCACGCCGCTTGAGGTCGGAATGACCGTCGGGTCCAGAGTGAACGGGAGCAGGAAGCCACCCGTTTCGCCCGTCAGGTCCAGGGCACGCTGCTCCTCCTGAGTCAGGCTTCGACCCGAGATGCCCTTGACGAAGGCACGGCGGTACGCCGGGCTTCCGGTTGCGAGCAGGTGGCGAGAGAACTCCCCGCTCTCACCGTCGAGGCTGGTCTGCAGCCGCTCGAGAAGCGCCTGCGCGTCCTCTTTGTTGGCTTTTTCGTGTGCCGGGGTCGTCCGCTCGATGACCCGCTTGCCGTGATCCTGGAGCAGGCGGCCTTCCTCCTGCGGGCTGGACGCCTTCTTTCGGATCTCTGCCAGATCCCAGATGTCTTCGCCGCGGGCCACGCCCGGGCGAGCCGTCTGGAAGGAAGCACCCGCCTCGGTGTTGCGGCCAGACTCGAACAACTCGCCGACGCGTGCTTCGCGAGCCTCGCACTGGGCGATGGTTTTTTCGAGCTCGTCGACCTGCTCGTTGAGCCGGTTCCACTCCTCGCCTTCCGAAGAGGACGGGTCGAGGTACTTGCCAGCGTTCTCGACGTCGATCTCTTTGACGCGCGAGCGTGCTTCCTCAAGCTGCGAACGCAGTTCTTTCACTTTCTCACTCATGATTTTTGAGCCTCTCGTTTCAGAGGCGCCAGGAAGGCGCCGTGTCTGCGCCGTAAAGGCGCTCTTTCTCGCGGCTCCTGCTGGAGTGAGCAACCTCGGCTCCATCTGGGAGTGCATTGGAGCGGTCGGCATCCGCCGCTCTCGATTCCTGCGTCGGGCCGCCCGTGTCTGAGCGACCCTGCAAGCTCTTTGAGAGCCGCGCCAGCGCGTCATCGCGGCTTTCGATGCGATCGGCCATCCCGGCCGCCACTGCATCCTTGGGGCCGACCATCCGGCCTTCGCCGAAGTTGGCCCGCACATCTTTGACGGTCGTACCACGCCCCTTCGCCAGGTCGGCGAGGAAGGCATCGTGCACTTCGTTGACCTTGGCCTGGAACGTGGCCTTGGCCTCATCGGACAGGGGTTCGTATGGGTTGCCCTCGGTCTTGTACTTCCCGGCGCTGATGAGGGTCGTCTTGATCCCCATCTGCGCATCCATCTGCGAATAGTCTTCGTGGAGCAGGAAGACCCCGACCGATCCGATCTCGCCGCTTGGGGTGACCACTACCTCGCTCGCCTGCGAGGCCAGCCAGAATGCGGCCGACGCGGCGCGAGCGTTAGCCACGGCAACAACCTGCTTCTCGTCCCGCGCCTTGCGGATGTCGGCCGCCGCCTCAGCAACCAGATCCGACCGCCCGCCGGGCGAATCGATATCGAGCAAGATCGCCCCCACATCATCGTTGATGACCGCGTCATGCAGCTGCTCGCGAAAGCTCTCCAGCCCGCCTCCGCCAAACAGCGACCCGCGTGGCGTGATCACCCCGCGCAGCGGGATGACCGCAACCCCATTGATCGTCTCGTCACCTTCGCCAGCCTGGGTGCCAAAAAGACCGCGGAGCGCGGCAGTCGCGTCAGAGCGAGCGGCGCTGCGCCCATCGAGCGCAGCCGCAGCAATCATCGGCATCAGATCGGGCAGGATCGCCCAGGGAACCGCACGGAGATCATCACTAGGCTCGCCGCGCTCCCCAGGAGTCTCGCCGGACCTAGCCTGAGCAACGAGTTCCTCCGCCCGCGAAGGATCGCTATGAATCCATGACGCGAACAAATCAGCGACCTCCGGAAGCCGTGACGGATCTTGCCGCAAGCGATCGAAGAAGACGCGATCGGTCATCGACCGCACTCCCGCAGACGCGCCCTCGTACGCTGGGAAGACCACGGGACCGCCCTCGTAGATCTTCATCTCGGTGATGCGCCGGACCGGCAAGCCCTCGGGGTTCTCAGCCGAGCGCCCCGGGTCATCGGTCCACTCCTCCTGGACGGACCGGAATTTGAAACTGGACCCGAGCTGCCGCGCTCGTAGCGCAGGCAGCAGCTCGCGCACGTAGTCAGCATCGAAAAGCTCTGGGTCGTCGTAGCGAACCCCTTGGGTGTTTTCGACAAGACGCGGTTCCGTCAGGGGCTTCATGCCGACGCTCGGATCGGCACCGTGGTCGAAGAGGATCCGCATGGAGCGGTTTTCGCTCAGCGTTTTCTTGGTGGCGCCGGGGGCGATTTCCTCGATGAATCGCCCCTCGAAGACGGAGTTGATCACGGTCGGTTCATTGAACCGGAGCATGTACCCAGTGAGCTTCGGCATGCCGCCGTTCTCCGCAGCCCGAAGCTCAAGCCCAGGGCGTGCGCGTACCAGACCGTCTTTGGGCGGCTGGGCCTTCGTAGTCGTGCTTGCGGACATGGGGCGTGTCTCCTCCTTAGAGGTCGTGAACGCAGCGGGCCCGGCCCTAACTGCGCGAGAGAATGGAAACTGCTCTGCGGCTTATGCGCCGCTGGAGGGTGCAGGTACAGCGGCGGGGTCCCCGGAGCCGTTCGCCCCGTTCGCCCCAACGATCTGCGTCCCCGGCGGTTGTAGCTGGACACTGAAGAGGCCGGTATGGACCAAGCGACTCAAGTCACCCGACTCAACGGCCGCGACCGCCGACTCTGGGGTGAAGCCGGCATCGACGTACTGCCTGATCGTGATCGCTTCCTTGTGCTGAATTTCAGCTTCGTCCTTCAGGTCCTCTTGGAGGAAGGCGATATCGCGATCGTCGAACCAGAGTTCCGCCGCCGTTGGGGTATCGACCACCGTGGCGAACGCGCCGGCCATTTTGCGCCACAGATAGCGGAGGGTGACATCGGAGTCTCGCCGACGCGCCTGCCCGTAGTTGGCGAGGGTCGCCGCTTCCATGCCTTCGGAGAGCCCCACGATGATCCCCGACATTCCCGAGGCGACCGCAATGCGGTTCTCCCCCGCGGCCTGCACTTTCTTGAAGTCGATCTCCCGCATGTTCGAGCCGACCACATCGGCACTGGCGCCGGCTGCGAGCACAAGCGTTTTGAAGGCATTCGCCGCGCCCTCGTGATTTGCCTTGAACGCCTCCAGCCATTTCTTCAGTTCGTCGGGATCCATGTCCTTGTCGAAGGACACGACGAGGTTCGGGCTGGCGCCGTTTTCCAGGTAGGAGAGCTTGTGGGTGGTGGCCGCCTTGTCGCCCATGATCTCCCGGACGATCGGGGTCAGCCACGACATCCCCCGGAAGCTGGCGAGCGGATCGGGGATCGGCGCGAAATGCACTACGTTCTCGCGTTCGAGAAAGACGGGGTCATTGCCGCTCCCCTTGCCACCCGCCTGGTACATGTAGCCCAGCACCTCGGCGTCAAGGTGCCACGCCCCCACTTGGTCATCCCTTGGGTCCAGGTAGCTGCCGAGGATGAGCGTCACCCAGTCAGGTCGCAGCCGAACGATGCGCTTGTTTTCCCCTTTGCCTCGCGTGGTTGCGAAGAAGCTGCCGGCGAGGTCTGCGTCTTGAATGGTGCGAGCTAGGAGATCACTCGTCACCGCGCCCGCCCACGGCTTCTCTAGGAGCGACAGAGCCTCGGTGCCGAACAGTTCGCCTGGCCGACCCTTGGAGAGCCGGCGGAACTGAAAGCGAGCCTCCGAGAAGATCATCATCCTCACCAACATGCAGGCGAAGACGATGCCGTTCTGGCGGTAGGCGTGTTCGACGTAGCCCTGGAAGCTGGAGGGGATCTCCTCCTCCTTGGAGCCCAACAAGGTTGGAGGCATCGAGGGTCGTAGCCCGTTCAGCCCACCTAGCTGGGAAAGGAGTTCGGAGAGCGAGATTGAGCCCGACCGGGCCTCGCCCCTGGCGCTGAGAGCTTGATAGAGCTTCATGCTGACTGGCTGCCGAGGAGATATGCGTCCCGCTCCGAGGGCGAGAGATCAGCGGGTTCGGTGTCATCGCCGGGTCGACATCCAGCCTGGCGGAGCGCATCGTCTCGCTGCTTTCGTATCTGGTCCTCGCGGCCCTTCTGGTACCAGCGCTTGTGCCGGCGTCGACCGAGCATCAGGTCGGCTTCCCCGGGTTAGTCGGAGGAGGTGGCGAGACAATCACGCCACCATCAACTTCCAGCCTTCGGACAAACTCATCCCTTGAAGCAGGCGGCGTCAGCGGCACGAGCCGGGTCGGTGCCGGTGGCCGGGTCGGCGTGCGTTCCGCGGTCAGCGCACCCCCTCGGATTCGCTGGCGGCGCCGTCGACCGAACATCAGCCCGATACCTCAGGGCGACCAAGCCCGGGCGTTAGCGGTGGAGGAGGCGGCACGCTCTCCGGAGCCTTCACAGGCCAGCCGATCGGGTAGTGGCGTCTCGCTATCCGAACAGCCAGGAGATCCTGACATTTGTGGATCGCATCGCAGAAGTCCCGTGGGTCGGACGGGTGCTCTACGGGCAACCCACCGAATGCGTTCGCGGCGTCACATAGTGCGTCCATGACGATGCCCTCATCCGCCGTAAGTCCGTCCTCGCGCTCGTTCCCCTCCGGGCCGTCGGACTCCACGGTCAGCTCGATGCCCTCCGCGAGCACCACAAGCCGGTTGTCGGGGAACTCCTTCTCAAACTGCTCCGCGATCCGTTTGATTGCGCCCGACGGGATCTCCTCGGGGAGCCGAACCAACAGGTGGTCTCCGGGCTTCACGTCGAGGTGCTCGACCACCAGCGTTGGCGTCTCGGTGTCCGCCATCAGACCTCCACCCCCCAGAGCGTCCCAGCCACAACCGCCCCACCAGCCAGCACCAATGCGGCCGGCGGATAGACCAGTGCCACGCCGGCGACGATCAGGGCAGCGCCCAGGGCAAGCAACCCCAACGCTTGGCGAATTCCTAGCTTCAGCATTCGGTTCGGGCTCCTTCTCGAAGAGGTTGCGGATCAGACCCAGATGACCAGAGGCTCACTGGGACCATCCGGGGACGCATCGTGCTCGCCAACCGCCGAGGCGTGCACCATCGAGGCAGCATCCAGCGAGTCCCAGACCCGGATCTCCTGCTTGCTCGCACTCCGTGAGGTCGACGGGCGATCAAAGCGAACCCGCCCATCTGGCAGCGTGCGCGAGACAGCGTTCAGAACATGCCGCGTGAACTCGGGGTAGCGAGGCTGCTTGAGCCATCCCTGCCTCAGTCCCTCGAGAAAGCGCTCGGCGGCCGTCGCCTTCATGGAGTTGCCCTGCCCGTAGGGAACGACCTTCAGATTCGGGAACTCATCCTTCAGCCACCCCGCGATGTCCTCGGCGCGGCTCTCGTCCATCACCACGACCTCGACTGGGTTGCGCTCGTTGATTTCCCGGAACGCCTGCTTGACGAGCTTCGGATCCAGGCTGGTCCCATCTCGCGGTGGCGTGAGGATCTTCGGAACACCCAGCAGTCGATACTCGCGGTCCCGCCACCAAAGCGGATTCAATGCTGAGCAATCCCATTTCCAGCCAGCATCGAACCCGACCCAGATCGGCTTGCCCTTTGGAATCGGCCAGCAGACTTCGGAGCTCAGCTCAGGTTCGTCAATTCCCGCCGCCTCCCACTCGGACTCATCAACGGCTGACTCCACGCTCCTCACCGCCTGGTTGCACTTGAACCGGCGCCAGTGGGTACCGGTCATCGTCGGGGAGCCGCGGTCTTCGGTCAGCGTCCCAACCGTGATGGTCGAGAGCGGGTTCGCGGCCTTGACCTGCCCCATGTCCTCGACGTCGCCGTCCGCCGGAACCGAGTAGTCGTGCAGCACCATCCCCGCGCCGGCGGCTCGGGTGTAGGCACCGTCGCGGTGGATCTCCTCTGCCTCCTGTTTGACCCTCGCTCGAATCTGCTCGAACTCTGAGTCAGGCTCGCCTGCCGTGGAGATCGCCGCCACCTGGCCGCCACGCTTCCTCGTCTTACCGCGCCAGGTCCGGTAGAGGCGAAGGTCGCGGTGGCGATGAAGCTCGTCCAGCAGCGCGAGCGTGAAGATAACGCCGTCCCCCGTCCGCTCATCTGCGGCGAATACCTGGATCCGGCCGTTGGTTCGCAGCGCTTTGATCCGGCGGAAGCCATGGAAGACACGGAAGCGCTTCTTCAGGCCGGGCGTCCGTTCGACGAACCCCGCGGCCTGACGATGGAGCCACTCGCACTGATCACGAGAAGATGCGCCAAGCACGACCTCCGCCCCAGGCGTGTGGTCGGCGTGGTAAAGGGCGATTCCTCCGAGAAGCGTCGTCTTCGCATTCCCCTCGGGGACAACCATCCAGACCTCGGGCTCGCCAGCGAGGATGTCGCGCGCTACATCAAGCTGAAAATCTTCAACCGGCCAGGGCTCTTCGTTGTCGAGAATGAGGTTTTCGGCATACCGCCGAAAGTGGTCGACCGTGAAGGGTCGGAGCGGCCGCGCCGCGGTTCGCTCAGCTCGCTTTCTTGGCCCGGGCGGCGGCGAGCTCGTCTTCCGTTTCGGAGTCGAGCGTGTCGAAGGGGTCTTCCGGCTTTTCGCCGGGATCGTCTGGCTTGGCACGGAGCATTTCCTCCATCAGCTTCATGGCCTGAACCGACCCCTTGCGCGCCGCTTTGGACACAACGAGAAGCAGCTCGTCTCGGTCCATCGGCTCTTCCTTGGACTGAGACTCCTGTTGCGCTTCTTCAATCGCTTCGGCGAAGGCGGCATGCGGACCGTCCTCTTCCCCTCGGCCTTTCGCAAGCCAGTTGCGGACAGTCTTCTCGCGAACCTCCATCGCGAGCGCGGCGTCCTTGATCGTGAGGCCATCAGTGACCAGCTCGATCAGGCCCTCGGTGATTTCGGCCGTGAACTTGGAAGCGGCCATCGGGACCTGCCCTTCTGCAAAACGCTCTTTTTTTCGCCGAAAGGGGGCAATGCGGTGTCGGTGGAAGTCGGCCTGCTGTGGTCGATCCTACCCCCCTACCCCTCAGATTCGGCTTGCTAGAGCCAAGTATGCGGTGCAGCCGCCGTCCCTACCACGTCAGCGCGGTCTTGCTGCGCTTTCTCCACCCAGCCCTTGATCTGTTCAGCCGCTTGCTCTGGCGTGGAACCCGACGTATCAATTTCACGGTCTGCTGGATAGGTGTAGACCGCCGGTCTGTACCCGAGCAGCCGGCGGCGGCGTATCGCTGAGTCGCCACGTCGGGCAATGCGTTCCGCTCGGATGGACCTTGGGGCGTCAAGCCGAATGACCGTGTGCTCGACCGATCCGAGAAGCCGAGCGAAGGCGGGTTGAACCACATTGGCCTCGACTATCGCGGCCGATCGATCACCGAGCCAGCGGAGCAGTTCTTTCCAGCGCCGCGGTCCCGTGTTCCCAAAGTCATCCACTGATACACAGGGGATCTGAAGACTGGTAGCAAGTAGTTCAGCGACGGTGCTCTTGCCTGAACCAGGTGGACCGACCAAGACCGTGATATGCCCGCGGCGTCGACCGCCCCGAATCTCTCGAAGAAACTCACGGGGCATCTTGTCTGCCTTGCGCTGGTTGCAGGATATACAGGCCGCGACTTGGTTCTCCTCGGTATCGGCGCCTCCTTTTGAAAGCGGAATGAAATGGTCCGAAACTGTTGCCTCCCCGCCACAGTAGAAGCACACCCCGTTGGCTCGCTCAAGGACTCGCTCTCGGATCTTGCGAGAGGCGTACGTTGACCCACGTTCTCCGGTTAGACCAAGCGCCTTAGCCTTGGCCCTGCGTCTTCTCCCGTACTCCCTCTTGCAAGTGGCGCAGCGACTGCCCTTGGCTACCGGACGGGCGCAGGGCTTGCCGGGTACTCCTAGGCACGCACGCATCGGCTACGACCAGATCGCGATGATGGTGAGGAGAGGCCGAGGAGGATGGCGACTGTGACCGCGAGGGCGGTTGCCATGCCGAGGAACTTGACGACCGGATGGTCGCCATGGGAGATCGCTCCGCAGAGCGCAAAGAAGCCGGTGACGAAGCCAACGACTCCTACGGTGACCGCGATGCGAGCGATGGTCTCAGGACTCATCCCAGCACCAGTGGTCCGAGCATCCGGTAGCGGCAACGTCTACGGCGAAGGCGCTTCACGCCCCCACGCTCTCCCTGCTCGTCCCCACGTAGAGCCCGTCGAAGAGGACCGTGACGGGCTGCCCGTTCGGGATGCCGTTGTGGGCGTAGTAGACCTCGAGGCGGAGGTTCTGGTTGCCGCCAGAGTTCGTGTTGTCGATCGTCGGGTAGGCGAGGCGGGCCTGGCCGTTCTCGAAGGTCTGCTGCTTGCCGTCGACCCAGACTTCCACGAAGCCGTCCGTCTTCGACAGGCGCTCACACCAGAGGAGGTCCATCCACTGCCCTCGGGTGATCGGCATCGCGAGCGGGGTGTCGTCGTGGGAGTTGGAGTTGCGCTCGACTTCGAGGTTGGTGCCGTTCCAGCTCATGAAGTGGAAGGGCGCTCCGTCTCCTCCGTAGGGCGGTGCCCAGATCGAGACCAGCGTCATCCAGGTCCTGAAGGTCGGGAAGTCCTTGGGGAAGAAGATGCGGGTGCGGCCCCAGTAGGTGCTCTCCGGTTTCAGGATGTAGGCGGTGCCGAGCTGGGCGCGGGGATTGGGGGTCGGGTTGCCGGTGTCCCCGTTTAGACAGGTGAGGGAGATGACGGAGCGATCGGAGCCTGCAGGGTCGGGGACCATCTGGGCTCGGCTCGAGGAGGCGAGGAGGCGTTCTGGGAAGTCGTAGATGGTGCGGAAGGCGCCGATGTTCGGGGCAGCTGGCGGGTAGGTCGGTGCTGGTGCCGGCGGCGGAGGAGTGGGCTGCGGGGCGGGCGGCGGTTCAGGGGTCGGCGCGGGAACCGGGGGCGCTGGTTCGCGCAGCTGCGCCACTCCGGCCTTGGCCTGTTCGATCTCATGGAGGGCGACGTTGGTTTCGCGGCGGCGGACTGCCTTTTCGGCTGCCGTGAGGTCTTCGAGGACCTTCTTCTTGGTGACGGGCATCGGTGCCCTCCTCTCTCTGGGGTCGCAGCGGCCACCGGACCAGCCCCTCGAAGCGGGGGCCTCGGTCTCGGTGGTCCATAGCGGTGGCCAGACTCGAACTGGCGTTCTCCTCGGTATGAACGAGGCGGGATGCCGCTTCCCTACACCGCGGCGAAGTTCTGAGGTGGTCGCAACAGCCGGGCGGCGCGCGACAATGGGGTGATGAGAAGCAGAACGATCTTCGGCGTCCAGGTCGGGTTGATCGCCGAGCACATCTCCGTCGCTTTGGTCAGTGCGAGCCTTGGCCTCGGCGGAGCATCTACGCCCTCGTCTCTCATCTACGCCGCGGACCGCAGGGCGGTGCTCGGGCGCAGCGTTGGCATCGATAACCGGGTGCCGCTCGAACCGTCGCCGATACCCGACGCGCGCGCCGTGCGGCCGATCGCTCAGCAGAAGTTCACGGTCACCTGGCGCTGGGTCGATGACGAGGAAGCTGTCGGTGCTCTCCGGGCTGCCGGCATGTACTGGACCCGGGGCGGACCGGTTCACCAGTACTCCTCGGCGCACCGCCATCATCTACGGGTCGAAGCACGAACGGAGGCAGATGCGAAGCGGCGGGTCGAACAGGTGCTGGCGCCGACGGGCGCTCCAGCGGGCAAGCTCGAATTCCACTACCCGGATCCCGAGCGGCTGCAACGGATGACCGAGGCAGCCGAAGCAGCCGAACGGGAAATCAGAGCCCGGCGTAGTTGAACCGCCGCGTGCGGCGCCCTTTGCTGCGGCGGGTGAGTTATGTGGGCCTTCCCGACAGGGCGCTTCTCGGGAGGAGGCTGGGCCGGGAGCGACCCGGCGTTTGAGATCGCAGCTTCAGTCGGCTGCGTTGCGGAAGAAGGGAAACTACGAATCGAGGAACCGCAGCGCCTCGCAGTAGGTGCAAGGCTCATCTGCTGGGTGAACCGGAGACGGGAAATCGCCCGCCGGGAACTCGGCCCGAAGATCGGCGATGGTGGCTTCGAGGATCCCTCGGTCAAGCTCGGCCTGGGTCCACGGCTCCCGCCTGTGCGTGATCCGCAAGGTAACGCCGAGCTGGTCAGCAACCGCTCGGAGCGAGGATCCGGCGGCGACGGAAAGGGTCGCCGGCGCCGTCGATCCGCCTTCGACGTGGAGCACCGGGATCACGACTCGCTCATCAACGGCGAACTGAGTCTGGGTTACGGTCATGGCACAGAGAGAGTTTTTGCCCTGATCTAGTTCGCAGCCCGACCATTGTTCACGGCCGGCGGGTCTTGGCGAACGGAGAGCTAGACGGGATTTAAGCAGCCTGAGCGGCGGCGTCAAGTGCAACCCGTCTACGGGCGCGCTCGAGGCCGGCCTCTGCGAAGTGGGTCGGCTTCCGTTTTCGCCTGGCCTCCTCAATGCGCTTCTCCCATTTGCGGATCTCGGCGGAGTCGACGCTGGCCTGGTGCTCGAGCTTGAAGGTGTCTTCGGAGTCTTCGCGTTCGGGGCGGGTGAGACCGACGATGATCTGCTCGGGCTCTAGCTCGACGGCGACATAGAAGCCGTCAAGTGGATCCTGCCCGGCGGGGACGCGGGTTTTGATCGGCAGGTGGCGGACCGGATCGGGGTCGTCGAAGAGGGCGACGGTGGCCTCCCAGCCGCGATCGAGGATCTCGACGGCGACGACGTGGATCACGGTCGGCGGTTTGCGCCGGACCGCCTTGCGGCGCTTTGGCTTGTAGCCGGCCGGGAACTTCCCGTAGCGGCGCTTGTACATGTGGGCGAGGACTTCGTGGTGGGTCTCGGGGCTGTACTCGCGGCGGTTTTTGGCCTTGCGTTCGGCCGCCTTCGCGTCCTCGGCGCTTTGCAGCCAGTAGACGCGGCCCTTCTGCGGTTCGGCGCCCCCTGGCCAGCGGACGGTGATCGTTCCCGGTGCCGCGTCGTGGATGGCGGCGACGGTCTTTTTCGGGAACCTCACGCGGCGCTCGCCATCTCTCGGACCGCACGCTGGCGTTGTCTTCCTGCTCCGTGCTGGCAGGGGATGCAGCGACACCCGTTCGAGTAGCCCTGGCAGCGAATTGGCTCAGGGCGCTTGAGGATGCCGCGGGCTTCGGCCGCGGCCCCGAGGGCGATGCGCCGATCGCCGGGCTCGGGCGGGCGAAAGTGCTGAAGCTCCAGTTTCAATTCCGCCGCTCCCCCGTCGCCGCTTCCGCCATGTGGGTCAACGTGGCCTCCTCGGGGTCCTGTAGCGAGCGATCCTCGGCGAGGGACATGAGGTCGTCGAGGTGCATCGGGACGAAGGTCAAGGAGAGCCAGCCGAGTCGTAGCTGCTTGCACTCGCCGTTGGAGCGGGAGAAGCCTGACCAGCGTCCCCAGGAGAGCTGGATGCCCTTGCCGTTCAAGCCAGTACCTCGCCGCGGCCGAGCTGGCCGCGGGGTTCAGCGAAGCGGCCCGTGCGGGTGGCTGCGCGGCGGCGGGCGCGGCGGGCGCTGGCTCTTTGACGCCGGCTCTTGTGCGCGTCGTTCTCGCACCAAGAGGGCATCGGGGCGTTGACGGCCCGTAGATGGTTGATGCGGGTGCGGTTCTGGGCGGGGGTCATGCCGCCTCCAAGGCGATCGCGATCTTGCGGCGGGCGCGCTGGGCCGCGTTGTCGACCTGCTTGACGTCGTATCCCCCTCGCTGCGCGATCCGCTCATAGTCGAGGCCGTCGGCGATCCCGAAGATTGATTCCGACTCAACGGCCGAGAGGTTCGCACGAGCCAGTGCGTCCAGAATTGCTGCCGAGCGGCCGGCCGCTTCACATGCCGACGGCGGCTCCCAGGACGACGGCGCAGGCAGGATCTCGCCGATGGTCATATTGGAGTCGCCGCCGGCGGCGGCGGGAGTCTGACTGAAGGAGACGTACTGGTTGAGCGGCGTGTGCTTGTTGCGGGTGGCCGTCTTCACGGCGGTGATGATCTGGCGCGTGATGCAGAGCTCGGCGAAGTTGCGGAAGCTCGACTCGCGGTCGGTGCGGTAGTCGCGGATCGCCTTGTAGAGCCCCAGCAGTCCCTCCTGGATTAGGTCATCGGACTCTCCGCCGAGGAGGAAGTAAGACGAGGCCTTGAGACGGACCAGCGCCCAATGTCGTTTGACCAGCCGGCGGGTCGCGACTTCGTCGCCCCCGCGTGATCGCAGCACCAGCTCGGCGTCCGTCACGTCGCCTCCTGAAGGTCTCGCGCCGGATCGGTTCTACGCTGGGCATCGCCAAAGCTGTGGATCCGACGCGCCTCCTCCCACAGATCGCGGAGGAAGGTCTTGGCGACGGCACGGAGGGCGCGGGCGTGTTTGTGGCCGTCGCTCAGCGGCGAGCCGGCAAGTGCTGGGTCACCGCTCGGGCCGCACCGCCGGCAGTCCTCGGCGTGTACGGCGTCGGCGTACTTCACCCGTGCGTCTTCGTAGGCGGCCCGGTAGGGCGATCCCTTGCCGACCTGTTTGATGCAGGACTCGGCGATGAGGAAGGCGCGCATTTTGACCGTCGCGTTCCAGTTGGCCTTCTCGCCGCGCCGACGTCGCTGGCGGCTGGCGTCTCCGAACCCGCAGTAGGACCAGAGTTGAGAAACGGTGCGGGGCGTGGCCTCGCCGGTCTCGAGATCGATCCGCAGGTACGGATCGCCCAGCACGCCGAGGAGGCGCCCGGCCTGCTTCTCGCCCACGCCGGGCTGAGCGGCGATCCACTCGCCGAGCGGATGGAGCTTCACTGCCTTGCGAAGCTCGTTGGTCGCTTTACGCTCGGACTCGGCGAGGACCATCGCGATCG
Organism: Solirubrobacterales bacterium; assembly: GCA_035509895.1. Classification (GTDB taxonomy): domain Bacteria; phylum Actinomycetota; class Thermoleophilia; order Solirubrobacterales; family 70-9; genus VAYN01. Next base: position 18,428 of record DATKIA010000036.1, read on the forward strand.
CGTCGAGGCGTTCCTCCTCGGGAGAGCCGGCCAGTCCCTTGACATCACGCAGGGAGCGGATCCTGTTCTCGGTCGCAATCCGGGAGCGCTCCAAGTCGTCGACCAGGTCGGCGTAGATCGTGAGGAGCGGGTAGCTCAAGCGCCCCGCCGAATGATTGATGGGGATCGCCCGATCTCTGGGCGGGGCGCAAGGAGGCCCCGGCGCGAACTACTTGGCGATAGCGGTCGGGAGTTGGCCGGGGTAAGAGTCGCCAGCGGCGGGTCAGTTTTGGTGACTGCGCCCACTACCTGGCCGCTGGCGTTGGATCGGGCGCTAGCGAAATGGTTCGCGATCGTTTCGTGGCCCGATCCAAGATCAGCCGAGGCGAAGCCACTTTGGGCACCGCCAGTCCTATGGCCCCGGCTAAGCACGAAGGATTCCCTTGACGTAGGACTCAGGGAGGTCGGCGACAGTGCGCGCGTCGTCGTCGTTCAGCAGCGCCTCGGCGAGCTTCGAGTAGGAGTCGCTGTACGCCTTGTTGGCGAGGGCGAACCTCAAGTGGTTGTGCGCCGCGTCCTTCAGGTCGGCGTATCGGCACTCCAAGAGCGGTTTGGTCTCCTCGCCGGTCTCGACCTGCAGCCGGGCAAGATCAAGCTCGCCGGTGGCCTGGGTCGCCGCGACCATCTCCCAGCGGGTCGAGCGCGGGACCGGCGTTCCCTCAACGGTGGGTCCCCTCGAACCTTCCCTCGGGGTCCGCAGTAGCGCCGCCACCTTCCGGCCAAGTGCCTCCTCGGCCAGCCAGCGAAGCTGGTCCTCGTTCAGCTCGGAAAGCAGCGAGCGGGTGACATCGCGCTTCGTCGGGTTCTCCGAGTCCCTGACCGCAGACTCGATGAGCTGCTCCAGGGACGGAGGCGTGGCGGTCTCGATCACGCCGCCACCTCAACCTCAGGCGCCTCTCCCCCACGCCGCACCAGCTCAGCTAGTGCTTCCTGATCGCCTTCGGACATCCGTCGCATCAGCTCCTCGGTGGAGGCAAAGCGGTGGGTGGCGTCGATGATCTGAACCGGAGCTTCTATTGCAGGGCTGGCGGATCGCATGAGGTGAGAACGGGGATCGGGCCAAACAGGGGCGGACTATTCCGCCATGGCTTGGGCGATGCCCTGGGCGCCAGCGGGCGAACCGGCGTTGGGATCGAACCCAGACTCCGCCATCAGCTGCCCTGCCAGAAGCGCCGCCGAGACGTCCCAGTGGGCGGCGGCCCGAAGGATCGGGTCGCGGAACTCGGTGGGAACAAAGGAGGGCAGCGGTCCGGCCGCGGCAAGAGTGCCGTCGCCGCCTGGTCCGACTGCGTCGCCCGCCGCGGAGCAGGGCGCCGGACCCTGGATGAAGCCGAAATGCCAGGGCTCCCAGCTGTAGCGCTTTTCGAAGCCGAAGCGGCCGGCGTTGGCGGCGAGCCAGGCGTAAGCCGTTTCAGGCCCGAGATCGAGCTCGGTAGCGCAGCGGTGCAGCGAGTGCCCGGGGGGCGCCACCCAGGTCGGGTCGGGATGGGCGGCGAAGAGGGCCGCTTGTTCGGCGTCGGAGCGGAAGCCGGAGACGACCAGCAGCGCAAGACCGTCAGCCCGCGCCGCCAACGCCATCCGGTCGTAGGCGGCGGCGACGTCGGGGCGCATGCCTTTGCCGTTGCGGTAAATCAGCGGACCGCTGTAGCCGCCGCCGCTGGCCATCGCGGTCATACCGCCGCCAGCCGCGGGCACTCCCGCTTCGGCCACCGCCGAGGCTTCGACCGCCACCCCTCCCCCGCCCTCGAGCCTGGCCCTCACCTCCGCCTCGACCCGAACCGGCGCAGATGAGTCCGCATCCGGGAACAAGACCCGCAGGCGCGCGGGGTCAACGCCGTTCGCGCGGGCGGTGTCGGCGGCCGCCCCGCGTGCCCTCGACAGGTAGGCCTCCTTGTCGAGATGGGCGGGATTCGGCGACCCGTTCGGCAGCAATGCCGGCGCGAGTAAGCGCGGCAAGTCGTCCCGCAGCGAGCGTGCCGCCGAGATCGCCGCCAGGTCGGCCGCCCGCTGGACCCTGCCCTTGCCGGTCACCGCGCCGGCGATCGCGACCAGCGCCAGCGCCGCCACAACGATGAAAAGCGCACCACCGAGGGCGAGGATCAGCGCCTGGCCTTCCTCATCGCCGAATGCCTCCGACCGCTTTCGAACCTTTTCGCAACCCGCTTCGTAGATCCTGGTGAGTAAGCGCCCACAGGAGGAGAACCGATGCTGCGATCGACCACTGCCGACGACCCGATGCCCTACCCGGTCCGGACCCCGATACTGACCCTGGCGGTCCTGCTCGCGCTGGCCGCCTTGCTCGGCGCCGCCCCGGCCCTCGCCGGCACGAAAACGAAGTCGGTCGCGAAGACGACCGAGATCAGCGCCCTCGGCAAGACCGTCCTCACCACCAACCGGGGCCGCACCCTCTACAGCCTCAGCGCCGAGACGAAAGGCAAATTCATCTGCACCGACCCCGGCTGCCTCGCCGCCTGGAAGCCGCTGGTCGTGACGAAAGGCGTGAAGCCGATCGGCCCGGTGGCCCTGGGGACGCGGATGCGCCCAGACGGTCGCATTCAGGTCACCTACAAGGGCCTCCCCCTCTACAGCTTCAACGGCGACATCGCGAAGGGAGAAACCAACGGCGAGGGGATCAAGGACATCGGCACCTGGCACGTCGCCAAGGTCGCGAATGTCAGCTCGCAGCCTCAACCCGAACCGTCTCCCGCTCCTCCTGCTCCAAATCCCTACCCGTATCCGAGCGGCTACTGAGCTCGGGCTCCGAGAGCTGCCGGACCAGCCGGTCCGGCAGCCCGCCACCTCGCGCCAGGGTCCCGAACAGGGCGCGGCGCTCGGCCACCCAGGGGAGCCGGGCCTTGAGCACGCCAACCGCCAGGCCGCGGGCCCGGAGGTCGCGGGCGACCAGCGCCAGCAGCGCCCGGTCGGACGAGAGGTCGGCCCGCAGCAGCACCGCCGACGGGCGTGTCCCATGTCCCTCCTCCAATGCCGACCGCAGTAGAGCCGACGGCAGATGGACGGCGGCGAGCGCTCCGCGGGCAACGGTGATTGCCGCGGCCGCAGCCGCCAGACCCTCGGGATCGGCGACGGCGGCAACGTGGCAGGTCTGGCCGCGGGCGGCGACGCGGACCCGCGGCAGGTGCGCCGTGAGCCGCTCCTCCAGCGCCCGCGCCGCAGCAGAGGTGAGCAGGGTCGGCCGCGGCGACCTGCCGCCGACGTCGACCAGTAGCGCCGCCCGCTCGGTGTCGGCACCGGCGCAGGCGAGCGCCGCGGCGGCGGGGCGAGCGCCCTCGGCGGCACCGACCGCGGCGACCAGCACCGTGGGTCCGTCGCGGAGCGGGTTGATGGCGCTCACTCAGCCGGCCTAACGCTGGCGCTGCTGGTCACGGCAAGCCGCTTGGCGAGTGCCGCGAACGGCGAGGGCGGGCGCAGCCTGACCGAGACGGTGCCGCCGTTGACCGAGACCGCAACGCTGTCCTCGGCCCAGCCCGGCAGCGCCGCGCGGGCGGCCTCGGCCGCGGAATCACCGGAAGCCAACGCCAGTGCCCCAGCCTCAGCGGCGCCATCGGCGAGCGTCATCGCGTAACCCGCAGCCAGCAGTTGCAAGGCAACCAGGGCCGCCAGCAGCAGCGCCGGCAGCGCCGCGATCACCTCGACCGATGCCTGGCCCTGCTCCTCAGCCATCCCCCTGCTCCAGGCTCGAGCTCGCGCCGACCATGACCTGCGGCAACGCCGGCCAGAGGCGCGGCACCGCGACCCGCACCGAGACTCCATCAGCGTCGTCGACCTCGGCTCCGGGCCTCATCGCCACCGGCAACGCCCGGCGGGCGGCGCTGGTCGAGTCAGCGCCGACCAGCGCCGCACGAGCTCCCGCCCGGGCCGCCACGCTCGCCGACCACAAGGCCTGACCGGCGAGCGCGAGCTGGGCCGCCGCCAGTAGCGCCAGCAGCAGGAACGGGACCACCGCGATCAGCTCGACCGAGGCGGCACCGCGCTCCCGGTGGTGGTGGCTGCTGGCAACTGGCGACGGCACCGGCCAACCGTTCCAGGGGAGTGCGCACGCGTTACGCGTGGATCGTGCCGACTCGGTGAATTCTCAGTCGCCGAAGACCGGCGCGGGCTCAGTAGGTGTTGGCCTCGGTCCAGATCCGCCAGATCGCGGCGACCGCAGTCGCCAGCAGCAGGATCCAGAGCAGGGTGCCGCCGCCGGTCGAGAACATCCGGTCGGTGCCGGCGACGAGTAGCGCCAAGAGGCCGAAGGCGCCGTAGAGGATCGCCCGCCGGCCGTCGCTGAGCGTCGCCAGCGTCAGCTGGTTCTGGCGGCTGAGCGTGTAAAGCATCCAGCTGATCCCGGCGAGGAAGCCCATCGAGATCGCGGCCAGCACCGCTTCGGCGGCGTTGTCGCCGTGCGGGGCGAAGGCGACCGGAACCGCCAGCAGCATGATGATCGCGACGTTGCGCAGATTGCGGAGATTCCGCATGTGGCGATTGTACGCCGCTGCTGCCAGGCTCAGACGGCAGGCGCCGCCCGACCCCGCATGCGTCGGACGAAGATCAAGACGACGAGCAGGACCGAGGCCGCCGCGACCAGCGCCGGGCCGAGGGCGCTGGTGCCGGCGATCCGCATCACCCCGTAGGCGAGAGCGCCGACCGCAGCGGCTGCAGGCAGGGTCAAGAGCCAAGCGGTAACGATGTTGCCGGCGATGCCCCAACGGGCAGCCGAGAGGCGCTTCGTCGCCCCGGCCCCCATCACGCCCCCGTTGACGGCGTGCGTGGTCGAGATCGGAAAGCCGAGGAAGGTCGCGACGAGGATCACCACCGCGCCCGCGCCCTGTGCCGAGAAGCCCTGCGCCGCGTCCATCTTGATGATCCGGATGGAGGTCGTCCGCAGCATCCTCATCCCGCCGGCGTAGGTGCCGACCGCGATCGCAGTTGCCGCCCCAATGGTCGCCCAGAACGGCGGCTCGGAATCGACCCCGAGGGTGCCGTTGGCGATCAGGGCAAGGGTGATGACGCCGGTCGTCTTCTGGATGTCGTTGGCGCCGTGGGCCAATGCCAGCAGGCCGCCGGACCCGAACTGGGCGAGCCGGAAGATCCTCGACACCGAACCGGGTCGCCGCCGGCCGAAGAACCGGTAGATCAGCACGATCGCGACCGCTGCCCCCGCGAACGCCAGCAGCGGTGCCACCAGTGCCGGCAGCAGCACCTTGTCGAGCAGGCCACCGCCGATCACGCCGGCGGTGCCGGCCGCCGCGATCGTCGCCCCGACGACGCCGCCGATCAAGGCATGGGAGGAGCTCGACGGCAGGCCGAACCACCACGTCGCCAGGTTCCAGACGATGGCGGCGAGCAGCCCGGCGAAGACGACCGCCGGGTTGATCGCGCTTGGGTCGACGACGTCGGTCGCGATCGTGTGCGCGACCTCGACCGAGATGAAGGCGCCGAGGAAGTTGAGGATCGCGGCGATCCCCAGCGCCAACTGGGGCGAACCGGCGCCGCCGAGGACGGCGGTCGCAACCAGGTCGAGCGTGTCGTGGAAGCCGTTGGTGAACCCGAAGCCGAGGGCGGCGGCGACAACGACGACGATGACGAAGTCGGAGCTCACGCGGACAGGGTCACGAGTTCTTGATGACGATTCCCTCGAGGATCTGCGCCGCCGTCTCGGTGGCGTCGATCGCGTTCTCCAGCACCGCGAAGATGTCCTTCCAGCGGATCACGACCATCGGGTCGATTCCGTTGGAGAAGAGCGAGGCAACGGCATCACGGGAGATCCGGTCGCCCTCGTTCTCGAGCCGGTGGATCTCGATCCAGTACTTGTCGAGGTCCTTGAACTCACGCAGGTGCTCGAGCCCGCTGGCGAGCTGCTCACAAGCCGCGACCAGGACTTTGGTCAGCTGCCCCGCCTGCTCCATCGGCGCCTCGATCTGGTAGAGCCCAAGGAAGTCCGCCGCCTCCTCGGTGAAGTCGACGATGTCGTCCATCTGCGTCGCCAGCCCGTAGATGTCCTCGCGGTCGATCGGCGTCACGAACGTCGTGTTGAGCCGCTGGATGATGTCGTGGGTGATCCGGTCCCCCTCCTGCTCGGCCCTGAGGATCTCCTGGGTCAGGCCGCCGTCCTCCGGCCAGCGCTGCATCGTCTGATCGAGCAGGCGCGAGGCGTGCAGGGTGTTCTTCCCCGCCGCGATGAACAGCTCGAAGAAGGTGTCATCCCGGGGAAGGAGCGAAAAGCGCGCCACCGCGCCATCCTAGTGAGGCGAGAGACGAGCGGTCGCTCAGCCGGTGGCTGCGGCAAGTTGCTCGGCGGCGCGAGCGGCATAGCGCTCGCGCAACTCCTCCTGGACGCTGCGCCGCCCATCCGCCGGCGGCACCGTCCGGGTCCAGGCCCCGTCGGAATCGAGCTCCCAGGCGTTGGCGTTGTCGGCGAAGCAGCGCTCGAGCACGTCGAGCATCTCCGCCTTCAGCTCCGGGTCTTCAACCGGCGCCACCAGCTCGACCCGGCTGTCGAGATTGCGCGGCATCAGGTCGGCGGAGCCCATCAGCACCCGGGTCTCCTCGCCGCGGCGGAAGGTGTAGACGCGCGAGTGCTCGAGGAAGCGGCCGACGACTGAGACGACGCGGATGTTCTCCGAGACCCCAGCCACCCCGGGCCGCAGGCAGCAGATCCCGCGTACGTTGAGGTCGACGCGCACCCCCGCCTGGGAGGCGGCATACAGCGCCCTGATGCAACCGGCGTCGACCAGCGAGTTCATCTTCAGCGCGATCCGCGCCGCTTCGCCGGCTTCGTGGGCGGCGACGGTGCGCTCGATCTCCTCGACCATCCGGTCGCGCATCGTCGTCGGCGAGACCAGCACCTTGCGGTAGACGGCGGGACGGCCGTAGCCGGTGAGGAAGTTGAACATCTCGGCGACGTCGGCGCCGATGTCGGGGTCGGCGGTGAACAGCCCGAAGTCGGTGTAGAGACGAGCCGTCTTCGGGTGGTAGTTGCCGGTCCCGATGTGGACGTACTCGCGCACCCGTTCGCCCTCGCGGCGGGCGACGAGGATCGCCTTCACGTGGGTCTTCAGCCCCGGGATGCCGTAGACGACGTGGACGCCGGCCTCCTCCAGCGACTTCGCCCAGTGGATGTTGGCCTCCTCGTCGAATCGCGCTTTCAGCTCGACCATGCAGACCGCCTGCTTGCCGCGTTCAGAAGCGCGGATCAGTGACGGCACCAGCGGCGAGTCGTCGCTGGTCCGGTAGACCGTCTGCTTGATCGCCAGCACGTCGGGGTCGGCGACCGCCTGCTCGACGAAGCGCTCGACCGAGGTCGAGAAGGAGTCGTAGGGATGATGGACGAGCAGGTCGCCGCGGCGGATCGCGGCGAAGATGTCGACCGGCTCGTCATCCTCGCCCTGCAACCGGGGCTGAGTGACCGGCGACCAGGGCGAGTAGCGCAGCTCCGGGTGGCCGGGGACGTCGGCGATCGAGCCGAGGTCGCCGAGGTCGATCAGGCCGCCGACGTCGTAGACCTCGCGATCTTCGAGCCGCAGGGCGCCGATCAGCTGCTCACGCAGCTTCGGGTTCATCCCGGCGGCGATTTCGAGCCGCACGACCTCGCCGAAGCGGCGGCGGCGGAGCTCGTCCTGGACCGCCCGCACGAGGTCGTCGGCCTCGTCGGAGACGGTGAAGTCGGCGTCGCGCGTAACCCGGAAGTAACCGTGGGCGATGACATCGGTGCCGGGAAAGAGAACGTCGAGGTTGGCAGCGATCACCTCCTCCAGCGGCACGAAGGTCTTGCCGTCCTCGCCGATCGGGAGGAAGCGACCGAGCAGCTCCTTCGGCACCTTGACCCGGGCGATGATCTCGGTCCCGCTCTCGGAGTCGCGCAGCAGCACGCCGAGGCTGAGCGAGAGGTTCGAGATGTAGGGGAAGGGCCGGCCGAGGCCGATCACCAGCGGCGTCAGGGCGGCGAAGACCTGCTCGTGGAAGCGGGCGTCGATCTCGCGCCGCTCGGCCTCGGTGGCGGTGTCGAGCGTGAGCAGCCTGATCCCCTGCTCGTCCAGCGCTGGCCGCAGCTCACCGCCGAAGCAGTTCTGGAGGCGGCGGTCGAGCTCCAGGACCCGGGCCTGAATCGTGTCGATCTGCTCGGAAGGTGCGAGGCCGTCGGGGCCGCGGGCGTCGATGCCGGCGTCGAGCTGGTCGAAGAGGCCGGCGACCCGGACCATGAAGAACTCGTCCAGGTTCGAGGCGTAGATCCCGCAGAACCGGATCCGCTCGAGCAGCGGCACCTCAGCGTCCTCAGCCAGTTCGAGAACCCGCTGGTTGAAGTCGAGCCAGGAAAGCTCGCGATTGAAGTAAAGAGCGGGATCGTCGATCGATCCATCGTACTCCGCCACCGTCGCTTTCCCCCTGCTCTCAAGCGACCTGGACGAACTGCTGCTCGGCCTGCCGCTCGGCCGGCACCGATGCCTCGCCGAGCGCCCGGCGATAGCCAACCGCGAGCTGGTCCATCGACCGCTCCCAAGTCCGCGCCCGGGCGGCGTGAGCGGCGGCGGTGCCGAGGTGATGGCGCAGCAGCGGCGCCGCAGCGAGCTGCAGCAGCGCCCCGGCCAGATGGTCGGGGTCGGGCCGGCAGAGCAAGCCGGTGTGGCGGTTCTCGACCAGGGCCGCCGGCCCCCCCTCGGCGACGGCGACGACCGGCAGGCCGCTGGCGGCCGCCTCGATGATCACCTGGCCGTAGGTGTCGGTGCTGCTGGCGAAGAGGAAGACGTCGGCGCTGGCATAGGCACGGGCGAGGTCCTCGCCCCCAAGCCAGCCGAGGAAGGTCGCCCGCTCGCCCAGCTTCGCTCGCAGCTCGTCCTCCTCGGGACCACCGCCGGCGAGCAGCAGGTGCAGGCGCGGATCGGAGCGGTGCGCGCGGAGGAAGCTCTCAGCCAGCAGGTCGACGCCCTTCTCACGGGTGAGACGGCCGGCGTAGAGGACCTTGATCTCGCCCGGGTAGGCACTCGGGTCGCGCTTCGCGGGATCGAAGCGGCTGAGGTCCACCCCCCGCTCCCAGCGCCCGATCCGGGCCGGGTCGGCGCCGAGTTCGGCGAGGGAGGCGTCAGCCGAAGGGCTCGGCGAGAGGACATGGCGAGGGGCGCCGTAGAAGGCGCCGAGCCCGATCCGGGCCAATGCCTCGAGGTGCTCCTGGCCGCTGCGCATGCCCGCGTAGGCGGCGAGCTCGGTGTGGTAGCTGGCGATGTGCGGGACGCCGGTGATCCGCGAGAGCAGCGTCGCCGCAATCCCGGCCGGGCCGGGGGCGGTGACGTGGACGAGGTCGTAGTCGCCCTCGGCCAAGGTCTCAACCAGATCCGGCAGGCCGGGAACCCCGAGTCGCATCCCCTCGTAGAAGGGCAGCTCCAGCTCGGCCGCAGCCGGCAAGCGGCGGTCGACGCCGGGATCGGTCCCGACCACGTGGATCTCAAAACCAGGCACCCCGCGCTCGCGGATCTGCTCGATCGTGTGAGTGACACCGTGCATCGAGCCGATCCCGTCGGCGATCAGCGCCACCCGCTGAGGCCGGCCGTCGACCCGGCCGAGCTTCGCCTTCTCGGCGGCGAGGAAGGCGGTCGAGGGCGCGTAGGGCACCGCCGGCAGCAGCGCCTGGAAGAGACCGTTGACGGCAGCCGGAAAGTCGCCCCTTGTAAAGGCGCCGGTGCCGTCCTCGATCGCGGTCCGCAGGCGGCGGTCGTGGATGCGACGGGCGCGCCGGTAGAGCTCAGCGTGGGAAAAGCCGTCGGACTGCAGATATGCGATCAGCTCGCGGCCGCGTAGCTCCAGCCCCATCCCTGCAAGCCAGGCCTCGAGCAGGTTGCGGGCGTCGTCCGGGCAGAGGTCGGTCGCGACCTTGCCCTCGCGCAACGCCCCCTCGCCGATCACCCGTTCCGCCATCTTCAGCACCGCCGCCGGGTTGGGACCGGCCGCGGCGCTCTCCTCAGACTCACCAAGCGCGCGGGTCGCCAGCGCCATCGCCGCATGGGTCCACTTGGCGGCGCTGCCCTGCTCGCCGGCCGCCTCGGCGTTGCCGTCGCGCAGGTGCGCCAGAAACTCTTCCGGCGTGCGAGCAGCGGGCGCCTCCGTGAAGGTGCGACCGATGTCGACGCCGGCATGGTCGTCGGAGCCACCGATGCCGGTGCCGCCGCGCGTCTCGATGTAGACGACGGCGGGCATGTTCAGCTCGGCGGCCCGCGACCCGTTGCGGACCTCCCAGATCGGGAAGAGCTCCGCCAGGCGCCGCCGGTGGCGCCGCGTCAGCGGCTCGGCGACGTTGAAGAAGGGATGCGCGAGCGCGCAGACGATCCCGCTCTCGTGAAGGTATGCGGCGCAGGCCTCGACATCGCCGGAATGTGCCTGCAGCCACTCATGGTCTCCTGGAGTGATCCCGTAGCAAAGGACGTGAACCGCCTGAGGCTCGCCGGCGAAGCGGGCGGTCAGCTCCTCGGAGACGAAGCAGTCGGGCCGATCTGCCAACTCGAGACAGCCCTCGATCGTGTCGTGATCGGTGATCGTGACGAAGTCCATCCCCCGCCGCTTGGCCAGTTCGTGGACCTCCTCGGGAGGCGTGGCGCACTCCGGCAGTCCGAGCGATCGCTGCACGCCCAGTCGCGAGAGCTGCGAGGCGGTGGAGTGACAGTGCATGTCAACACGGGAAGTCATCGGTGTCTCCCTCTATCTAGTTCTTCTTTTCACTCCGATATTCGGCCGTTTGCAGGGAAAACTTGTGAACGACCTGAGAAAGGCCGGTGAAATCGCCGTGATCGACTTTGTACCGCCTATAGCCGGTACAAAGTCGAAAGCGGGCGTGGCTAGGCGGCGGCGCCCTGGCGCTCGACGTCGACGATCACGTGGGTGACGGGCAGATCGACCTCGGCCCGGGTGCGGTCGACGACGCCGTGCTCGAGCCAGCGCGATTTCTCCGGCGGCAGGGTCGAGACCACGATCTCGTCGGCTGGGAACTGCCGCAGTGCGTCCTCGATCGCAACGCTGGGGTCGGAGTCGCCGATTTCGCCGCGCGCCTGCAAGCCGGCGGCTCTGATTGCGAGCAGCGACTGCTCCATCCGCCGCCTGGCCAGCTCGATCCCCTGGTCCACGTCTGACGCCCAGTGAGCGGCTCGCGAGCCGACGAGGGCGGGCGTAACGACGAGCACCTCGCTGCTGCGGCCGCGAGTGCGGTTGCGGATCTCCTCCAGCAGCGCCTCCCCCGCGACGGTCTGGTTGGCGATGACGAGCAGGCGATGCATCGAGTCGTCGTTATGGCTGACGGCGACCCGGCGCGGCAGCGACCCACGTGCGCTCCGATAGGCAAGCCCGGCGCCGAAGCCGAGCAGCACCGCCGCCCAGATGACGCCGACCACGGGTCGGGTGAGCAGCGTTAAAGCGACCACCGACCCAGCGGCGATGCAGATCGTCACCACCAAGCGGAAGACATCCGCCTCTGATCGAAGCGGAGTGTGCATACCCCTGTTGTACCACCGCGGCAGACCCGCGCAGCAGAAAAATTCTCCGATGCTTAAGCCGCGCGGAGGGCCGGTCGGTTGCCGTTCGAGGCGCCGTTGAGGAGGTCGAGGATGACTCCCTCGCGGAGTCCGCCCTTGCCGATCTGCAGCGGCTGGCCGAGCAGCTCGGAGACCTTCTCCAAGAGGAGAACGCCGGTGGTGAGGATCCGGACCCGCTGCGGGTCGAGCTCGAAGCGGCGGGCGACCTCGGCGGCGGGGTCGGCGGAAAGGACCCGGATCCCGCGCTCGAGCGTCTCGTACTCGAGCACGGCGCCGACCAGACGGCGCAGGGAGGTGGCGGAGCCGCCGACGGCGACTGCCTGGGCAGGGTGCTCGATCTCTACCCCCTCGAAGATGTCGTCGATGCGATCGCGGACCTTGCGAATCTCGGCCGCGGAAGGAGGATCGGAGGCGATCAACTCGTCGGCGAGGACGCCGGAACCGACCCGCCAGGAACGAACCGTCTGGGCGCCGCCCGGGACAGTGCCGAGGATCACCTCGGTCGAGCCGCCACCGACGTCGACGACACCGACCGTGCCATCGACCGGGTGGCCGAGGGTCTTGGTTGCGCCGACAAAGGAGAGCCGGCCCTCCTCCTCGTCGCTGAGAACCTCGACCGGGACCCCCGCGGCGGCGGCGATCGCGCGCGCCGCCTGCTCGCCGTTGCTGGCCTCACGGACCGCCGCGGTGGCGACGGCGCGGATCTCCTCCGCACCCAGCTCGCGGGCGAGCCGGACCTGGGTCGCGACGACCTCGGAGACCTCGGCGATCTTCTCGACTGTGATCGCGCCGCCGTCGATCGCTTTGTTGATCCGCGTGTAGGCGCGCTGCTCCATCACCTTTTTGAGTTGACCATCCACCGGCTCGGCAACGAGCACGCGGGTGGTATTCGAACCTATGTCTATGGCAGCGCAGAGCATGAGGGCGTCAGGGGCGTCGCTCCGAATGTTCCCAAACGCATCGGATCTGACACGCAGCTCGGGCGGGTGACCCCAGGGGGGACACCGAGAACGAAAACCTCGCCCGCAGGTGTCCCCCCTGGGGGCAGGACCCGCCCGCCGCTACGCACTCGGATGCGAAGCATCCTCGAACTCTCGGAAAAGACCCGTGACGACGAACGCCACCTGCTCACCGATATCGACGGCGTTGTCGGCAATCCGCTCGATCGCCCGCGCCGCCAGCAGCATCGTCATCGCCCACTCGCGCTTGTCGGGATCGTCGCCGAGATCGAGCGCAAGCCGGAAGCAGTCGCGGTTGAGATCGTCGACGACATCGTCCTGGCGGACCAGGTCCCGCGCCATCTCGACGTCGCGTTCGGCGAAGGCGCGCTTGGCCTGGGTGATCAGCGAGCGCGTCTGGCTGCCCATGCCGAGGATCAGTTTCACCATCCCCTCGTCGGCCGGCGGTTCGTGGCCGGTCAGCGGGATCACCTTGCAGATGTTCACGCACTGGTCGCCCATCCGCTCGACGTTCTTCAGCACGTGCAGCAGAGCCGAGATCAAGCGCAGGTCGGTGGCGACCGGCGACTGCGTCGCCAGCAGGGTGATCAGGGCCTGGTGGACCTCCAGGTAGCGACCGTCGATCCGATCGTCGTCGGCGACAACGATCTGGGCCAGCTCGACGTCCTGGTGCTCGACCGCCTCCAGCGTCCGCTGCAGCGCCGCGCTGACCAGGTTGAGCCCGTCGAGAGCGCTGGCCTCGAGCGTTTCCAGTTCCACTTGGTATTCCTGACGGGTGGCGGATTCGGGCAAGGTCCGTTCCTCCGCGCGATCAGCCGAAGCGACCGCTGACGTAGTCCTCGGTCGCTTTCTGGGTCGGGTTGGTAAAGATCGTCTCCGTCTGGCCGATCTCGACGAGGCGTCCCGGCTTGCCCGACTCTTCGAGGTTGAAGAAGGCGGTGAAGTCGCTGGCCCGCGCCGCCTGTTGCATGTTGTGCGTCACGATCACGATCGTGTAGCGCTTCTTCAGCTCGCCGATCAGGTCCTCGATCGCCAGCGTCGCGACCGGGTCGAGCGCCGAGCAGGGCTCGTCCATCAACAGCACCTCGGGCTCGACCGCGGTTGCGCGAGCGATGCAGAGCCGCTGCTGCTGGCCGCCGGAGAGGCCGGAGCCGGGCTTGTCGAGCCGGTCCTTGACCTCGTCCCAGAGGTTGGCGCCGCGCAGGCTGCGCTCGACCACCGCGTCCTTCTGGGTCTTCTTGATTTTGCCGCCGTTGAGGTTGAGACCGGCGGCGACGTTGTCGTAGATCGACATCGTCGGAAACGGGTTCGGCTGCTGGAAGACCATCCCGATCAGGCGCCGGACCTGGACCGGGTCGACGCCGGCGCCGTAGATGTCCTCGCCGTCGAGCGCGATGTCGCCTTTGACGCTGGCGCCGGGGGTCAGCTCGTGCATCCGGTTGAGCGAGCGCAGGAAGGTCGTCTTGCCGCAGCCGGAAGAGCCGATCAGCGCCGTCACCTTGTTCGGCTCGACCTTCATCGTCACGCTTTCGACGGCGTGGAAGTCGCCGTAGTAGAGGTTGACGTCGCGAGCTTCGATCGTCTTCGCCAAGACCCCCTCGGAGCCGCTCTGCGCCGAGCCCACGGTGCCGGTCGCACCCACCGTGCCGGACGCTCCGGCGGACTCCGAATCCACCGCCGCTCGCTTCGTCCCTGAGGCTCCGAACATGGATCTCAACCTTCTTCCTTCCACTGGCTAGCGGATCTCGGTTTTGTAGCGCCGATACACGAAGCGAGCCACCACGTTGAGGATCATCACGATAGCGATGAGAACAAGGGCGGCAGCCCAGGCCCGGTCGTAGGACGCCTGTTTCATCACTCCCGGCGAGCGGTACTCGTTGTACGCGTAGACGGCGAGGTTCTGCATCCGCCCGTTGAACGGGTCGGCGTTGATCGAGTCGACGACGCCGGTCGTGACCAGCAGCGGCGCCGTCTCGCCGATGATCCGGGCGGTGGCGATCATCACCCCGGTGACGAGGCCGGCGAAGGCGGTCGGCAGGACGACCTTGGTGATCGTCTTCCACTTCGGCGTCCCCAGCGCGTAGGCCGCTTCGCGGAGGTGGTTGGGGACGATCTTCAGGACCTCCTCGGCGGAGCGGATCACGATCGGGATCATCAGCACCGAGAGCGCCACCGAGCCCATCACGCCGAGGCGGATGCCGGGACCGAAGAAGATCTCGAACAGGGCGTAGGCGAAGAGGCCGGCGACGATCGAGGGGATGCCGGTCATCACGTCGACGAAGAAGGTCAGCGCCCGGCGCAGGCGGCCTTTGCCGTACTCGGTCAGGTAGATCGCCGCCATGATCCCGATCGGGACCGAGATCACGACCGCGACGCCGGTGATCACCAGCGTCCCGACCAGGGCCTGGGCGGCGCCGCCGCCACCGACGACACCGCGCGCGTCCGCGGTGAGGAATTCCCAGTCGAGGCCGGGCAGGCCGCGCTTGGCGACCTCGTAGAGGAGCGAGGCGAGCGGGATCATCGCCAGCGCGAAGGCGGAGGCGATCGCCAGGGTGACGGTGCGGTCGATCGCCCGCCGCGGCCCCTCGACGACCCAAGACCAGGCGTAGATGCCGGCGCAGCCGACGATCACGCCGAAGACCAGCATCAGGGCGATCGTGAAGGCGCCCGTGGCCAGCAGCACCGCGGCGGAGAGCACGCAGGAGCCGGCGAAGGTGGCATAAGGAGCCCAATCGGGCAGAACGCCGCCGGCCAGGGCGTCGCCGGGTCGTTGCGGAATTGCGGCCATCGCCTATTCGCCCCCCTGCTGGCGGTTGATGATCGCCCGCGCGGCCATGTTGGTGACCAGGGTGATCGCGAAGAGGACGAGCCCGGTCGCGATCAGGGTGTTGACCGCGAGGCCCGAGGACTCGGGAAAGTCGAGGGCGATGTTGGCGGCGATCGTCGACGGGTTCGCCTGGCTGATCAGGTTGAAGGTGACGATGCCGGAGACCGAGAGGATGATCGTCACCGCCATCGTCTCGCCGAGGGCACGGCCGAGGCCGAGCATGGCGCCGCTGATCACCGACGATTTGCCGAACGGGAGGACGGTCATCCGGATCATCTCCCAGCGGGTGGCGCCGAGTGCCTGGGCGCCTTCCTGGAGTTTGCGCGGCGTCTGCGAGAAGACCTCGCGGGCGACGGCGGAGACAATCGGCAGGATCATCACCGCCAGGACCAAACCGGCGACGAACATCGTCCGGCCGGTGGCCGAGGCAGGCCCCTTGAAGAAGGGGATGAAGCCAAGCTTTTCTTCCAGCCACTGCATCACCGGCACCGCCGCGGGCCCGAGGACGAAGATCCCCCAGAGGCCGTAGACGATGCTCGGGATCGCCGCCAACAGGTCGACCAGGTAGCCGAGCGTGAGCGCGACCCGGCGCGGCGCGATGTGGGTGATGAAGAGCGCCACCGCGACCGCCAGCGGGACGGCGATAATCGCCGCGAAGGCCGCCGCCAAAACGGTGCCGAAGGCGAGCGGCGCGACATAGTCGATGAAGGTCTTGCCTTCGGGAAGTTCGGAGGCGCTGTGGGTCAGCGCCGGCGCCCCCTCGACGATGAGGAAGATCGCGACCCCCGCCAGCAGGGCAAGAATCGTGACCCCCGCCGCGGTGGCGGTGTTGCTGAAGATGCGGTCGCCGGGGCGGCGGCGCCCTCCGGACGCCGCCGCCAGCAACTGGCCCGCGTTGGTCGTGGTATCGACCTGGGCCATTCGGCTATTCGATCGCTTCCACTGCGGGAGTGATCTTCTTGGTCAGCGCCGCGGAGAGCGGAGCGGAGCCGGCGTTTTCAGCCGCCGCTTCCTGTCCTTCGGGGCTGATCACGTATTCGAGGAACCCTTTGACGACGGCGGCTTCGTCAGCCGAGCCGTATTTGGTGCAGGCCAGCAGGTAAGAGACCAGGACGATCGGGTAGGTCTCCTCCGCTTCGGTCTTGCGGTCGAGCTTGAACGGGAACATGAATTTGTTCGCCGCCAGTTCGCTGTCTTCCGGGGACTCCTCGAGGATCGCCGCGGCCGCTTCCGGGGACGGGGCGATGTAGTCGGCGCCGACTTTGACTTTGGCGATGCCGAGTTCGCCGGCCTGGCTGGCGTCGGCGTAGCCGATCGCGCCTTCGCCGGCGGCAACTGCCTCGACGACGCCGGAGGTGCCGTTGGCGGCCTCGCCGCCCTTGACCGGCCAGTCACCACTGACTTCGTACTTCCAGACGCTGGGGATGACCTCGGAGAGGTATTCGGTGAAGTTCTCCGTGGTGCCCGACTCGTCGGAACGGTTGACCGGGGTGATGCGGGTGTCCGGCAGGTCGACGTCCGGATTCGATTTGGCGATCGCCGGGTCGTTCCAGGTGGTGATTTCCTGGGCGAAGATCTTCGCCAGCGTTTCCGGGTCGATCTGGAGTTCTTCGACTTCGGGCAGGTTGTAGATGACCGCGATCGGCGAGACGTAGGCCGGGATCTCGATCAGTTCGCCTGGTTCGCAGCGTTTTTCAGCTTTTTTCAGCTCGCCTTCTTCTTCGGAGATCGCCGCGTCCGAACCGGCGTAAGCAACGCCGCCAGCCGTGAACTGCTCGCGGCCGCCGCCCGAACCAACCGGGTCGTAGGAGATCGTGACGCCGGAGTTTTCGGCCTCGAGGTTTGCGATCCAGGCTTCCTGGGCGGCCTCCTGCGAGGTCGCGCCGGCGCCGGCGATTTCGCCGGAGAGTTCTCCACCTGACGACGAGCCCCCGCCGCCGCTGCTGCTGCTGTCGTCGCTACTGCCGCAGGCGGCGACACCGAGCGCCAATATCGCGGCCGAGACGAGTACCGCAATCCATCTAGTGCCAGACATCAGTCTCCCTTTGTTGTTGAACGAGTGGCAAGAGCACCGACGGGAGGTCGGTGCTCGGTTCAGCGTTCCAACGGCTCCCCTGGACCTTGTTACCTGCCTGTGTCGGGGATGTAAAAAAGATGTAAAAGCGCTGCTGCCGAGCAGGCGCTTCAGCCATCGGGAGAGAAGCGGTAGCCGATGCCGTTGTGGGTGTGGATCAGTTGCAGGTCCGGCAGCGCCTGGCCGAGCTTGGCCCGCAGGCGGCTGACGTAGACGTCGACCGAGCGATCCTCGCGGCGCGGCTCCGAGCCCCAGACCTCGGCGAAGAGCTCCTCGCGGGTCATGATCCGCTGCGGGTGCGAGGCGAGCGTGATCAGCAGTTGCAGCTCCCGCATCGTCAGGCTCAGCGGCCGCCCGTCGACCAGCGCCGCATGCTCCTCAGGCCGGATCTCGAGACGCCCGGCAGGCAACTGCGAGGAGGACCCGGTTCCGATCGCCATGGGGGCCGAGAATGCCGACCTCCCTGCTTGAGTCGGTTACCCCAAAGTGAAACTGCTGTGAACGACCTGTGAAGGCGAGTCCGGAACGGGGTCGGAATCGACGACCCGGATCGGCTCCTCGAGGGCGCCGGGAGCGACCTCCGGGTCGAACCGGTAGCCGACGCCGAAATGGGTGTGGATGTAGCTCCAGTTGGGTGAGCGCCTCTCCAACTTCTGGCGCAGCTTGCGGATGAAGACGTCGACCGAGCGGTCGCCGTGGGCCATCGCGTAGCCCCAGACCCGCTGGTAGATCGTCTCCCGCTCGAGCACCTGGCCCTTGGCCTCGGCGAGCAGCTGCAGCAGCTCGAACTCGCGCCGGGTCAGGTCGAGGCTGGCGCCACTGACGAAGGCCTGGAACTGATCGGGCCGGATCTCGAGGTCGGCGATGACCAACGGGCCGGCCTCGACTTCGTGGCGGCCGCGGCGGCGGCGCCTGGAGACGGCTTCGATCCGCGCCATCGCCTCCTCGGGGTGGCACGGCTTGGTGATCCAGTCGTCGACCCCCATCCGCAGCCCGCGGACACGCTGGGCGACGGTCGAGCGGCCGGTGCAGACGATGATGCCGAGGTCGGGGAGCATCCCGCAGACCCGCTCCAGGTAGGACCAGCCTTCCTCGCCGAGCAGCGCCGGGTCGAGCAGCAGCGCGTTCAGCTTCATCGCGACCAGCTCCTGCGGCGGCACCGCACCGGAAGCATGGCGCAGTTGCCAGCCAGCCGCCTCCGCCCGTTTGGCGAGGACGGTGACAAAACCGGAATCGGTGTCGATGACCGCGAGTCGGATCGCCTGGGGGTGGTTCACGAGGCGACGCCGCCGGCTCGGGTGGTTAGCGCTTTGAACGACAAGACTGGACGATTGTATGCGTGGCCCATGCGCGAAATGCCTGCGTTAACCGGTTTTTCACAAGTTGGCCGAGCCGAAATTGCGGCAAAGATGGTCAAAAGGTGGCGGGCCGGAGGCCGGTGGCGATGATCAGGAGGATCACTACCCCGGCAATGTAGCGATAGAGCACGAAGGGCCGGTAGCTGGACGTCCTGACCAGTCGCAGCAGGAACGAGATCGCGAAGTAGCCGGAGACGGCGGCGGCGATCGTGCCGACGATCATCGGCCCGGCGACACCGTCGGGGAGGCCGTCTTTGACAGCGCCGATCCCCTTGAAGACGGTGGCCCCGGCGACGATCGGGATCAGCAGCAGGAAGGAGAAGCGGGCGGCGCCGTCGCGGTCGAGGCCAAGCCAGCGGGCGGCGGTGATCGTGATCCCCGAGCGCGAGGTACCGGGAGCGAGGGCGAGAACCTGGGCGAGGCCGATGTACCAGCCGTCGCGCAGCCGGGTCTCGCCCAGGGCGCGGCGCTGGGGCATGCGGTCGGCCCAGCCGAGCAGGGCGCCGAAGAGGATCAGCTGGATCGCGATCATCCAGGGCTCGCCGAGGTGGTTGTCGATGAAGTCGGAGAAGAGACCGCCGGCGATCACAGCCGGGATCGTGCCGACCGCGATCGCGACCGAGAGCCGCTGGTCGCTGGTCTCGATCGAGCGTTGCCGCACCGCCTGGAAGAAGCCGCGCAGAAGCTGCACGACCTCGCGCCGGAAGAAGGCAATCGCGGCGATCAGGGTGCCGGCGTGAAGCGCGACGTCGAACGTCTTGTTGAACTCCGGGTGGTCGAGCAGGAAGGTGTAGTCCTGCAGCCAGGGCACGATGATCAGGTGTCCGGACGAGGAGATCGGCAGGAACTCGGTGAGTCCCTGGACCACCCCGAGAAGGAGGGCCTCGAGGTTCGACATCGGCGCCGCACTCTACGCGGACGCCGCGACGCCAGGCGCCGCCGCCCCCGCTTCCGGTAGATTCCCGCCCGTGAAGCGGACCGTCGCAGCCCTGCTTTCGTTCCTGGCGCTGAGCCTCGTCCTGGCGCCGGCGGCACTGGCCGACAACGGTGTCGGCCTGGCCGGGCCGACCACTGACAAGACGGTCACCTTCTTCTGCTTCGGCGTGATCGCCTTCTTCGTCGTCCTCGTCGTCGTCCTGTCACTCATTCAAGGTCGGCTGCAGAAGCGCAAGGAACAGCGCCAATTTGATCTCGAGCGTCTGTCCTAGCTCAGCCGGAAGCCGCTGAGCAGGCGTTTCTCGGTCTCTCCCTCGACTTCGGCGACGACTTCGACTTTTCCCTCCAGCGGGGTGCCGCGGATCTTGGTCGCGAGCAGGTCGTCGACCTGGAAGATGCCCGCGGAGTTGTTGAGCTGGATCTCGATCCGCACCGGCCGCTCCTCCCCCGCCTCGATCCGGACCTCGTCGATTGCCGCGGCGGAGATCGAGTGGATTCCCTCGTGGCCGGACTCGATCGGGATCCGGGTCCGCCCCTGCGCCATGTCGAGCGCGTCGGCGACGCGGACGACGCCGGCCTCGAGCGTGTAGGGCTCGCCGCGGCGGCGGTGGCCGATGATCGCGTGCAGGATCTCGGAGGCGATGATCGTCCGCTCCGGCTCTTTGTAGGCGCCGGCCAGCAGCCGGTCGAGAGCGCCGCCGGCGAGGAACAACGAGTAGGTCTCGTGGTCGGCGCGGTGGATCGACATGCCGACGTCGTGCAGGAGGGCGCCGCCGGAGACGACCACCTCGGCGTCGCGGTCGCGCATCCCATGGTCGACGACGACAGAGGGCTCGACCCCGGCCTTGACCAGCAGCCGCAGCAGCCGCAGGGAGATGTTGAGGACAATCTGCATGTGGACCCAGGAGTGGTCCGACATCCCCAAGCGCTCAGCGTGGACCTGCGCCATGTACCACCAGGCCCGCACCTGGTCGTCGGAGTTGACCGCATCGAGGAACGACTCGAGCTTGCGGTTGCCCCGGGTCGGCGCCCGCACGGCGGCCTCCGCAACCGCCTCTTTCGGCGGTTTGCGGGCCGGGCCGCCGGCGTCAGGCGCGGGAACTTTCTCCTCGGGCATCAGCCGGCATCGTAGGGCCGGGCTCGGGTGCTCCCGTTATCGATGCGTCACTTCGACACCCATAGGGTGTTCAACTGCCGCATCGATCGGGCGACGCGGCAATCAAGCCGCGCAGTGCGGCTCGATTGCCGCCTCAGCCGCAGACAGGCCAGGGGCTCGAGCCGGAGCGCGAGTAGAGCAGCGCAGCGCGGTAGTCCTGCTCCATCTCCGGAGCGGCGGCGGGGTCGCCGTGGCCGCCGACCGATTCCCAGGTGCCGACGTCGAACTGGTATTTGCCGCGGTAGCTGCCGTCAGAGGAGACGATCCGCGGGTCGCCGCCGGACTCGCAGGCGGCGATCGACTCCAGCGTTTCGATCGAGACCCCGCCCGGCAGATGCGCGTACTTCTCGTGCAGCGCCCGCTTGACGGCAGCGTGGAACTCGACCTTGACCCGGTGGCCGACCGCATCGGCCAGCTGACGGTAGTGCTCGACCGAGCGCTGCAGCGGCGTCAGCACCGCGCGGGCTTGCGAGATGGCAGCGACCTCGGCCTCCCCGCCGCCATCCCCTTCCGAACCGGAGGCAGCGAGGGCGACCGCGGGAAACGCGAGCGCCACGACGACGAGCAGGGCAAAGTATGTGCGTTTCGTGAGCAAGCGCGTAAGGGTGGCAAGGAATCCAGCACGCTATGTGTGCGCTGCATCACACTTATCCCTTCTCTGTATAAGCGATGACGGCCGTTACCCTGATTGCTCATGGCTGGCCTGCCTAAATGGGACAAGCTCCTGGGGGAAACTGCCAAGCCAGAGGGGGGCTAGGCACCGTGCCGGACCTATGGGGAGCTTGGCTGCTCCTGTTTTTCGCCGTTGTGGCCGGCGTCGTCGCATGCATCGAGTCGATTGAGGCCGGCGAATACCTGGCCACTCTCGCATTTGCCGCCATCACGCTGATCTGCTGCGTGGGCGTCTACGTGCCGATCAGATCCCGGCGCGTGCGTCGGTGGTGGTGGTAGCTGGCACAAGTTGCGAGAAGTGGCTCTGTTCTCAAGGATCCGGGCCAATCGATCGATTCTCCGTAAAGATCCGCGTTGATGACCGAGGCGCCCACTTCCCGGCTGTTGCTCGCATGTCCCGACCGTCCGGGGCTGATTGCGACCGTCAGCGGCTTTGTCGCCGCGGCCGGGCTGAACATCGTCGACGTCGACCAGCACTCGACCGACGAGGGGCGCTTCTTCATGCGGATGGTCTTCGACTCCAGCCCTCCTGGAGCGCGCGAGGAGCTGGCGCAGCGGTTCGCGGCCGAGGTGGCGGCACCGTTCGAGATGGAGCACCGGTTTGCCGAGTCGAGCCAGTCGCGACGGGTGGCGATCATGGTCTCGGGCGAGGACCATTGCCTCTCGGACCTGCTCTGGCGCTGGCGCAACCGCGAGCTCGGCGGCGAGCTGGTCGCGGTCGTCTCCAACCACCCCGACCACGCCGAGCAGGTCGCCTCGGTCGGCGTCCCCTTTCACCACATCCCGGTCGAGCCCGGCGACAAAGCGGCGGCAGAGCAACGCATCCTCGAGCTGGTCGGCGACGTCGACCTGCTCGTCCTCGCCCGCTACATGCAGATCCTCTCCGAGGACTTCCTGCGCGAGCTCGAATCGCCGGCGATCAACATCCACCACAGCTTCCTGCCGGCCTTCGTCGGCGCCGATCCATACCGCCGCGCGCACGAGCGGGGGGTGAAGCTGATCGGCGCCACCGCCCACTACGTCACCGCCGAGCTCGACGCCGGCCCGATCATCGACCAGGACGTGACCCGGGTCAGCCACCGCGACGAGGTCGCCGACCTGGTCCGGATCGGCCGCGACATCGAGCGGCTGGTGTTGGCGCGGGCGGTGATCGCCCACCTCGACGACCGCGTCCTCCTCGACGGCGATCGCACCATCGTCTTCTGAGCGGCCGCGCCGCCTGCCACCAGCCGGCCTGGCTGCGCAGCCAGTTCTAGCGCTAACCTCTGCACGGAATGGAGCAGGCCACCCTCCCCCAGGGACAGGTTCACAGCGCTCCGGCGGCGCTGCCGCCAGGACCGGAGGCGCCGGCGGTCGTCCAAGCGCTTCGCTACCTCCGCGACCCGCTCGGCTTCCTCGCCGCCTACCAGCGCCGCTACGGCGACATCTTCACCGTCCGCTTCCCGACCTTCGGTGCGATCGTCTACGTCGCCCATCCCACCATCGTCAAAGAGGTCTTCACCGGGGCGCCGGCGGTCTTCCACGCGGGCGAGGCGAACGCGACCGTGCTCGAGCCGGCGCTCGGCCCGAACTCGGTCCTCACCCTCGATGACGAGCCGCACATGCGCCAGCGCAAACTGCTGCTGCCGCCGTTCCACGGCGAGCGGATCCAGCGTTACGGTGAGCTGATCGTCGAGATGACCCGGCGTGAGATGGAGAGCTGGCCCGTCGACGAGCCGTTCGCGCTGCGACCCCACACCACCCGGATCACCCTGGCGGTGATCATGCGCGCCGTCTTCGGCGTCCATGACGAGGAGCGGCTGGCCCGCTTCGAGGTCCTGATCGACCACTTCGCCCGCCGCGTCGGCGCGATCACCGCCTTCCCTTTCATGCGCACCGACCTCGGTCGCTTCAGCCCCTGGGGCCGCTTCGTCCGCTCGCGCGAAGCGCTCGACGCCTTCATCTACGAAGAGATCGCGCTGCGGCGAGCCGAACCCGGCTACGAGGAGCGCGACGACGTGCTCTCGCTGCTGCTCAGCGCCCGCGACGAGGACGGGCAGCCGATGAGCGACGTCGAACTGCGTGACGAGCTGGTCACCGTGCTCGGCGCCGGTCACGAGACGACCGCGACCGGGCTGGCCTGGGCGGTCGAGCGGCTGGTCCGCAACCCACGGGTCCTGGCGAAGCTGCGCGCCTCGCTCGCCGCCGGGGAAGACGAGTACCTGAACGCGACGGTGAAGGAGACGCTGCGCTCGCGGCCGGTGATCGTCGACGTCGCCCGCAAGCTGAAGGCGCCGGCGACGATCGGCGGCTACGAGCTGAGAGCCGGCACCTTCGTGCTGCCGGCGATCGCCGCCCTCCACCACCGCGAGGACATCTTCCCGGCGCCGCGCGAGTTCCGGCCCGAGCGCTTCCTCGACGGCAAGACCGACAACTACGCCTGGATCCCGTTCGGCGGCGGCGTCCGCCGTTGCATCGGCGCCGCCTTCGCCGAATACGAGATGCGGCTGATCCTGCGCGAGTTCGTCGAACGCGCCGACTTGCGCCCGGTCGACTTCAAGGACGAGCCGGTCCGGGTCCGCAACATCACCCTGGCGCCGGCCAAGGGCACCCGAGTGATCAACCGCGGCGCCCCCTGACCGGCGCATCTCGGCGTCCTCGGTCGCTTGCGTGCGAAGCACGCGGCGCTCCCTGGGTCCTTGACCTGCTTGGTCAGGACGCCTCGGCCTGAGCGACCTCCCACTCCGCGTAGAGGCCCTCGATCGTCCGTTTCGCCTTGTTGTGGCGCTCGGTCGCGCGCTCGGCGCGGCCGGGGCTCGACCAGGCGCCGGGGTCGGCGAGCTCGTCCTCGATCTCGCGCAGCTCGGCCTCGGCCCGCTCGATCTGTTGCTCCAGCTTCGCCGCCTTGCGCGCCGCTTTCTCGGCGGGCTTGGTGGCGCTGTACTTGCCCCCGCCGTTAGAAGCAACCGATTTCGCTGCCGCCGCGGCCGCAGCGTCGCGTTCGTCCTCGCGCCGCTGGTACTCGGCCCAACCGCTGTCATAGCTTTCGAGCTGGCCGTCGGCACAAACCAGGGTGCGGCTGCCAACCGCCTCGAGCAGCGCCCGGTCGTGTGAGATCAACAGCACCGCCCCCTCGAACTCGGTCAACGCGTCCTCCAGGGCCTCGCGGCTCTCGATGTCGAGATGGTTGGTGGGCTCATCGAGGACGAGGACGTTGGCGCCGGAGGCGACGAGAATCGCCAGCGAGAGCCGTCGCTGCTCGCCGCCGGAAATATCGGAGAGCTGCTTTTCGACATCGGGGCCCGAGAAGAGGAAGCCGCCGAGCAGGGCCCGTGCCTTCGGCCCCGTCAGCCCCGTCTCGCGCTGGGCCGCGTCGAGCACGGTGCCCTCCCCCGCCGCCGTGTCGGCATGCTGGGAGAGGTAGCCGAGCCTGACGTTGTGGCCGCTGCGGACGCTGCCGGAGGCGGGCTCGCGCTCTCCGGTAAGGGTCTCGATCAGGCTCGTCTTGCCGCTGCCGTTGGCGCCGACGAGGACGACGTGTTCGCCGCGTTCGAGTTCGAGCTCGGCGTCGGCGAGCAGGACCCGGCCGGGGACCTCGATCCTGCCTTTGACCAGTTTCAGCACCACCCGCCCCGGCCGCTCGGGCGGCTTGAAGGAGAACCGCAGGCGGCGGGTGTCGCGGCGTTCGGCGGCCGGCCCATCTCGCTTCTTCTTCTCGATCTGTTTGACCCGCGACTGCGCCTGGCGCGCCTTCGTCGCCTTGTAACGGAAGCGCTCGACGAACTTCTCCATCCGCTCGATCTCCGCCTGCTGGCGCTCGATCGCTTTGCCGAGGGCGATCTGCCGCGCCGCCTGTTCCTGGCGCCAGGCATGCCAGGGACCGGCGAAGAAGCGCGCCCGCTGCGCCTCCAGCTCCAGCACCGAGGTCCCAACCGCCTCGAGGAACCAGCGGTCGTGGGCGACGAGGACGACGGCGGCGTCGAGCTCGACCAGGTAGGCCTCGAGCCACTCCAGGGAAGGAATGTCGAGATGGTTGGTGGGCTCGTCGAGCAACAGCAGGTCGGGCTTGGCGGCCAGCGCCCGAGCCAGCGAGGCGCGCGTCAACTCGCCGCCGGAGAAGGTCTTCAGCGAGCGTTCGAAATGCTCTTCGGAGAAGCCGAGGCCGCGGAGGACCGCGAGCACGTCGTCGCGCCAGCGGTAGCCGCCGCCGGCTTCGAGCTTGGCCTGGGCGGCAGCGTAGGCGGCCATCGTCTCCTCGCCGGTGTCGCCACCGCCCATCTCTGCCTCGAGCCGCTCCAGCTTGGCCTCGAGCTCGAGCATGTCGGTGCGGCCGGAGAAGACGTACTCGCCGAGGCTGGTCGACGATTCGCGCGGCGGCCGCTGGTCGTGGAGGGCAACGCGGGCGCCGCGCTGCAGGCTGAGCGTGCCGCTGTCCGGTTTCAGCTCGCCGGCGAGCACTCGAAGCAGGGTCGACTTGCCGGCGCCGTTGCGGCCCGACAGCGTCATCCTCTCGCCCGGCTCGAGCTTGAAGGACACGTCCTCGAACAGCAGCTTGCCGCCGACGTAGACGTCCAGGGATATCGCAGTGGCGATCGCCATCCCGCGAGCGTAGCCTTCCGGGCGTGGGAAGCCCGCTGCGACACCTCGGCGAGCTGGCGAAGGCGCGGGCTACGCGGCGCTCGTCCGAGCGCGCCGACGGTCAGCTGCTTACCGAGCTGGAGAGGCAACCGCCCGCCCTGCCCGCCGGCCTCGAGCTCGAATGGCTCGGCGTCTCCGGCTACCGGCTCAGCTACGAAGGGCAGACGATCTTCGTCGACCCCTACCTCTCGCGGGTCCCGTTCCGCGACCTCGTGCTGCGGCGACAGGCGCTGCCCGACCCGGCGGCGCTGGAGCGCTTCGTCAGAGCTCCAGGCGAAACCGTCGGCGTGCTGGTCGGCCACACCCACTTCGACCACGCCGTCGACGCGCCGGCGATCGCACGGCGCTTCGGCTGCAAGGCCTACGGCTCACGCTCGCTGGTGAACCTGATGGCGCTGCACGGCCTGGCCGCGCAGACGGTCGAGGTCGAGCCTTACCGGGTCTACGAGCTGGGCCCGTTCGAGGTCAGCTTCACGCCCAGTGTCCACTCGAAGCTGCTGCTCGGCCTCGCCGTCCCCTACGACGGTGAACTCAGCTGCGAGCACCTCGACTCGCTGGCGCCGGGCGCCTACCGCTGCGGCCAGGTCTGGGGGATCACGATCGCCGTTGCCGGCATCCGCTTCTACCACCAAGGCAGCGCCAACCTCATCGACGAGGCCCTGCGCGAGCGCGAGGTCGACTTCTTCCTCGCCGGCGTCGCCGGCCGCAGCTTCACCGACCGCTACTGGCAACGGATCCTCACCCGCCTCCAGCCCAGAGCAGTGATCCCGACCCACTACGACAACTTCTTCCGCCCCTTGGGAGAGAAGATGGCGTTCGTCGCCAACGTCCAGCTCACCGAGCTGCCCACCGAGATCGCCGCCGTCAGCCGCGAAATCGAGATCGCGGCGCTACCTCGTGCGGACCTCAATCCAAAGTCGTGACGAGGAATAGACGAAACGCGCTGATCGCGCGCGCCGAGCCGGGGGCCGGTAGTCGAGAACGAGTAAATCGAGGTCTCGCGGCCGGATTCGTGACCGCGATGGTGATGGGCGTGGCGATCATGGGATTCGGCGCTCCACCAACCTTGCTGGTGATCGTGACCTATTCGGGGGCGGGCCCGATCGCCGTCACCCAGGGTTGGATCAGGCGCCATCCCGACGGCTGATGAGTTGCTCAGCCGCAGTACTTCGCGGCGATCTGCTCGATCGTGCCCATCGTCCGCACCGTGCCCTTGCCCAGGGCCTTGTCCAGCGCCTTCAGATCCAGATCGGAATCGCTGATGCCGCCGCTCGGCAGCCAGTAGAGCTCGCGGCCCTCGATCGCTAGGCGGTCATGGTCGCTGCCCAGGTCAAGCGCCTGCTTGACGGCGGTGGCGCTGGGCTTCTTCGCCAGCAGCGAAACCTGGAGTTTGCCTTTGGACCCTGCGACCGCCTTGGCCGGGAACGGCTCGTAGGCGGCGATCGCCGCGACCTCGGCGACGCTGCGGAGGAAGACCAGGACCTCGTAGCCAAGGCCATGCCCGAGACCGGCTTCGACCTTCTTCGTCAGCGCTGCCTCGCTGGCGCGACCGGCCGCGCTGAAGACAACGTTGCCGCTA
This sequence comes from Solirubrobacterales bacterium, assembly GCA_035509895.1. Taxonomy (GTDB): domain Bacteria; phylum Actinomycetota; class Thermoleophilia; order Solirubrobacterales; family 70-9; genus VAYN01. The sequence goes on from DATKIA010000036.1 coordinate 46,158, forward strand.
GCGCGGAAGGTCGCCACCTCGGCGAAGCCGAGGTGCTCGAACTCGGCCACCAGTTCTGTGTTCTTCAGCCGGCGGCTGCCGAGGTTCATCCCCCGTAGGAAGGCGACGTAGCGGGCCATGGATGCAAGCCTAGAGCGATGGGCTCCGACTACACCTCGCTGCCGGCCGACCTGCCGGTGCCCGAGGACGACGGCGCCGCCGACCACCTACCGGGCCTCGCCGTGCCGTCGATCGCCCTGCCCGCGACCGGCGACGCCGAGCTCGATCTCGCGTCGCTCGCCACCGGCAGGTTGGTTGCCTACTTCTACCCGCGTGCCGGGACGCCCGGGGTCGCCCTCCCCGACGGCTGGAACGACATCCCGGGCGCCCGCGGCTGCACCCCTCAGAGCTGCGCCTATCGCGACGCACTGAGCGAACTTGAGCAACTCGGCGCCACCGTTGTCGGCATCAGCACCCAGAGCGCAGCCGAACAGGCCGAGTTCGCCACCCGCGAGCACATCCCGTTCCCACTGCTCAGCGACCCGGATCTGCGGCTTGGCGCAGCGCTCGAACTACCAACGTTCATCGTCGATGAGGCGACGCTTTACAAGCGCCTGACGCTGCTAGCCGAGGAAGGCAGCATCGTCAAGGCCTTCTACCCGGTCTTCCCACCCGACCGCGACGCCGCCGAGGTAATCACCTGGCTACGCGCGCGCCGCGGTTGAGCAGGAGGAGGAGGAGGAGGAGGAGGAGAAACGGGGTCATTTCTGGAGAGGGCCCGACAGTCATCGGCCGTCGAATGCCGGCCCCTCCCCAACAGCACTGGAGTCCCTGAGGACTCCTACAAATCTGAGTATAGAGTTGAACTCAACCGATTTTCCAGTACGGAAGGGTTTCTAAATGCCGAGAGTGCGGTTATTTCTTCAGCCGCCGCTCGAGGTCCTCGGCGAGTGCCGCCAGTACCGGCAGCGGCACCTTGAGGCCGGCAGCGATCCGCCGGACGTTGCCCCAGGTTGGATTGACGCGGCCCGACTCGATGTGCGAGATCCAGGTCGGGTGAATCTCGGAGCGCAGCCCTAGATTCTCCTGGCTCAACTCGCCATCGGTCCGGAGCTTCCGGATCGCCTGGCCGAGGCCGATTTGCGGGTCGTCGCGTCGGGGCATTTACGGGAGGGAATGCGCCTCCCGCCCCCACGTCCATAGAGGTGAACTCAAGTCCCCGATCGAAACCCGCGCAGCCCGGAGTTCGGTACGCGCCGATCCCCTCGGTTGCCGCAGCTGAGAACCCATTTGAGGGGGCCGTTCTCCAGTTGCGGCGGACACGAACATATGTTCGTAGCTCGGGCGCCAGGAGTCAAGAAATTCGAAGGCCAAATTCCCGCACTTGGCGGGAGCTTGGCCGGTAGTGGAGGCGCCGAGATTCGAACTCGGATCCGCGGACGCGGCGCGAGGGTGTCTACAGGTTTAGCCGACGCTTGATTCTCGTCTCCCGGGGTCCGCGCCGGCGGGCACTACGAGAGACAAAGCCCTCTGAAATTTCCCCTGGCGGACGGGGCGATCCGCCTGGGTTAGCCCGCTTTCTGAAGCCGGTGCCCCTCCCCGCGGGCGTGGGAGGACCGACTCTCACAGCGCTTAGTTTCTAGCTAAGCGGCGAGGGCGAACTCATGGTCCGCACGTATTGGTTTGTGCCGGGGTTTAACGAGGCCTCCGGCAACCTCGACCTGCAACCGTTCGCACGAGTCGACCACGTCGAAGCCTGTCGCCCCCGTGCTCAATGCGCTTCGAATTGTACGTTGTCGGGAATGGAGTGGACGTGACGGAGCTCGCCTACGACGCAATCGTCCTCGGGGCCGGCCCGGCCGGCGAGGTCTGTGCCGGCAGGCTTGCCGCAGGCGGTCTCAAGGTCGCGATCGTCGAGCCCGACCTGATCGGTGGCGAATGTTCCTACTACGCCTGCATGCCGTCGAAGGCACTGCTGCGGCCCGCCAACGTGCTTGCCGAGGCGCAGCGGATACCGGGCGTGCCTGTGGACTCAGACAGCGGGCTCGACCCGCAGGCCGTCCTCGACCGCCGTGACGAGGTGATCCACGACCGTGACGACTCGGTCCAGTTGCCCTGGTTGGAAGAACGTGGGATCGATCTTCACCGCGGCGCCGGGCGCTTCGTTGGCGAACGCCGGGTCGCCGTCGGCGACGAGGTGCTGGTTGCCGAGCGCGCGATTGTGATCGCGACCGGGTCCGGCGCCGCGATGCCCCCGATCGAGGGTCTCGACGAGGTCAAGGCCTGGAACAACCGCGACGCGACCACCGCCAAGCAGGTACCCGCGAGCATGATCGTGCTCGGCGGTGGCCCGGTCGGCAGCGAGCTGGCGCAGGCCTGGGCCAGCCTCGGGACCCGGGTGACGCTGGTCGAGGGCGGTCCGCACCTGCTGAGCCGCGACGAGCCGTTTGCCGGCGAGGAGGTCGCGACGGCACTACGCGGGCGTTTCGGGGTCGACGTGCGGACCAACTCGCCGGCCGAGCGGGTCCGCGCCACGGACACGGGAGTTGCCGTCACGCTCAAGGATGGTGGTGACGTCGAGGCCGAGCAGCTGCTCGTCGCCGTGGGCCGCGTCCCCCACACCGCCAACCTCGACCTCGACGCGGCGCCGATCGAGACGGGTGAAGACGGCTTCCTCGAGGTCGACGACCGAATGCGGGTCGGCGGCCGCGAGTGGCTCTACGCGATCGGCGACGTCAACGGACGCGCGCTCTTCACCCACGTCGGCAAGTACCAGGCCTGGATCGCGACCGAGAACCTGCTCGGCCGCCCGATCGAGGCGGCCGCCGAAGGGATCGGCTCACCGCGGGTGACCTTCACCGATCCGCAGGTCGCAGCGGTCGGCAAGACGCTCAAACAGGCCCTCGAAGCAGGCATCCAGGCCCGCGCCGTTGACGTGCCCACCGACGGCACCCCTGGTGCCAGCTTCCAGGGCAAGGGCACCGGCGGCACCTCGCGGCTGGTCGTCGACGAGGAGCGCGGGACAATCGTCGGCGCCACCTTCAGCGGCTTCCAGACCGCCGACTTGCTGCAGGCGGCGACGATCGCGATCGTCGCCGAGGTGCCGCTCTCGCGGCTGCGGCACGCAATCGCCGCCTTCCCGACTCGCAGCGAAGTCTGGCTGAAGCTGCTCGAGCGCTACGAAGACTGACCCAGGGGTTCTTAGGCGGTCAGACCGTCGATTTCGACTTCAGGTCCTCGAGCACGTCCGGCGGGAAGCCCGCGACCTGATCGAGGTCGTCGACCGACTGGAAGCCGCCGAGGCGCTCGCGGTGGGCGAGCAGCCGCGTTGCCTGCGTGACCGAGAGGTTCTGCTCGCGCAGTTGCTCGAAGGTAACCGAGTTGAGGTTGACCTGCCCGGACCCGACCGCAGGCGCAGGCTGCTGCGCCGCGGGCGGCGGCTCCTGGATCGGCGGCGGCATCGGCGCTGGTGGTGGCGGTGGAGGACTCGGAGGCTCGGGATCCGGCGGCGGCACCGGCGCAGGGGCCGGTGGTAGTGGCGGTGCTGGGGCGGGCGGCTCGGGCGCCGGCGGCCGCAGTGGAGGCGTCGGATCCGGTGCCGGCGGCGAGGGTGGACCGGGGTCCGGACTGAGCGCGGGCGGCTGGGGTAGCTGATGCTCGTGCAGCGGCGGTAGCTCGGGCATCGGGGGCACGTCCGCCGGGTCGACGTGCGGCGGCGGAGCGACGGCATCGAATGCAGCGGTGTCGCCACCGACCGAGCGGACCACGGCCTGCTCGGCCTCCTCCGCACGGCGCTCGGCTTCGCGGGCACGCTCTTCGGCTTCGGCGACGCTGCGCTGCATCTCCTCGAGCTTCCTCTGTCGCGCCGCGGTTTCCTCAGACCGCAGGGCCTCGAGGCGTTTCGCCTCGGCGGCACGCGCCTCAGCCGCTTTGGTCCGCTCCTCGATCTGTTTCAGGCGCTCCTCCGCTTCGGCGATCGAGCGCTCCTGCGCCTCGCCTTCCTCGCGGATTCGCTGCTCGGCACCGCGCAGGTCGATCGGCGGAGGTGGCGCCGGCACGGCGGCCGGCGGCGGCTCGGGCGCGGGTGGCGTCGGCGGCACGGGCGACTGCAGGCTCTCGGCTCGCTCCATCCGGCGGTCTGCCTCGGCCCGGATCCGCTGCTCCTCGAAGCGGATTTCCTCGACCTTGTTGCGAACCCGCTGCTCGGCGGCGGCGGGATCGTACTCGCTCGGAGCCGGGGTCACCGCGGGCCCAACGGGCGGGGGCGGAATCGGCGGCTGCTCGGCCGCAGCCGGTGGCACCGGTGCAGCTGCAAGCTCGGATGCCGGCGGCTGCTCGGCCGCGGGCTGAATCGAGGCGGCCGGGGGCTCAGGCGCGGGAGGCTCAGGCGCCGGTGGTACCGGCTGCAAAGGAGTCGGCTCAACCGGCTGCCCGGTCCGCGCCTGCTGCAGCGCCCGCTCGTTCGCGGCGCGCGCGGCGGCGAGGCGCTGCTCGGCCATCGCCGCTTCTTGCTTCTGCTTGCCGCCGCCGTACTTGATTCCGAAGAACTTCTTCTGCTTGACCTCGGGCACCGCCGCCGTCTCCGGCGGAGTGCTCGCGCCAACTGCAGGCGCACCAGATCCAGCCGCGGCGCCGAGGGCGGCTCCCGCGGCGGCGCCACCGGCGGCCGTGACCGCGGTCTCGACACCCGAAGGACCGGGCACGGCCGTCGCCGGCGGCGACGGGGGCAGTGACGGGGTTGGTTTCTTGCCTTTCTGGGCGCGCCGGGCGGCGCGCTCGTACTTGCGGCGTTTCGCCTCTTCCCGGCGCGCGTGGCGCGTTTCTTCGCGTTTCGTCCGCTGCGCTTCGCGTTCGCGTTTGCGCTGGTCCCGTGCGGACTCCGGTTTTTTCACGGCCGCGGCTGGTGCCGGGGCTGCTCCGGGCGGCGGCTGGCTGGCGCCCGGAGGTGGTTGGCTCGCGCCAGGCGCAGGGCTGGGAGCCGGCGTCGACGTCGCACCGGATGCAGGGAGCCGCGAGGCGACCGCGGGCATCTCCGTCGTCGCGGGCGCGGCAGCGGCTGCAGGCGGCGTCTGACCCCCGCCGCTCGGTGCGGGCGCGGCGCTCGGCGCCGGCGCCGCTTTCTCGGCCGCTTCCTTTTCCTTCGCTTTGCGCCGCGTCACGCTGACCACGAGCAGGAGCAACAGGATCGCGAGAACCAGAGCGGCGACGAAATAACCGGTGTGGTCGCTGATGTAGTCAGGGATCGACTCGGCGAAGACAAAGATTTGGGCGCGCATGGCCTGCATCCTTGCACGCGCCCCTGATACACGCATGCAGGATCTTTTGCGCTGGACCTACGTTCGTGCCCGGCTTCGGACGCTCATCGCATCCGGCCCTTGAACTCGCGTTCGACCTCGCGCCGAACGTCACGGTCAGCGATCTCGCGACGGCGATCACGGCCCTCCTTGCCCCGGGCCAGCGCCAGCTCGACCTTGGCTCGCGGACCTTTGAAGTAGATCCGGGTCGGAACCAGGGTCAGGCCTTTCTGCGCCGTCTTCCCGACCAGGCTCTCGATCTCGCCGCGATGCAGGAGCAGTTTGCGCGGCCGCTCGGCTTCGTGGGCGTCGACGTCCGCGTACTCGTAGGGCGGGATGTGGAGCTTGCGCAGCCACACCTCTCCCTTGTCGACGACCGCGTAGGCGTCGGTCATCTGCGCCTTGCCGCTGCGCAGGGCCTTCACCTCGGAGCCACGGAGGACGATTCCGGCCTCGAATTTCTCGACCAGCTCGAATTTGTGCCGGGCGCGGCGGTTGGTGACGACGTCGCCGGAGGCCGGTAGCCGTTTTTTGTCCTTCTTCGCCATCCCCTTAGCTTTTCAGGCCGGAGCCCCGACTAGGCGAGCTCGAGATCGCAACGGCCGCGAGCGGTGTCGACGCCGGTCACCCGCACCTGCAGCCGATCGCCGAGCCGGATCGCCGCGGCGCCGCGGCCGACCAGCGCGACCTCGGCGCGGTCGAGCTCGTAGCGCTCGCCGGGCAGGCGGCGGGCAGGCAGCATCCCCTCGTAGACGTCACCGAGCTCGCCGCCGAAGGAGACAAATGCGCCGGCCCGGATCACCCCCGAGACCTCACCCTCGAACTCGGCGTCGAGGCCACGCTCGCCCAGCTCCCGCTCGAGCAGGTAGGCGGCGCAGAGGTCGTCGGCGTCGCGCTCGATCTTGGCCGACTCGCGCTCCGAGGCCGAGCAGTCGGCAGCGGCGGCTCGCGCCTCGGCCAGACTTGGGGCCTCCTCCCCCTCCCCCAACGCCGCCAGCAGCGCCCGGTGGACGACGAGGTCGGGGTAGCGACGGATCGGCGAGGTGAAGTGGGTGTAGGCCTCGCTGCCAAGGCCGGCGTGGCCGCTGTTGCGCTCGCTGTAGTGGGCCTGTTTGAGCGAGCGCAGGACCAGCGCCGTGTACGCCTCGCGACCGTGGCCGCGCCGCTGCGCCTCGCGCCGCGCCAGCCGGCTCGCCTCGGCGGCGACCTCGCCGGCGCTGCGGGGAGAGAGGCCGCTCCGACCGAGCGCCGGCGTCGGCACGTCGAGCGCCGCCAGCTGCTCGAGCAGGTGCTCGATCCGCGGCGGGTCAGGCTGGGGATGGACGCGGTAGATCGCCGGCACACGGCGGTTGACGAGCAGCTGCGCGACCTGCTCGTTGGTGAGGATCATCAACCGCTCGATCAGCCGGTGCGACTCGGTCTGAGCGACGCGATGAGCACCGGTGACGTTGCCCTGCGCGTCGAAGCGGAACTCGGGCTCGGCCGATTCGACGTCGAGACTGGAGGCGCTGCGATGCTCGCCGAGGGCGGCGGCGACGTTGCGCGCCGCTTCCAGCGGTTCGGCAACCTCGGCCGGTGCCGAGACCCGGCCGGCGAAGATCGCGTCGAGCTGCTCGTAGTCGAGGCGGGCGTCGGAGCGGATCCGGCTGCGGTAGAAGCGCGTCCGCTGCGGCTGCGCCCCCGGGCCGAGCTCGATCTCGGCGGTGACAGCCAGTCGCTCGACCCCCGGCGCCAGGCTGCAGGCGTCGCTGGAGAGCGCGTGTGGCAACATCGGCTCGACCACGCCGGGGACGTAGGTGCTGTTGCCGCGCCGGCGCGCCTCGAGGTCGAGCGGCGAACCCGGCCGGACGTGGGCAGCGACATCGGCGATGTGGATCCAGACCCGGGCGCCGTCCCCCTCGCGCTGGGCGGAGACGGCATCGTCGAAGTCGCGGGCGGTGGCGGGATCGACGGTGAAGGTCGCCAGCGCGGTGAGGTCGCGGCGCGGCAGCGAGTCGCGCTCAGCCACCTCCGCCGCGCGTCCAGCCTCGGCCTCGAGCGAGGCCTTGAAGCCACGGAAGCCGAGCCGCTCGCGCAGCAGCTGCTCGACCGCGTCGCGGGCGGTCGCGGGCTCCTGCCGCCGCCCGCGCGAGCCCCGACCCCTGCCTCGGCCCTGGTCCCTCAGACCGTCACCCAACCTTGCCCGAGAGCACTTCCAGCGCCTTCTGCTTGGCCTCGTCGGCCGCGGTGCGAGGATCGTCGCTGACCTTGACCTGCGGATGAATGCCTTTGCTGCGAGCCAGGTTTACCCCGTTCGGGGTGAAGTATTCGCCGACCGTCAGCTTCAGGGCACCGCCGTTGGCGAGGTCCTTCTCCTCCTGGAAGACACCCTTGCCGTAGGAGCGAGTGCCGACCACCGTCGCGTCGCCGTCGTCGGCGAGCGCCGCGGTCAGGATCTCGGCCGCCGAAGCCGTGTTGCGATCGATCAGGACGACCAGCGGCAGCTTCGAGATGCGGTCGCCGGAGGTCTTGTGGACGCTGTCTCCCTGGGTGCGCGATTTGGTCGAGACCACGACTTCGTCCGCCGGCAGGAAGATGCTGGCGCTCTCGACCGCCTCGTCGAGCAGGCCGCCGGGGTTGCCCCGCAGGTCGAGCACGATCC
>DATKIA010000037.1:0-25465 GCA_035509895.1 Solirubrobacterales bacterium
TGGATCGGGCACATGTTGCACCTGGGGGTGGGGGGGGTGGGGTCGATCCTGGCCGCTGTCGGGACGGCAATGCCGGAGACCTTGATCGCGATCGTCGCCCTGATCGACTCGACCGAGGGGTCTGAAGACGTGGCGGTCGGCGCCATCGTCGGTGCTCCCTTCCTGCTGGCAACGCTGGCGATGGGCCTGGTCGGCCTCTTCGCCTATTCCTACCGCCACCGCCGCACCCAGGGCGTCCATCTCGACACCCACGGCCCGACCCTCGAGCGCGACCTGCTCTTTTTCCTTTCCTTCTTCACCCTCGCTGGCCTGCTCGCCTGGGGTCCGCCGCCCGAGGTGCGGATCCCGCTCGGCATCGTCTTCGTCGCCTCCTACCTGCTCTACATCGCCCGCACCCTGCGCAGCGCCGGCGACGTACAGGGGGAGGAGACGCTCAACCCGTTGCTGTTCGAGCGCCGCCCCGAGCGCCGTGAGGACCCGGCGCTCGCCTTCTGCGTGATCCAGCTCCTGGTCGGGCTCGGGGCGATGGTCGGCGGCGCCCACCTCTTCGTCGAACAGCTGCTCGGCGTCGCCGAAGACCTCGGCGTCGACGCCCTCGTTCTCGCTCTGATCCTGGCGCCCTTGGCGACCGAGCTGCCGGAGAAGGTCAACAGCTTCTTCTGGGTCCGCGAAAGCAAGGACGCTTTGGCCCTCGGCAACATCAGCGGCGCGATGGTCTTCCAGTCGACGATCCCGGTCGGGATCGGCCTCCTCTTCACCGACTGGTCGCTCGACGGCAACGCCGTCCTCTCGGTCGCCCTCGGCGTCGCCGGCGGCCTCGTCGCCTACTTCAGCCTGCACCGGGCCGGCCAGTTCAACCTGCCCTCGGTGATCGCCTGGTTCGGGCTTTACGCAGCGTTCTTGGTGGTCGTGGTCCTCAGCGCCTGAGCGCCCTGCTCAGGTCAGAAGAGGAAGGGCCTCGAGCGCCTTCAGCACCAGGTGGTCGTGCTTTTTCGGCTGCACTTTCGGGAACACCTTGGCGATCTTCCCTTTGGGGTCGATCACGTAGGTCGTGCGCAGCATGCCCATGTACTTCTTGCCGTACATCGACTTCTCGCCCCAGGCGCCGTATTTCTCGGCCACCTTGTGATCGACGTCGCCGAGCAGGGTGAAGCCGAGCCCGTATTTGTCGTCGAACTTCTTGATCTTCTCCGGCTCGTCGGGGGAGATCCCGATCACCTTGGCGCCCGCCGCGGCGTACTCGTCGGAGCGGTCGCGGATCCCGCAGGCCTGGGTCGTGCAGCCCGGAGTGTCGGCGCGAGGGTAGAAGTAGAGGACCACCGTCTGGCCCTTGAAGTCGGAGAGCTTGACCTTGTTGCCGTCCTGGTCGGGCAGCGTGAAGGCAGGCGCTTTGTCGCCTACGGCGAGCATCGCGCCGGAGCCTATCGAGCTGAACGAATCGAGCCTGACCGGCGTAGTCATCTTCGAGATGGGATCGGGCAGGGTCAAAGCCGTGATTGCGGGGGTCGCTCTGGGTCTGGCGGCTGGAGCGATGGTGGCTGGCTGCGGCAGCGACGTGGAGCCGACCAGCGACGAGGTGCATTCCCACTATCTGCGCTTCGCCGCGCACGTCCGCGCAAACACGCTTGCGATCGACCGCGCCACCGAACATGCCGCCGAGCGTCCGCAGCGGCTCGCCCGAGAGTTCCGGTCGTTTGCGAGTCGCGTCGATTACGCCGCGACCTACCTGTCGACGGTCGGGGAGCTCAGCCCAGTGGGGAACAGGGCCTTCGTCCTCCAGCACAGCCTCTCGATCTACGAGCAGACGCTCCGCGGAGTCGCGAAGCGCGCGCGCCGGGGCGAGCGCCCGCCGGAGCGGGACTTCGCGGGTATCCGCCAGGCCGGGGCCGAGGTGCGGGTGGCGGACGGCCGCTGGGAATCGACGCTCAGAGCCGCTCTCGCGGACTGAGGTCTCGGCGGATCAGTCCTCGCGGCCGGGGTCCTGGCCGTCCTCGTCCTCGTCGACCTCCTCGTCGCCCTGTTCGAGCGCGGTTTCGGAGACCGAGCCGGCGGAGCCGGGGTGGTAATGCGTTTGAAATGCCTCGAGAGCCCGGTCACGGCCGTCTTCGTCGATCGGCACGTCGTCGGAGATCCGTACCCAATCGGCGCCCTCGTAGGCCTCCATGTTGAAGACCTCCTGGTCGATCGAGGCGGAGTCGTCGACGACCACCACGACCTCGGTCTGGGGGTTGAAATAGGTGCCGGGCTGGACCAGCAGCTGCTCGACCTCGTAGAGGTTCTCGTCGGGAGTGGAGCTCATGGGCGCGATCCTACGAGATCTGCGAGCTCGCGTTCGGTCTCCGCCTCGACGTTCAACGGATGTAGCCCCGCCCGGCGCCGGCGTTCGTTGCGGGCGATCACCAGCTGGCGCACTTCCGCTCGCAGCTCGGCGGCGATCTCGTCATTGCCGGCCGCTCCTTTCCCGGCGGCCAGCAGCCGGCTCGCCTCGGCCTCGACGTCGACCGGCTGCTCGCCGCGGCGGCGCTGGCGCTCGCCCCTCGCCGCCAGCATCTGTCGCACCTCCGCCGCCGCAGCGGCGGCCTCGGCGGCGCTCGGACGGCCGCTTGCCGGCGTCGCCGGCGGTGCCTCCGGCTCGATTGCAAGCGGCCCTTTGCCGATCGAGCTCCAGGCCGGGCCGGAGCGGGCGAAGGCGATCGCTGCGATCGGCGCCACCAGCAGCGTGATCAGGACCAGCACGGTGCCTGCGTCGATCGCGATCATGCCCGTCGCAAATGGCATGGATCAAGGGTAAACGGCCCATGCGGCCCGGGTCATCCGCTAACCTTCCCCTTGGTTGACTGACCAGTCAATCGGCGGAACGCCTGTCTGGTAGGGGCGCTCCAGAACAGCTTCGAAAGAACGACAAAAAGGAGCACCGACCGGTGGTTGACTTCACCCTGACCGATGAGCAGAAAGATCTGCGCGAGCTGGCGCACAGCTTCGCCGAGAAAGACATGCGCCCGGTTGCCTGGGAGTACGACGTGGACGGCACCTGGCCGCAGGACGTGATCGAGAAGGCATGGGAGGTCGGGTTGATGAACACCCACATCCCCGAGGCCTATGGCGGTCCCGGCCTCGACTACCTCTCCGGCTGCCTGATCGAGGAGGAGGTCGGCTGGGGCTGCTCCGGAATCGGGACCTCGCTGATGGCCAACGGCCTCGCCTCGGCCCCGGTCACCCTCGGCGGCTCCGAGGAGACGAAGAAGAAGTACCTGGGGATGCTGACCGAAGCCCCGAAGCTCGCCTCCTTCTGCCTGACCGAGCCCGACGCCGGCTCCGACGTCAGCGGCATGAAGACCCGCGCCGTCAAGCAGGGCGACAAGTACGTCCTCAACGGCTCCAAGTGCTTCATCACCAACGGCACCTACGCCGATTGGTTCACGGTCTACGCCAAGACCGACCCCGAGTCCGGCCACCAGGGGATCAGCGCCTTCGTCGTCGACGCCAACTCCCCCGGAGTCACGGTCGACAAGAAGGAGGACAAGATGGGGCAGCGGGCCTCCAACACCGCGACCATCTCCTTCAACGACGTCGAGGTCCCGGCCGAGAACCTGATCGGCGAGGAAAACAAGGGCTTCAAACTGGCGATGATGACCCTCGACCGGACCCGTCCCGGGGTCTCGGCGATGGCTGTCGGCATCGGCCGCGCCGCCCTCGAGTTCGCCTCCGACTACTCCAAAGAACGGGTCCAGTTCGGCGTCCCGATCGCGATGCACCAGGCGATCCAGTTCATGATCGCCGACATGGCGACCAAGGTCGAGGCCGGCCGCCTGCTGGTCTGGAACTCGGCCGTCCTGCTCGACCAGGGCTTGCGCAACAGCAAGATCTCCTCGATGGCCAAGCGCTTCGCCGCCGATTCGGCGATGGAGATCACCGTCGACGCGGTTCAGGTCTACGGCGGTTACGGCTTCATCAAGGAGTACCCGGTCGAGAAACTGATGCGCGACGCGAAGATCATGCAGCTCTACGAGGGCACCAGCCAGATCCAGCGCCTGGTGATCGCCAAAGAAGTGCTGATTCCGCGTCCCGCCGGCGAGCGCACCCCGGAGGCCGAGGCGAAAGCCGCCAACGCCGCCCGCGACTCGCAGTCCGAGCAGGCGGCCGCCACCGTCTAGTCGTTCGCGGCGGGGTCGACCCCGCCGCGCCCGGATCGCCCGGCGGGCCGGCTTCCCACTTTCAGGGTGGGCAGCCGGCCCGCCGCGTTGTACGGTCGGCATATGCAAGTTGCCGAACGCAGTGCCGAGGGCAAGGCCGCGCGCTCCGCGGCGCCGCGGAGCGCGCACGGGGAATGGAGTCCCGCGGAGGACCGCGACGACCCGATCGCGATCCTCGAGCGCCAGGCCGAGACCCGCCTTCAGGACCTGGTCCCGATCCGCTACGGGCGGATGGCGGCCTCGCCGTTCGCCTTCTACCGCGGCGCCGCCGCCGTGATGTCGGCCGACCTGGCGCCGACTCCGGTCTCCGGCCTGCGGGTTCAGGCCTGCGGCGACGCCCACCTCTCGAACTTCGGCGTCTTTGCCGCGCCCGACCGCCGCCTCGTCTTCGACCTCAACGACTTCGACGAGACCGTGCCGGGGCCGTGGGAGTGGGACGTCAAGCGGCTGGCGGCCAGCTTCGCGATCGCCGCCCGCGAAAACGGTTTCAAGCGCAAGCAGCGCCAGGAGGTGCTGCTGCGCGTTACCCGCGCCTACCGCGAGTCGATCCGGGACTTCGCGGCGCTGCGCAACCTCGAGGTCTGGTACGCCCGCTTCGACGTCGAGGCGGCCCTCGCCGAGGTCGAACACGACGACCCCAGCGAGGTCAAACGGGTGCGCAAGGGCGTCGACAAGGCGCGCTCCAAGGACAGCCTGCGGGCGCTCGAAAGGCTGACCGAGACGGTCGACGGCGAGGTCCGCTTTCGCAGCGAACCGCCGCTGCTGGTCCCTGGCCGGGAGCTGGTCCCGAGCGACGGCGACGGCAGCTCGATCCTCGACACCCTGCAGGGTGTCCTGGACGCCTACCGCGACTCGCTGCCGCCCGACCGCCAGGTCCTGCTCGACAGCTACAGCTTCCGCCAGATCGCCCGCAAGGTGGTCGGCGTCGGCAGTGTCGGCACCCGGGCCTGGGTGATCCTGCTGACCGGAAGCGACGACGAGGATCCACTCTTCCTACAGGCGAAGGAGGCCGACGTCTCGGTGCTCGAGCCCTACGCCGGCGCCAGCCGCTACCGCAACCACGGCCGCCGCGTGGTCGAGGGACAGCGGCTGATGCAGGCGGCCAGCGACATCTTCCTCGGCTGGTGCTCGGCGACCGGCCTCGACGGCAAGCAGCACGACTTCTACGTGCGCCAGCTCTGGGACTGGAAGCGCTCGGCCGAAGTCGAGCGCCTCAGCCCCAGCGCCCTCGGCGTCTACGCCCAGATGTGCGGCCAGACCCTGGCCCGCGCCCACGCCCGCTCCGGCGACCGCTTCGCGATCGCTGCCTACCTCGGTGGCGGTGACTCCTTCGAGCAGGCGATCGCCGAGTTCTCCGAGACCTACGCCGAGCAGAACCTGCGCGACCACCAGGCTCTGCTCGACGCGATCGACTCGGAACGGGTCGAGGCCGAGACCCGCTACTGACTCAGCCCGTCGTCCGGCGCCGGTAGGCGTGCAGCGTCAGCGGCACGACGACGGCGAGGATCGCCACGCACCAGAGGACCGAGCTCAGCACCGGGTGTGCCAGCGGCCAGGCGGCGTCGGCCGGGGTCGCGGTCGGATTGCCGAACAGGGTGCGCAGGCCGGCCGCCCAGGCGCTGACCGGGTTGTATTCGGCGAACTGGCGCAGGCCGTCCGGCAGCCCGGTGATCGGCACGAACGTGGTCGCGATGAAGGTCAGCGGGAAGATCACCAGGAAGGCGATCCCCTGGACGACGTCGGGGGAGCGGGCGATGACGCCGATCAGCGTCCCCAGCCACAGCGTCGTCACCGCCAGCAGCGCGGTCAGGGCGAAGCCGCCGATCGCCTCAGCCGGGCTGCTGTCGGTCCGCCAGCCGACGATCAGGCCGGTGAGGACCATGATCGCCACCGCCAGCACCGAGGCCGCGAACTCCGCGGTCAGGTGGCCGAGCAGGAAGGCAGGGCGCAGCATCGGCAGCGAGCGGAAGCGGTCGAGGATGCCCTCGCCGAGGTCGGTCGCCATCGAGACGCCCGGGCCCATCATCCCGAAGGCCAGGGTCTGGACCAGGATCCCGCCGATCAGGTACTCCTTGTAGTCGCCGCCGCCGGGGACGGCGATCACTTCGCCGAAGACGAACGAGAACAGCAGCACGAACATCAGCGGCTGCAGGGTGACGTCGAACAGCTTCTCCGGGATCTGGCGGATGTGGGCGAAGCTGCGGCCGGCGATCGTGGCGCTGTCGGCGAGCAGCCAGCGCAGCCGGGCCGGGCCGGCGGCGGTGCGGGGGAGAGTGGTCGCGGTCATTGGGTCGGGACCTCCTTGCGCTCGCTGGAGCGGGTAATGGCGAGGAAGACGTCGTCGAGCGTCGCTTCCCGCCTGTGTACGTCGGTGGCGTCGACGCCGGCCTCGTCGAGGGCGCGGACGACCTCGATCAGCCGCGTCGACTCGCTCGCCGGGGCGCTGACCAGGGCCGCTTCGGCGTCGATCTCGGCGGCCCCGGCGGCGACCCGTTCGAGCGCCCCGGCGGCAACCTCGAGCTGCGCCTCGGCCGGGACCGAGACGGCGATCCGCTCGCCGCCGTGGCGCGCTTTCAGCTGCGCCGGCGTGCCGGTGGCAGCGATCTCGCCGTGGTCGAGGAGGACGATGCGATCGGCCAGTTGGTCGGCCTCCTCCAGATACTGCGTGGTCAGCAGCACCGTCGTGCCGTCGTCGACCAGGGTCCGCAGCAGCGCCCAGAGCTCGTTGCGGCTTTCCGGGTCGAGGCCGGTGGTCGGCTCGTCGAGGAACAGCACCGGCGGTGCGGCGACCAGGCTGGCGGCGAGGTCGAGCCGGCGTCGCATGCCGCCGGAGAAGTCGCGCACCAGTTTGTCGCCGGTGTCGGCGAGGCGCAGCCGCTCCAGCAGCTCGGCCGCGCGCTCGCGGGCGACCCTGCGGGGCAGGTGGTAGAGGCGGCCGATCATCTCCAGGTTGCCGCTGGCGCTGAGGAGCCCGTCGACGGTCGCCGCCTGGCTGGTCAGCCCGATCCGCTCGCGGACCGGGGCCGGTTCGGCGACGACGTCGCAGCCGGCGACGCTGGCGCCGCCGGCGGTCGGCTGCGCGAGGGTGGTGAGGATCCGGATCGCGGTGGTCTTGCCGGCGCCGTTGTGGCCCAGCAGGCCGAGCACCGAGCCGGCGGGGACCTCGAGATCGAAGTCCCGCAGCGCCCACTGCTCGCCGTAGCGCTTGCCGAGGCCGGCGGCGGCGATCGCGATCCCGTCTTGAATTTCAGCTCTCATTTCGTACCTCGTACGTAGTCGTAGTACAACGTACGAGGAGACTAGCAGTACGATGTACGAAATGTCTCCAGCCCGGAAAAAAGACGCCCGAGCCCGCCAGCGAATGGCCCGGGCGCAGGAGCGGATGGATCGCGCCCAGGAGCGCATGGACGAGGAGCTCCGCCGCGCTCAGGAGCAGATGGATCGCGCCCAGGGGCGGGTCGACGAAGCCCACGACGAAGTCGACGCGACCCGGCCCATGATCTGGATGCGGGAGGAGCCGAGCTCGCGCCGCCCGACCCACACCAGGGCGGAGATCGCCGCCGCCGCAATCGAGATCGCCGATGCCGAGGGCTTTGATGCCGTCTCGATGCGCCGCGTCGCGGCGAAGCTCGGCGCCGGGACGATGACTCTCTACCACTACGTCGCCAACAAGGACGAGCTGGTCACGCTGATGTTCGACGCGGTGATGGCCGAGGTCCTGGTGCCCGAAGAGGCCCTGGCCGGCGACTGGCGTGCGGCGATGGCGCGGATTGCGCTCAGCAGCCGTGAAGCCTTCCGCAACCACCGCTGGATCTTCGACCGGATGGGCGATGGCCGCCCCGGCCCGAACGCCATGCGCCACTTCGAGCAGTCACTGCAGGCGGTCTCCACGCTCGACCTCTCCCCCCAGGAGAGGTTCGAGTTGATCAGCCTGGTCGACGACTACGTCTTCGGCTACGCCCTGCGCGAGGTGCAGGAGCTGGAGGAGCACCGGCGCGGCTGGCCACCCGAGGTGCTCGAGTACTTCCAGCGTGAAATCGACACCGGCGACTATCCCCTGATCCGCGGCTTCCTTGGCGATGACGCCGACGCCGGCGTCGAACGCGTCGTCGATCACCTCGCCAAAGAGGGCCGCTTCGAGCGTGGCCTCACCCGCCTGTTGGACGGAATCGAAGCGGGGCTCCCGAAGACTTCGTAGCGGTGCGAGGGACGAACAGCAGCAAGTAGGGGGAGAGAATTTGGCGTGGCTGCCATTTCGCTCGCTATGCGGACGAAATGGCAGCCACGTGAGGATGGCCCGGGTGCGCATGGTGCCCTGGCGGCGCTTGCGGATCGCCAGCACGGCGTGGTTTCCATCCGGCAACTAGAAGGCCCGCTCGGTTATTCGCACCCGGCGATCTCACGGGCGGCGGGCGCGGGAAGGCTCCATCGGCTCTACACCGGCGTCTACGCCGTCGGCTACAGGAATCTCTCCCCTCACGGGCAGTGCCTTGCCGCGGTGCTTGCCTGTGGGCCGGACGCACTGTTGAGCCATTACTCCGCTGCGTGGCTTTGGAGCCTCACTCGCCATACCCAGCCTGTTCCGATCCACGTCACGAGCCCGGTACAGCGCCGGAAGAGGCAGCCGCTGCGGCTGCACAGAGCGCGAAATCTCACCGCCGAGGATCGAGCCCTGGAAAACGGAATTCCGGTGACCTCCGTCCCGCGCACGCTGCTCGACATGGCGGCGCTGGTCAAACCCGACTGGCTGGGGCGGATGCTCGAGCGCGCTGAAGAGCTGGAGCTCCTCGAACTCGGGCCGGTCGAATCGGTGATCGCCCGCAACCGCGGCCACCGCGGCTCGAGCCGGCTGCGGCGCGCGATCGTCAACTACAGGCCGCCCGCCTTCACCCGCTCCGACGCCGAGAAGCTGCTCCTGGGCATGCTGGCCGACGCCGGCCTGCCGCGTCCCGCCACGGGCTGGAACGAGTGCGGCCATGAGCTCGACTTCTACTGGCCTGACTTCCGCTTCGCGGTGGAACTCGATTTCTTCGAGACGCACGGAACCCGCGAAGCGTTTGAGCGTGACCCTCTGCGCGACGAGGACCTCGCCCTGGCCGGGATCGAAACCCGACGCGTCACCGGCCGGCGGCTCGAACGGGAACCGGCGCAGGTGGTCGAGCGACTCGGCTTGCTGCTGGAGCGGGCGGAGGCCCGGTCTACCGCGGCGCGGCAGCGCCGCGCTTCGACGCCTTGAGCCGCAGGATTTTGTCGAGCTCGACCTTCCGCAGCCGCACCGACTCTGGGGTGATTTCGACGCACTCGTCCTCGCGCAGGAACTCCAGCGACCCTTCCAGGCTGAGCCGCGTCGGCGGCGCCAGGCGAACGAGGACGTCGGCGCTCGCCGCCCGCATGTTGGTCTGCTGTTTGGCCTTGGTCGGGTTGACGTCGAGGTCGTCGGAGCGCGCGTTCTCACCGACGATCATCCCCTCGTAGACCTCCTCGCCGCTGCCTACGAACAGCGTCCCGCGGTCTTGCAGGCTCATCAGCGAGTAGCCGGCGGTCTGGCCGCGGCGGTCGGCGACGAGGGAGCCGGTCTGGCGCGTGCGCAGCTCACCCGCCCACGGCTCCCAGCGGTCGAAGACGTGGTGGAGGATGCCGGTGCCGCGGGTCTCGGTCAGGAACTCGGTCCGGAACCCGATCAGGCCGCGGGCCGGCACCAGGTAGTCCATCCGCACCCACCCGGTCGAGTGGTTGACCATCTGCTCCATCCGCCCTTTGCGGGCAGCCAGCATCTGGGTGACGGCACCGACGTGCTCCTCGGGCACGTCGATCGCCAGCCGCTCGACCGGCTCGTGGACCTTGCCGTCGACGTCGCGGGTGACGACCCGCGGCTGGCCGGCGGTCAGCTCGAAGCCCTCGCGCCGCATCATCTCCAGCAGAATCACGAGCTGCAGCTCGCCGCGGCCCTGCACCTCCCAGGCATCGGGGCGTTCGGTGTCCTGGACCCGGATCGAGACGTTGCCGACCAGCTCGGTGTCGAGCCGGTCGCGGATCTGCCGTGCGGTCAGTTTGCTGCCCTCCTGGCCGGCCAGCGGCGAGGTGTTGATCCCGATCACGACCGAGAGCGAGGGCTCGTCGACCTCGATCACCGGCAGCGGCCGCGGGTTCTCGGGGTCGGCCAGGGTCTCGCCGATCGTCACCTCTTCCATCCCGGCGACAGCGATGATTTCGCCCGGCCCGGCCTGCTCGGCGCTGACCCGCTCCAGTCCTTCGGTCACGTAGAGCTCGGAGACCGCGGCGCGCTGGACGCTGCCGTCGGCCCGGCACCAGCCGATCTGCTGGCCGTTGCGGATCGTCCCTTGGCGAACCCGGCAGATCGCCAGGCGGCCGACGTAGGGCGAGGCGTCGAGGTTGGTCACGTGCGCCTGCAGCGGCGCTCCCTCGTCGTATTCCGGGGCGGGGATCTTCTCCACCATGAGGTCGAGCAGCGGGGTCAGGTCCTCGCCTTCGACACCCTCCTCCATCGCCGCCCAGCCGGCTTTGGCGTTGGTGTAGACGATCGGGAAATCGATCTGCTCGGAGTCGGCGTCGAGGTCGATGAAGAGCTCGTAGACCTCGTCGACGACCTCGGAAATCCGCGCGTCGGGGCGGTCGACCTTGTTGACGACGAGGATGATCGGCAGCTTGCGCTCCAGCGCCTTGCGGAGGACGAAGCGGGTCTGCGGCAGCGGCCCCTCGGAGGCGTCGACCAGGAGCAGCGCCCCGTCGACCATGGTCAGCGCCCGCTCGACCTCGCCGCCGAAGTCGGCGTGGCCGGGGGTGTCGACGATGTTGAACTTGACGTCGCCGCGGTTGACGGCGGTGTTCTTGGCCAGGATCGTGATCCCCTTCTCGCGCTCGAGGTCCATCGAGTCCATCACCCGCTCGGCGACGTCCTGGCCCTTGCGGAAGGTGCCGGTCTGCCACAGCATCGCGTCGACCAAGGTCGTCTTGCCGTGGTCAACGTGGGCGATGATCGCCACATTCCTGAGGTCTGTTCGGAGACTCATGTCACTCGCATTCCTGCGTCCTCGTCGCTCATGTGCAGAGCACACTCGCTCCTGCGTCCTTGGACTGCTCGGCCCTGAGCCACCGAACAGCCCCCAGGCAGAAAAAAACGGGACCCGCACAACGCGGGCCCCGTTATTAAAGCGCTTGCGCAGTTCTTACTGCTGCTGAACGCTCGCTGCGGCCGGGCCCTTGGGGCCTTCTTCGGACTCGTAGCTCACTTTGGCGCCCTCGGTCAGGGACTTGAAGCCCTCACCGAGGATGGCGCTGTGATGAACGAAGACGTCCTTCGAGCCGTCATCGGGAGTGATAAACCCGTAGCCCTTGTCGTCGCTGAACCACTTGACAGTTCCAGTGGGCATGCATTGCCTCCACATCGATGTGCTGCGAACGCGGAGGAAGCTGGAAAGCAACGACTGCGAGCGCTAGACACGAACTTTTGCCGGTCTAACCGGCCCTAACAGGGAGGACCGTAGCAGGATCGCCAGTTGCAGAGACGCATATTCGGTGATCGCGGTCGTCCGGATGCCGATCTAGCGTTCGCCGCGTGCGTTTCCTCGAGAGCATCGATCGCGAGGCGATCTCCGGCCTGCTCCAGCGCGACGAGTACTTCTGGCTCGACCTGACCGATCCAGGGGAGGGGGAGGCGCAGGCGGTTGGCGAGCTCTTCTCCTTCCACCCGCTGGCGCTGGAGGACATGCTGAAGCGGGGACAGCGGCCGAAGCTCGACGACTTCGGCGAGTACATGTTCCTCGTCTACTACGGCGTCAGCGAGGGGGACGGCGAAGAGATCGAGCTCGAAGAGGTGCACGCCTTCCTCAGCGGCGGCTACATCGTCACCTCGCACCTGCGTCCCTGTCCGGTCCTCAAGGAAGCGCGCGAGCGGCTCGAGGCACAGTCGCCGCGCTCGGAGCAGTTCGTCATCTACCGCGTCCTCGACGGCCTCACCGACACCTTCTTCCCGGTCCTGGAGCGACTCGACGAACGGATGGAAGGGCTCGACACCGAGATCTTCGAACGTCCCGAACCGGGACAGCTGGAGGAGATCACGGCGCTGCGCCGCAAGCTGGTCGAGCTGCGCCGGGTGGTGACCCCACAACGCGACCTGCTGGCCCGCGGGATCGACGACATCCTCGAAATCCCCGGCCTCGAAGCCGACTCGCGCAACTACTTCCGCGACGTCTACGACCACGCGATCCGGATCTCCGACCAGATCGACTCCTACCGCGACCTGCTCGCTGGCACCCGCGACGCCTATCTCTCGGTCGTCTCCAACCGCCTCAACCAGATCACCAAGCAGCTGACGATCGTGGCGACGATCTTTCTGCCGCTCTCCTTCCTCGTCGGTTTCTTCGGTCAGAACTTCAAGTGGCTGGTCACCAACATCGACACCGCCGCGGCCTTCTGGGGGCTCGGCGTCGGCAGCGCGGTGGCCTCGGTTCTTGCTTTGGTGGTTTGGTTCCGGCGCTCTGCCTATATCTAGCTGACATTCCGCCGCACCTGGCGGTTTTCAAGGCCGGAAGCGGTAGTGTCGATACCGGGTCTCAGATGAAGTCCCTGATCGTGTGCGTAGCCGCGCTGCTCGTTGCTGCCGTCGTGCCTGCAACCGCCACGGCCGACCCCGGCAGCCTTTCGCCACGCCTGGCCGAGCTGGCGACTCCGGCCGTGCGGGCGCTGCCGCTGGCCCAGCAGGCGCGCCAGCTCGACCTTCCCGCCACCGGCCCCGCCAGCCTCGTGCGCCAGGGCAGCCAGGTCGTCGCCGAAGTCCGCTTCGACCAGGGCGCCGCCGCCGGTGCCGAATCGCTGCGCGCCGCCGGTGCCGACGTCCTCGACGTCAGCCGCCGCTACCAGACGGTCACCGTCGCTGCCGCGCCCGCCGACCTGCCGACCGTCGCCGCCGTCGACGGCGTCGCCGGGGTCACCGAAGTGCTGGCTCCGATCGTCCGCGGCGTCGACTGTGGCGGCTCGGTCCGCTCCGAGGGCGACTCGCAGCTGGGGGCCGCCAACGCCAGGGGCAGCTTCGCCGTCGATGGTAGCGGCGTCACCGTCGGCATCGTCTCCGATTCCTTCGACCGCCGCGCCAGCGTCGCCACCCACGCCGCCGGCGACCTCATCAGCGGCGACCTGCCCGGTCCCGGCAGCCCCTGCGGCTCCCAGCAGCCCGTCGGCATCCTCTCCGACCCCGTCGCGAGCGGCACCGACGAGGGCCGGGCGATGGCCCAGATCGTCCACGACCTCGCCCCTGGGGCGGCGATTGACTTCGCCACCGCCGCCGGCGGCCAGGCCGCCTTCGCGAAAAACATCCGGGGCCTGGCGGGCGCCGGCGCCCAGGTGATCGCCGACGACGCGATCTACCTTGAAGAGCCCTTCTTCCAAGACGGCCCGGTCGCGGTTGCGATCAACGAAGTGACGGCCGGCGGTGCCTCCTACTTCACTGCCGCCGGCAACGACAACGTGATCTCGAACGGCAGCGACGTCGGCTCGGTCGAAGCCCAGTTCGAAGCGGTCGCCTGTCCACTTGCCGTCCCCGGAGCCTCCTGCGCCGACTTCAAACCCGGCGGCGGCAGCGACAGCGCCTTCGAATACACGGTCGAAGCCGGCAGGGAAATCGTCCTCGACCTGCAGTGGGCGGAACCGTGGGGTGGGGTCCAGGACAACCTCGACCTCTACCTGGTCACCGCCGGCGGCGCCGTGCTCAACAGCTCGACCTACCAGAACGTGAGCGCCACCCAGCGGCCGTTCGAGGCCCTGGCATGGAAAAACGAAGGCGCGACGACGACGGTCAGGGTGGGAATCACCCGCACCTCCGGCAGCGCCAACCCGCGCTTCAAGCTGGTCCAGGTCGGCAACGGCGTCACCGGCGTGTTTCCGACGGCGGAACAGCTGAGCGCAAGCGCCGGCCTCCCGATCGGACCGACGGTGATCGGCCACAGCGGGGCTCCCGGCGCGATCAGCACCGGCGCGATCCTCTACTCGACCTCGTACAAACCCGAGGTCTACTCGTCGCGCGGGCCGGTGGTCCACCTCTTCGGCCCGGTCACCGGCGCCTCACCGGCGGCGCCGACCGGCGAAGTCGTGATCAGCAAGCCCGACCTCGTCGCCACCGATTGCGGCGTCACCACCTTCTTCGCCTTCAAATCGGGCAGCTTCTGGCGCTTCTGCGGGACCTCGGCCGCGGCGCCGCACGCCGCCGCGATCGCCGCTCTGATGCGGCAGGCCAACCCCGGCGCCGGTCAGGCCCAGATCCGGGCCGCGCTGCTGGCGAGCGGCCGGCCGGTTGGAGCCTTCGGCCCGACCGCGGTCGGCGCCGGGCTGCCGGACGCTTTTGCCGCGGTCAACTCGGTGGCGCTGGCACCGACCGTCACCGTCACCAAGTGGCCGCCGGCGCTGAGCCGCGAGCGGCGGCCGACGATCGAATTCGCCGCCAGCCGCCCGGTCGTCTTCGGCTGCGCCTTCGACGGCGCCGCGCCGGTCCCCTGCTCCTCCCCCTACCGGGTCCCGAGCAACCTCGCCGACGGCAAGCACAGCTTCCAACTCACCGGCGCCGACGCCGGCGGTCGCGTCGGTTCCAGCCCCGTCCTCCCCTTCCGGATCGACACCAAGGCGCCGCAGACGAAGATCGCCAAGCACCCGCCGAAGCTGGTCCAGACCAAACAGCACCGGGCCGAGGTCGTGTTCCGCTTCCGCGCCAGCGACGGCAGCGCCAGGTTCGTCTGCAAGGTCGACCGCGACAGGCGCCGGTTCTGCGGCAAGCGGCTCGTCGTCAAGCTCGAGCCGGGCGAGCACAAGGTCCTCGCCAAGGCCGTCGACGCGGCCGGCAACGTCGACCCGACGCCGGCCGTCTACCGCTTCGCCGTCAAACGGTCCGGCTGACCTCCTCCTTGCCCGACCCCGCCTGGCGGCGCACGATCCAGTTGCCGATCAGGAGCAGCGCGAGCAGGGCGACGACCGAGCCGATCACGATCGGGTCGGTCAGCTCCATCCCCTCCAGGCGGGTACCGAAGTAGACGGCGATCGCGGTGATCGGCATGTAGCCGACGACCGTGGTCCAGACAAAGCGCCAGACCGGCACCCGGGCGGCGCCGGCCGCGTAGCCGACCAGGCTGAAGGGGACGATCGGGATCAGGCGCAGTGCCAGCAGCAGGGTGACGCCGCCGCGCTCGATCATCCGCTCGAAGCGCTCGAATCGCTCCAGCCCGAACCAACGGTCGAGCAGCGGCCGGGCCACCCGGGTGCCGACCCAGTAACAGAGCAGCGCCGAGGCCATCCAGCCGACCGTGACCAGGGCCAGGGCCGGGAAGAAGCCGTAGGCGAAGCCGGCCGCGGCGTTGACGATCTCCGCCGGGTAGATGACGATCGTGTGCAGCAGGGCGAGGGCGATGATCAGCAGCGGCCCGACGGCACCGAGCTCGTCGATCTGGTGGCGGACCTCGGCGGTGTCACCCTGGAGGACCGCTTCGAGCGCGTGGCGCAGGGCGGGGATGCCGAGCACCATCGCTGCCAGCAAAGCGATCCCGGCCAGGGTCGCGCCGATCTCGAGCCAGGGCACCTGGTGCCGGTGCTGCTTGGCTCGATCCTCCATGCGGCGAAGTATCGCCCCCGCCGCCCGCGGGCACGCCTCCTAGTGGTCGGCAGCCGCCGCGAGCTTGGCGAAGCCCGGGATCTTCAGCGAGCCCCAGCCGCTGGCCCAGTCGTACCCGGGTTTGGCCGAGCAGCAGCCAACCGAGACGCCGCCGCCGACTGCCGGCGCCAGGATCCGGCCGATGTCGTTGTTGCCCGTGACGACGTCGCTGAAGGCGGATGCGGCCGCCTTCTTTTCGGCGCCGAGCCGGTACAGCAGCGGGTTGAGGAAACCGATCGGCGCCTCGCCATGCTGCTCCCCGTACTGGTTTGCGAGCGCGACCCCGGCGGCCATCACCGGCGTCGCGAAGCTGGTGCCGCCGCCGCTGGTCCAGCCGTAGACGGCCCCGGGAAGGCCGCCCGGTCCGCAGGAGGGGGCGGTGCAGAAGAGGGCGTAGCCGGGGTAGAGGTCGGCGAGGGCGGCGATGTCGGGGACCTTGCGACCGAGGCCGTATGCCTTGCCGGCCGTCTGCCACCAAGGGGTGCGAGGCGAGAGGATGCTGATACCACCACCGCCGGCCCACGGGGTGTGGGAGGAATCGTTCCAGACGATCTGGCTCTTGATCCGGTTCTGCTTGGCCAGGATCAGGTTGGTGCCGCCGACCGCAGTTGCGTAGACCGAGGAGGCGGGCAGGCTGACCGCGCGGACCGGCAGCGCCGTCACCCCGGTTTCGCCCCCCGCCACCCGGCAGCCGGTCGAACCCTGGTCGCCGGCGGCGGAGAGGACGGAGATGCCGGCGGCGGCGGCGGTCGCAAGCAGGTTTTCGAGGATCGGGCGGATGATCGGTTCGGTGCCGAGTTCGGGCTCGCAGATCACGATCGAGCTCGAGATCACGTCGGGCCGATGGCCGGGCGAGCCGAGTGCGGCGCCGAGCGTTTCGATGATCGTCCCCTGGTAGACGTAGAGGTGGTCGAGCCTTGGTGCGCCGGCGGAGACCATCTCGACGTCGAGGGTCGCCTCGAGTTCGGGCGCCAGTGGCTTCGAGCCCCGGAGCGGGATCACCTTCGTCGGCGGCGGCTTGAATCCGAAGCACCTGGCGAAGGTGGCGACATCGCTGCTCTTGAAGCCGCCCTCCTCGACCAGGGCGACCGTCTGACCCTGGCCTTCGAGCCCGCGTTTGTGGAAGGCGTCGTAGCCGTAGGCGGTGAGGAACTGGTTCGGCGTGAACGGCTCCAGGCCGGGGCCCTGGACGGCGCTGCTGCCGGCCGGGCAGCCGCCGGCCGTGCCGCTGTGGGGCCGAATCGACTCGTAGGGCGCTTTCGCTTCGCCGCCGTCGGTCGCCTCGGCCGTTGCCTCGGCTGCTGCGGGCTGGCCGCGCAGGGAAGCTCGATCCAGCACCGCGATCCGCGTCACGGCGCCGCGCAGCGCCACCGGCACGCGCCGTGGGGACGCGGTGTCGCCGGCGGAGGAGGCGGAAGCTGGGGCGGGAAGCAGCGCCTCGGCCCGGTGCTTGGAGAGCCAGGCGATCACCGCGGTGTGGCTGGCGTCGACCTTGGCCCTCACCCCGCGCCGTGCGAACCAGCGCAGGGACGCTTTGATCTCTTTCGGCGTGGCGCCGAAGCGGGCGACCAGTTGCTCGACCGTCGCGTACTCGCGGTAGCGAGGCGAGCTCGGGTCGGAGACCGCGCGAACGAAGCGGTCGAGGCCGCGCGCGTGGTCGAGCAGCGCGATCGCCGCGACTTCGTTTTCGAGGAGGCCGGGGCCGGGCTTGGAGCTGGCGGCGCCGGCGGGGACGGCCCCGGCGAGCAGGGAGAGGCTGAGCAGGAGGAGGACGACGAGACGTTTCATGGGCGCGAGTTTTAGCCGCGGAGGCGGTCGGCCAGCCCGGAGAAGCGGCTGCCGCTGTCGTCGCGGCCGACCGCCGCGCCCAGGACCGAGCGATCGCCGACGAGGACGCAGCTGTTGCGGGCGCGGGTGATCGCGGTGTAGAGCAGCGGCCGGGTCAGCATCCGGGCGTGCGAGCGGTGGCAGACGCCGACCACGACCGGCACCTCGCAGCCCTGCGCCTTGTGAACCGAGATCGCGTAGGCCAGCCGCAGCGTCGCCGTTTCGTCGTAGGGGATCACCAGCGAGCCGCCGTCGTCGGTGTCGACGACGATCAGTTCGTCGTCGGGCTGATCCTCGCGGAGGAAGACGATCGAGCCGTTCATCAGCCCCAGCTCGTGCGAGTTGCGGGTCTGGATCAGGCGGTCGCCGATCCGGAAGCGGTCGTTCAGCGCCCGCTTGCCGTCGGCGTTCAGCTCCGCTTGCAGGCGCTCGTTGAGAGCGTCGATCCCGACCGCCCCTTTGTACATCGGTGCCAGCACCTGGACCTCACGGATCGGGTCGACGTTGAAGCTGGCCGGGGCCCGCTCGGCGACCACCTCGACGACGGTGTCGAGCGCCCGCTCGGGATTGGCGCGGTCGATGAAGAAGAAGTCGTGGTCCTGGTCGGGACCGGGCTCGAGGTGGGGGAGACGACCCTGGTTGATCTCGTGGGCGGCGGTCGTGATCATCGACCGTGCCGCTTGGCGGAAGATCTGGGTCAGCCGCACGACCGGCACCGACTCGGAGGCGATCAGGTCCTCGAACGGCTTGCCGGCGCCGATCGGCGGCAGCTGGTCGGCGTCGCCGACGAAGACGACGTGGGTCGACTCGGCGAGGCCGCTCAGCAGGACCTCGGCGAGGCGCAGGTTCAACATCGAGGACTCGTCGACGATTACCAGGTCCGCCGGCAGCGGCCGCCCCGGGCGGAAGGCGGGTTCGCGGCCCGGCATCCACTCCAGCAGGCGGTGGATCGTCTTCGCCTCATGCCCGGTCGCCTCCTCCATCCGCCGTGCGGCGCGCCCGGTCGGGGCGCAGAGAGCGATCGTCGCGTTCGCCGCTTCCGCCTCGGCGACGATCCCCAGCGTGCATTTGGTCTTGCCGACGCCAGGGCCGCCGGTGAGGACCGAGATCCGCGCCCCGAAGGCGCTCCGCACGGCCGCCCACTGCTCGTCGGTCAGCTCGTATCCCGGCTCCTCGGGTGGCTCGTGGTCGAGGTGGGCGGGCGCCGCCGCTCGCGCCGCCAGCGTCGCCGCTACCGCGACCTCGCTGTCGCGGGTCGGCTCGCGGTAGACGCGGTCCTCCTCGCTGACCAGCCCCGGGGCCTCGGCCAGCAGGTCGGGATCGGGGGCGAGACCGATCAGCCGCGCCGTGCGCCGGGTCAGCTCCGCCAGCGGCAGGTAGCTGTTGCCCTGCTGCTCGGCCTCGGTCAGGGCGAAGAGCGCGGCGGCCTGGGCGCGACGGCTCGACTCGGGCGGCACGTCGGCGGCGAGCGCGATCTTGTCGGCGCGGGCGAACCCGACCCCCGGCACCTCGGTCAGCCGGTAGGGGTCCTCGTGCAGGACGGTCATCGAGCCGTCCCCGTAGCGGGCGTGGATCGGCGCCGCCAGATGGGCGAGGCCGTGCGGCGCCAGCTGCACGTGGAGGTCGCGGACGGCGCGGCTCGCGTGCCACGATTCGGTCGCGGCGGCGGCCTGGTCGCCGCTGACCCCGCGCAGGGAGGAAAAGACCCGCTGTGGGTCGGCTGCGATCACCTGCAGGACGCTCTCGCCGTGCTCGTCGACGAGTCGCTCGGCCCGCGCTTGGCCGATGTGGCGCAGGGTGGTCAGGTAGGCGATCTGTCCCTCGCGGTCGGCCGGGTCGAGCGGCAGCGCTCCCTGGGCGCGGAGCTGGCGCCCGTAGCGCGAATGGGTCTGCCACTCGCCGCTGACTTCGGCCCGGTCACCCTCGCCGAGGTGGGCGACCGGCCCGACCAGGGCGAAGCCCTCGCCCGACTCCGCCTCCCGCACCTCCAGCACCGCGTAGCCGTCGTCCTCGGCGCGGAAGATGACCCCGAGCACCTCGACCGTCCCCGTGTAAGAGGCGGCGTCGGCGTCGAACAGGGTCGCGGTGTGCACAGATCAAAGCTAGCCGGGGACGAGGCGGGAGCCCACGGGCCCGGAGCCCGCAAATAGCATCCTCGTATGGAGACTGCCGCCGATTCGCTCCCCTTCGTCGATGAACACTCGATCGAGATCGACTCGCCCCCCGGCCCGACCTGGGAGGCGCTGCTGAAGATCGCCGAGCGCTCGTTCGAGGGCGGTGCCACCCCGCGCATCGCGGCACTGGTCGGTTGCGAGGACCGCACCGCCTCTGGTCCGCGCCCGTTGGCGGTCGGCTCGACCGTCCCCGGCTTTCACGTCGCCGCGGCCGAGCCCCAGCGGGAGCTTGTTCTCGCCGGTGCCCATCGCTTCTCGCGGTACGCGCTGACCGTTCGCCTCGACGACCTCGGCGGTGGCCGCACCCGGCTGCAGGCCGAGACCCGGGCCGAGTTCCCGGGCCTGAAGGGCAGCATCTACCGGGCGCTGGTGATCGGCACCCGGATGCACGTCCTCCTCACCCGCCGCATCATCGCCGCCGCCAAGGCGCGGGCCGAGCGGCAGTGAGCCGCCCGGCCCCGGACAACGGACTCTGCGACCGCTGCCGTCACCAGCGCCTGGTCCCCAACACCCGTGGCTCGGTTTTCTCTCTGTGCGAGCGGTCGCGAACCGACCCGGACTACCCGCGCTACCCGCGGATCCCGGTGCTGAGCTGCCCCGGCTTCGAACCTAGGCGGCCGCCATCGGGTCGGGCTCTCCCAGCTTGCTGACGTCCGGCGGCACGTAGGGGCCGTTGGGGACGCCGCCGACGACTACCAGCCGGATCCCGTCCGGGCCCGACCAGACCTTGCGGTTGGTTCCCGAAGGGACGCTGGCGATGTGATCGGCATCGAGCGGGAAGCGCTCGCCGTCGATCTCGATCTCGCCGCTGCCGCGCATTGCCAGGAAAACCTCCTCCTGGCCGTCACCGGCGTGGTCGTGCTCGGGGTACTGCTCGAAGTTGGGCGGCAGGTCGATCACCGCGATCCCGAACGCCTCGATCCCGAGTTCGGCCCGGGCGCGTTTGAAGGCGCCGAGGTAGACGGCCTCCATCTCATCGATCTTCTTTGCTCCGTGGTTGCTCATGTACTTCTCCTCCCATATGTGTACGAACGTTCGTGCTTTTCTATATCCTTTCGGCGATGAGCGCAACCACCGAGCGCGAAACCGGAGCGCCGCAGGCAGGGGAGACGCGAGCCGGAAAGGGGGAGCAGACCCGCGCCGCGATCCTCGACCGCGCCGTCGACCTCGCCTCGGCCGAGGGCCTCGAGGGGCTGACGATCGGCCGCCTCGCGAGCGAGCTGGGGATGAGCAAGAGCGGTCTCTTCGCCCACTTCGGCTCCAAGCAGGACCTGCAGCTGGCGACCGTCGAGGCCGCCGCCCAGCGCTTCGTCGCGACCGTGCTCGAGCCGGCGCTGAGCGCCCCCGACGGGGCGCCGCGGCTGCGGGCGCTGGGCGAGAACTACCTCGCGCACCTCGACCTCTACGCCGGCGGCTGCTTCTGGGCGGCGACCTCGGCCGAGTACGACGACCGGCCCGGCCCCGTCCGCGACGCGATCGCCGCCGCCCTCGACGCCTGGATCGGTGAGCTCGCCCGCCAGGCCGGGATCGCCGGCGCCGAGGACCCCGACCGCGTCGCCTTCGAGCTCTACGCCCTGGTGATGGGCGTCAACTCGCGCTACCGCCTGAGCGGCGACCGCCGCGTCCTCGGCTACGCGCGCGACGCATTCCGAAGCCTCGAAGCCGAGCTCTCCGACTGAGTAGTTTTCTCCTACCCAGTCCCGGACGAGTAGGAGAGCGCAGATGGACGTATCGATTGGCCTTCCCAACGCTGTTCCCGGCACGACCGGTTCCGACCTGACCGAGTGGGCGCGGCGAGCGGACGCGCGCGGCTTCAGGAGCCTCGGCACGATCGACCGCATCGCCTACGGCAACTACGAGCCGCTGGTCGCGCTCGCCGCCGCCGCCGCGGTGACCGAGCGGATCCGGTTGACGACCTCGGTGCTGCTCGCCCCGTTGCGCGAGAACGCCGCCTCGGTCGCCAAGCAGACGCTCAGCATCCACGCCCTCTCCGGCGGCCGGATGACGCTCGGCATCGGCCTCGGCGGCCGCGACGACGACTATGCGATGGCCGAGGTGGCGATGGACGGCCGCGGCGCGACGATCGACGAGATGCTGTCGAAGATCCGCGAGGTCTGGGAGCACGAGCTGGTCGGGCCCGAAGTCCCCAACTACCCGACCCTGCTGGTCGGCGGCGGCGTCGACGCCTCCTTCGCCCGGGCCGCCAAGTACGGCGACGGCTGGATCTCCGGCGGGGCGCCGCCCGAAGTCTTCGCTGAAGGGGCGGAGAAGGTGAAGGCCGAGTGGGCGGCTGCCGGCCGCGAGGACGCGCCGCGGGTCGAGGCCCTCGCCTACTTCTCGCTCGGCGATCAGGCCGAAGAGAACGCCAACAAGTACCTGAAGGACTACTACGCCTGGCTCGGAGAGGACACGGCCAACTTCATCGCCGGCTCGGCCGCCAAGGACGCCGAGACCGTCAAGGCCTACCTCGCGGCCTTCGAGGGCGTCGGCTGCGACGAGTTGATCCTCTTCCCGAGCTCCAGCGACCCGGCTCAGGTCGACCTGCTGGCCGACGCTGCGGGACTCTAAACCGTGCGCCCGGCGAGGGCGTCGGCGAGGCCGAACTGCTGGCGGTGCTCGCCGAGTCGGGCACCCCGCGGTCGGCGATCGAACGAAACACGACGGTTCTTCCATCGGTCCCGGCTGCCTGGCTAGGCTCGTGCCGTGGATGGGACCAGCGGAACCATGCTCGAAGTGGTCGAGGCGGACGCGCTCGCCTACCAGGTGGATGCCCTCGTCCTCAAGCACGCCGACGTTCCTCGCGGAGTCGACCGCGCGACGGGGAAGCTGCTCGGTCTCGACCTGGAGGGTGAGCTGCCGGCTGGGAACCACGTGATCGTCCCCGGAAGGCCAGCGGTCGGCGCCGAGGACGTGCTCTTCATCAGCGTCGGGCCGTTGCTGACCTTCGGCTATCGCGAGATCGGCACCTTCGCCGAAGAAGCGCTGGAGATCCTCGCCAGGGAGCGCGCCGACGTGAAGACGGTTGCGCTCACCCTGCACGGGGCTGGATACGGGCTGGACGAGCTCGCTTGCCTCGATTCCGAGGTTCGCGGCCTGATCGACGCGATCGAGGATGGCAAAGCACCCGGGTCACTCGAACAGGTCCTGATCCTGGAGAGCGACCCAGGCCGAGCCGAGCGGCTCCGCCTGCGGCTGCGCGAAACCCTGCCCGCGTCGAACCACGGCTCCTCCGCCTTCAGGATTGAGGCTGAGGACCCGGCGGCGGGGGAAGTCCTCCAGCAATCGGTCGCCGCGGCCCCCGAGCAGCAGGACCACGCGTTCATCGCAATGCCGTTCGCGGCGGAGTTCGACGACGTCTTCCACTACGGGATCGCGGCGGCGGTCCGCAACAGCGGCCTGCTCTGCGAGCGGATCGACCGCGGCATATTCACCGGTGACATCCTCGATCGCGTCAAGGACAAGATCAGCACCGCGACGTTGCTGGTAGCCGATCTGACCGACGCCAACCCCAACGTCTACCTGGAGGTGGGCTACGCCTGGGCGAAGGGGGTGCCGGCGGTGCTGATCAAGAAGAGCGACTCCGAGCTGATGTTCGATGTCCGCGGTGAGCGCTGCCTCGACTACCGCAGCATCAAAGAGCTGGAGGACAGCCTGACCGCGGAGCTGCGTCAGCTCGTCGAATGAGAAGCTGGCGTCCGTGGCGGACGACCTGCCGACCCTCCTCTTTGCCGACCGGGCCGAGCTCGAGCGCTGGCTGGAGGGGAACCACGGCAGCGACGGTGCCTGGCTGAAGATCGCCAAGAAGGGGGCGGAGGAGCCGAGCGTGACCTACGCCGAGGCGCTCGAGCTGGCGCTCTGCTTCGGCTGGATCGACAGCCAGAAGCGCGGCCACGACGACCAGCACTTCCTGCAGCGGTTCACGCCGCGCCGCCCGCGCGGGCGCTGGTCGAAGATCAACCGTGAGAAGGCGGAAGCGCTGATCGCTGCCGACGCGATGCGGCCGGCGGGCTTGGCCGAGGTCGAGGCTGCGAAGGGGGACGGTCGCTGGGAGGCGGCCTATGAGGGACAGCGCACGGCGCAGGTGCCGGACGACCTCCAGCGCGAGCTCGATGCCAATCCGGCCGCCGCCGAGTTCTTCGCCGGCCTCGACGGCGCCAACCGCTACGCGGTCATCTACCGGCTGAACGACGCGAAAAAGCCCGAGACGCGGGAGCGGCGGCTGCGCAAGTTCGTCGCCATGCTCGAGCGCGGCGAGAAGATCCACGGCTGAGCAAACCCTGCGGCGTCGTCGTCAAAGCTCTCGCGCCGCTCGTAGCCGCTGCAGATCAGTCAGATCCTCAGGCCGGCCGGCGAGTTCCTTCAGTGCGACGAGATCGTCATAGCTGACGATCCTGACGGCCATGCCAGCGATCTCGTCCTCTATTGCCGCAGGTGAGAGCTGTTCCCACAGCGGTTCGTCGCCGATCCATTGCATGATGTCGATCCGGCCCAACCGGGTTGAGAGCACCCAGTTCCCGCCCTCGGAGAGAACGTCGGGGTCCAGTGGATCTGGGAGCTCTCCTGGCTCGAACTCCTCAGCACCCTCGACTATCGCTCCGAGTCGACTGAGCACCCGAGCTAGGCGCTCGAGGTTGCTGCGATCCGGAGATGGGACGACGTCGACGTCCTTCGTGGCCCGCACATGACCGTGGTACCCGACGGCGACGCCACCGATAATCAGGAAATCCACCCCGTCGTGGACAAGTTCCTCCAGCAGGCCGCGAATGTCGAGGTCAGCCACCGCGCTGACGCTGGCCCGCCTGAGAAACCTGTGACATGAACTTCGAGAGCTCGAAGACCTGTTCAACTCGCTGGGCAGGCGTCAGCGCGCGATAGTCACGCCTCAGAGCCACCCTCTCGGCCCGGCCATCGGGGGTCCAGTTCCCCTTGCGTCTGACGTTCATCGCGTTCAAGGTACACCCGGCCTCAGCCGATCGCGACCTCGTAGGCGTCCTCGGTCTCGAGAAAGGGAGCGAGGGTGACGTAGACCACCGTCGGGACGATCGCCGGCAGGGTCTCCGGGCCCTTCTTGTTGACGTGGTCGTAGAGGAGTGAGTAGAGGGCGCCGCCGATCGCCTCGGCGGCGATCGGCGGGGTGTCAGGTTTGAGTTCGTAGCCGGGGGCGAGCAGGCCCTCCATCCCTTCGGTCACGACCTCGCGCTGGTCGAGGGCGCGTTTGCCGGCGGCGTACATCTCGACCCCGCCCATCCGCGCGTACTCGGGCTCTTCGGCGCCGAAGGCGAACATCGCTTCCTGGGTGTCGTGGACCGCGTGCTGCCAGTCGGGGGCGCGGCGGAAGGCCGGCAGGGCGGCGGCGAGCATGTGGGCGGAGCCGCTGTCGAGGGCGGCGACGATCGCGTCCTCCTTGTTCTTGAAGTGTTCGTAGAAGGTCCGTTGCGAGGTCCCCGCCCGTTCGACCACGTCGGCGACCGTGGTGTCGGGATAGCCTTTCTCGCCGACGACCGCCGCCAGCGCCCGCAGGATCCGCTCCGGCGGGTTGGCGAGCTTCTGGCGCTCCGCGAACGGCAGCGCTTTGACGTTGCGCCGCCGCGTCGCCCGCAGCGGGCCGGGGGGGACCGGGT
>DATKIA010000038.1:0-8352 GCA_035509895.1 Solirubrobacterales bacterium
CGACGATCAGCAACGGCTTACCACCCTGCATCACCTGCTCGAGCACCGGCAGGATGTCCCGCACGGAGCCGATTTTCTGGTTGGCGATGAGGATGTAGGGGTCCTCCAGCACCGCCTCCATGCGGTCCTGGTCGGTGACCATGTAGGGCGAGATGTAGCCCTTGTCGAACTGCATGCCCTCGGTGAACTCCAGCTCCATCCCGAAGGTCTGGCCCTCCTCGACGTTGACGACGCCGTCTTTGCCGACTTTCTCGATCGCGTCGGCAATCACGTTGCCGATCTCGTCGTCGCCGGCGGAGATGGCGGCCACGCGGGCGATCTGGTCCTTGCCCGCGACCTCTTTCGACTGCTTCTCGCGAAGGTTCTCGACGACAGCGTCGACACCCTTCTCGATGCCGCGGCGCAGGGCCAGCGGGTTGGCGCCGGCGGCCACGTTCTTCAGCCCCTGGCGGACGATGATCTGCGCCAGCAGGGTCGCCGTCGTGGTGCCGTCACCGGCGACGTCGTTGGTCGCGGTCGCAACCTCGCGGACGAGCTGGGCGCCCTGGTTCTCGAAGACGTCCTCGACCTCGACCTCGCGGGCGATGGTGACGCCGTCGTTGGTGATCGTCGGCGCGCCGAACTTTTTGTCGAGCACGACGTAACGGCCTTTGGGACCGAGGGTGACTTTGACGGCGTTGGCGACGGAATCGACGCCTGCCTGCAGGGCCCCCCTGGCCTCCTCTGCGTACTTCAGCTCCTTATGAGCCATGAATTCAATCCTCCTTGATTCTTAAGTCCGGTGGGTGGTGCTAGCCGAGCTTGGCCAGGACGTCCGACTCGCGCAGGACGAGCAGGTCGTCCCCCTCGACGGTGACCTCGGTGCCTCCGTATTTGGAGTAGAGGACCTCGTCGCCCTCGGCGACGTCGAGCGGGCGGCGGCTGCCGTCCTCGTTGATGGCGCCGTCGCCGACGGCGACGACCTTGCCCTTCTGCGGCTTCTCTTTGGCGGTGTCGGGGAGCACGATGCCGCTAGCGGTCGTCGCCTCCTCCTCGATCGCCTTGACGATCAGCCGGTCCCCGAGGGGCTTCAGCTTCATCCGTATACCTCCGTCATCGGTAAGTGGTGGTCTTGCTGGTGGAAAGTGAGGGAAACGCCGCTCTAGAGCCCTTTCCAGCCCTCTGGCGGCCTTGGCACTCTCCTGGTGGGAGTGCCAACAACAGGAAAGATAGCGAGGTAACGGCGCCGGTCAAGCCCGGCAGGAGGTTTTCTCAGTCGGAGGCGAGCAGACGGCAGCCGAGCAACTTCGCGATCCCCTCACCGCCGCGGGCCATCACCCAGTCGTGGTTCCACTCGAAGGCCGGGCGCAGCAGCGGCGCCATGCGGTTCATCCACGCCTTCGTCGTCGCCACGTTCCACTCGTAGAGCACGGCGGTGACCCCGTCCTGCTCGTAGAAGCGCCAGCGGCCAACCCCTTCCAGCTCGCCTACCGCGTGGCCCTCGAGCAGGTGCTGGGGCTCGACCCGGGTCGTCGTCACCTCGAACGAGACCCGGTAGGGCAGCAGGCTCTTCCAGACCATCCGGGCGACGCTGCCGACGTCGCCGCCATCGGGGCCGCGGCGCAGCTCCTCGGCCTCCTCGACCCCACGCCACCACTGCGGCCAGCGGGCCTGGTCGTGGACCGCCTCCCAGACCGGCTCGCGCGGCGCGTCCAGGAGCCAGGTGGTGAGGAAGGCGTACTCGGCCATCGCGCCTATCTACGCGGCCGGGGAGGGCGCGGTTCAGTTGTGGTGCGGCGTCTCGCCATTGCCGAGATGTGGCCGCGGCGGCTCGACGATCTGGGAGAAGCGGATCACGGTCACCGTGTCGTCGTCGCCGATCGGGCGGCTGTAGATCTGCTCGAGGAAGCGTTTGGCCTCCTCGATGCGCCTGAACTCGGGGTTGTCGTGCTCGATGTCCCGGCGCGAGAGGTCACCGACGCGCTTGACCTCGACCTCGTCGATCACCGCGGTGAAGATCTTCTCGCGCGGGCTGTGGCGGAAGCCGACCGTGACCCAGACGACTTGGCCGCGCTCGTACTTGCCGCTCTTGTCGCCGAGCCGGATCGTCGCCGTCTTGCGGCCGCGCTTGAGCTGGTCGATGAAAACCGCGGAATAGAAGTTGAGGACGTAGATGCCGCTCCGCATGAGGGAGCGAGCGTATAGGAAGGGCGCGGGTCGCTCCCCCGCGGCCGGGGGGTGGACGAATGTTCGACCCCGATTCGAGTTTAGGAGCGGTCAGACCGATGGGTGGACCGTGCTCCACCCCCGCCTTCGGACCAGAACGCTCCTCGCCATCCTCGCCTCCGTGGCCGGGCTGCTGGCGCTGCCGCTGGCCGGCTCCGCGGCGGCGAAATCGTGCAACGGCAAGCGGGTGACGATCATGGGCACCCCCGGCGACGACGTGCTCGTCGGCAAAGGCGCCAGCGACGTGATCTACGGCGGCGGCGGCGATGACCACATCAGCGGCGGCCGCAACGGCAACGACACGATCTGCGGCGGGCCTGGCGACGACGTGATCCAGGGCGGCCGTGGCTACGACTCACTCGTCGGCGAAGGCGGCGGCGACAAGCTCGCCGGGGAAACCGGCTCCGACATGCTCGACGGCGGCGCCGGGGATGACCGTCTCAGCGGCTCCAAAGGCGCCGACAACCTCCACGGCGGTGCCGGCGAGGACCTCTTGATCGGCGCCAAGGGACCCGACGACCTCGAAGGCGGCGCCGGCGACGACACGCTCGACGGCGAACAGGGCAGCGACGAGTTCGAGGGCAACGCCGGCGACGACATCCTGATCGGCGACAAGGGCAACGACAAGATCGAAGGCGGCCCTGGGAACGACCGGATCGAAGGCGGCCCCGGCGACGATTCGGACCTCGACGGCGGCGGTGGCACCGACGTGATCTTCGGCGGCGCCGGCACCGACAACGTCGACGGCGGCGATGGCGATGGCGACGTCGTCCGCGGCGACGCCGGCACCGACACCCTGGCCGGCGGTGTAGGTGGCGGCGACATCGTCTCCTACGCCTCCGCCACCCGCGGCCCCGTCATCGTCGACCTCGCAACCGACAAGGCCAAAGGCGACGGCCACGACGACCTCAGCGGCTTCGAGGACGTGGTCGGCTCGCCACAGGCGGACACGCTCGTCGGCGACGGCGAAGCGAACCGGCTCGACGGCGGCGTCGGCGACGACACCCTGAACAGCGGCGGCGGTGGCGGCGAGGCGTTCGGCGGCCCCGGCAGCGACGACTGCACCGGCTTCACCGTCGAAAACTCCTGCGGGCCCGAAGCAGGGCCGCCGCCCGGTGGCGCCTACGTGATCCTCAACCTCGGCCTCGACGGCTCCAGCCTCGTCGTCCAGGGCAGCAGCGGACCCGACGACGTGCACGTCGCGCTCGTCGCCGGCGGCTGGGTCGTCTCCGACACGGTCCCGATCTTCGCCGGCGGCGGCTGCGCCAACCCGGTCGGCCAGCCGACCGTCGTCAGCTGCCCCGGCGATCCCGCGCTGGCGCTGATCGTCATCACCGGCGGCGACGGCGACGACAACCTCGTCGTCGACCCCAGCGTCCCGGCCAACGACCACGTCCGCATCAACGGCAACGCCGGCTCCGACGTCATCGTCGGCGGCTCCGGCGACGACGTGCTCGAAGCCGGCGAGAACTACAACGGGCCGAACAACGGCAGCGACCGGCTCGAAGGCAACGCCGGCAGCGACGTCCTCTACGCCGACCCCGGCCCCGATCTGCTCAAAGGCGGCGCCGGCAACGACCTCCTGGTCTCCTCGGTCGCCACCTGCCAGGGCCACACCTACGACGGCGGCAGCGGCGAGGACACCGTCTCCTACGCCCGTTCCGACGACAACCTGCGAATCACCCTCGGCGGCAGCGGCGGCCCGGCCGGCTGCGGCAACCAGGACCAGGTGCTAGGCGACAACGAGAGCCTGGAGGGATCCGACGGCCCCGACGTGCTGGTCGGCGACGGCGGCGACAACAGCCTGATGGGGCACCTCGGCGCCGACGTCTTCGTCGGCAAGGGCGGCGACGACTTCATCGAAGCGCTCGACGGCCAGCGCGACAAGCAGATCGAGTGCGGAGCCGGCGACGACGAGGTCCAGCGCGACGGCAACGACCCGAGCGGCTCTAGCTGCTCCCCCTGAACCCACCCTCGCCGATCAGCGGCACAAAGCGGCAGGGGCCGAGCGAGGCGGCCTCGAAACTCTCGCCCCGGCGCCAGAGCACGGTCAGCGTGTCGACGGACTCCGAGGCGATCGGGACGACCATGCGGCCGTCCTCGGCGAGCTGGGCAAGCAGCGCCGGCGGTGGCGCCGGGGCGGCAGCGTGGACGGCGATCGCCTCGAACCGACCGCGGTCCGGGAGGCCGTTGCTGCCGTCGCCGACCAACAGCTCGACATTCCCGATCCCAAGCGAGGCGAGCACTTCGCCGGCGCCGCGCGAGAGCCGCGGGTAGCGCTCGATGCTAACGACACCGGCGGCGAGCCGGGCGAGGACCGCGGTCGAGTAGCCGGAGCCGGTGCCGATCTCGAGCACGCGCTCCTCGCCGCCCAGCTCCAGCGCCTGGCAGATCGCGGCGACGATCCAGGGCTGGGAGATCGTCTGCTCTTCACCGATCGGCAGCGCCGAGTCGGCGTAGGCGCGGTGGCGGCGCCGGGCCGGCAGGAACGCCTCGCGCGGCACCTCCGCCATCGCCGCCAGGACCCGCTCGTCGTCGATGCCACGCGCCCGCAGCTGCCGCTCGACCATCCGTGCGCGCCGCTCGGCGTAGTCCGACATCGACCAAGGGTAGGTCTAGGTGAAGCCGGGGATGAAGGTCCAGCCGGGGTGCGCGGCGGTGAGGTAGTCGCGGTGGCGGTCCCAGTCCTCGGGGGCGAGTAGGGCGGGGCCCTCGATCTCGAACTCGCCCTCGCGGACGCGGAAGCCCCAGCTGAAGCCGAGCACGGCGTCGGCCTCGAAGCGGCCGGCCAGCGGCTCGGGGCCGAGCCCGCAGAGGAACGAGTGGGCGACGAAGTCGGAGGTCTGTAGGGGGGTGTCGGTATGGGGGGCGTCGAACAAGGTCGGCTCCCAACCGAAGAAGCAGAAAGGGTGGGAAATGCGACCGAGCGGCGCGAAGGGGTCGATCTGGAACCCCTCCCCCATCTGCTCCCAGTCGACGAGCTGGACCCAGCCAAGCGGGTCGGAGTAGCCACGGGCGTCGAACTGCACCGTCGCCCTGCACCAGGCAAAGCCACGGGCGCACGGGGGACAGCCGAGGGACGCCGGATCGTCGTTGACGCGAACCTCAGCGTCAACGGCGCCGGCGGCGCCGTCGCGCTCGAATGGGATCGAGAGCCGGCCTGCCGTCAATAGATGTAGTTGCGCAGCTTGGGCGGGTCGAGGACCGTGACCCGGCCACGGCCGGAGCGGACGACGCCGGCGCGCTCGAGCTCGGCGAGGAAGCGGCTGACGCTCTCGCGCGAGGTGCCGGCGAGCTGGGCGAGGTCGGTCTGGTTCATCCGGATCGTGACCTCGCTGGCGCCGCCGTTTTCGTCCTGGGCCTCGCGGCTGAGCTGGGAGAGAATCCCGGCGACGCGGCTGGGCACGGTCTGAAACGACTGGCGCGAGAGCCGCACGTTGGCGGCGCGCAGGCGGCGGACGAGGCCGGCGACCAGCTTCAGCGCGATCTCCGGGTGGCGGGCGAGCAGCGAGCGGACGTCGCCGGCCGGCAGCGCCAGCAGCTCGCCGTCGCTCAGCGCCTCGGCGCTGGCCGAGCGTTTGTCGCCGTCGAGCATCGCCAGCTCGCCGAAGATCTCACCGGGGCCGAGGGTGGCGAGGGTGATCGCACGGCCGTCGGAGTGCTCGCGGGTGACCCGGAAGCTGCCTTCCTTGACGATGTAGCAGGCGTCGGAGCTGTCGCCCTCGTGAAAGACCCGGGTGCCGGCGGGGAACGAGCGCGGCACGGCGACGTGGGAAAAGCGCTCGAGCTCATCCGCTTCGAGATCGGCAAAGAGGGTGACGCTCTTCAGCAGCTCGACTGCGCTCTGCTCCCGGTCGGACACCGAGGCGATTATGGCCTACTGATCCATCGATGTCAGGCCGAGGCGGTCAGTTTGCGCGGCCCGCGGCTGAAGCCGGCGCCGATCAGCGCCTCCTCGTGGCCGGAGCCGATCACCGGCTCGCCGTCGAGTTTCTCGATTGCAAGTTTCGGCAGGTGCCCGGCGCTGACGGCATCGGCGAGGGCCTGCATCGCCTCCTGCAGCTCGCCCTCCTCAAGCGTCTTCAGGCGGAGGACGCCGCGGCCGCCGCGCTCGACGAAGACGACCGGCTCGCCGTCGCGCAACAGCAGGTGGGCGCCGGGGGTGCGGCCGGGACGGCGGCCCCCCTCCAGTTTCGGCCACGGCAGCGAGGCCCCATACGGATTGGCGGGGTCGGTGGCAGCGAGCAGCAGATAGGAGCCGTCTGCTTCCGGCAGCGAGCGCAGCCGCTCGACGGCGCCGGGGAGCGCGAACTGGGCGCCGCCGAGGCCCTCGACGAAGTAGCCGCGGCGGGCGGTGCCGAGCAGCTCGAGGTTGCCGAGCTCGGCGTAGAGGGTCGAGAAGCCGCCAGGAATGCCCTCGGCGAGGACGGTCTCGCGGGTGACGATCCCGTAGCGCTCCATCATCAGCTCGGCCTGGGCGCGGAGCTTGGCGCCGGGGCCGGGGGCGCTGGCGAACAGCGGCACGGTCAGTGACCAGCGGCCCTGGACCGCGGCGCCGGTGGTCGAACGGCGGCGGGCGAAACGGCGGCCGGGACGCTCGGAGTTGGCGACGGCACGCAGCCGCGGCGCCCGCAGCGGCGCGAAGGCGTCGTTGGTGACGTCGCCGCTCCAGGCCAGGTCCCAGAGCGCGTTGTGGAGCTCCTCGGCGGGGACCTCGCCGAGGTCGGCGAGCAGGTCGAGCCAGAACGAGGGGCCGGCCTCGAGGCGGGCGCGGATCGCGTCGTGGACCTCGCCCGTGACCGGCTCCAGCTTGGCGTTGGCCGGCGGCGGCCCGGCGAGGCGGATGTCCTCGCGGAAGTAGAGGGCGACACGGCCGTCGGAGCGGCCAAGGGCGCCGGCGCCGATCCAGACCAGCTCGCCGCTGGTGCAGAGCTCGTCGAGCCAGGTCTGGGAGTAGGAGCCGAGGCGGCGCGGCAGGACGTCCTGCTCCCAGACTTTCGGCGTCAGCGCCACCCCCTGCAACGGCACCAGCGCCTCGCGCAGGCGGTCGAGGCCGGCGCCGGCGGGCCGGAAGGCGTCGACGTTCTGCCAGCTCGGCAGGAAGCGGGCGAGCTCCCGCGTATCGGCCGCCTCGACCTCTTTGCGCAATCGGGCGAGGCTGGCGCGGCGGACCCTGCGCAGGACTTCGGAGTCGCACCACTCGCGCTCGGAGCCGCCGGGCAGGAGCTCGCCGCGGACCAGCGCTCCTTCGGACTCCAGCTCGCGTAGCGCCGGCCCGGGGTCGATCCCGTAGCGCTCGGCCAGCCGCGCGGTCGGGAACGGGCCGTGGGTGCGGGCGAAGCGACGGACCAGGGCCCGCATCGCGTCCGGGTGCTCCTCGAGGAAAGTGTCCGGCAGCCCGGCCGGCGGCGGCACGCCGAGGGAGTCGCGGTAGAGGCCGGCGTCCTCGGCGGCGACGTAGCGCTCCTCGCCGGCGATCCGGACCTTGGCGATGCGGCGCTCGGCTTCGAGCTTGCCCAGCATCGAAGCGGCCGAGTAGCCCTCGGTGACCCGTTCGTCGCACTCCTCGGCGGTCAGGTCGCCGAGGTTGCGCAGCAGCTGCTGGAGGGCGTCGCGGTCGCCGGCGCGGCCGGCCTCGGTCCGGTGCTGGAGCTGGTCTTCGACTTCTTCCAGGGCTTCGGGGTCGATCAGCTCGCGCAGCTCCTCCTGGCCGAGCAGCTCGCGCAGGAGGTCGCGGTCGAGGGCCAGCGCCGCCGCCCGCCGCTCGGCGTTCGGCGTGTCCCCCTCATACATGTAGGAGGCGACGTAGTCGAACAGCAGCGAAGAGGCGAAGGGCGAGGCGGTCGGGGTCTCGACCTCGACCAGGCTGAGCTGGCGCGCGTGCAGCTTGCGCAGCAGCTCGCCGAGGGCGGGCAGGTCGAGGACGTCCTGCAGGCACTCGCGGTAGGTCTCGAGGATGACCGGGAAGCGGGGGAAGTCCCGCGCCACCTCGAGCAGGCTCTGCGACTTCAGCCGCTGCTGCCAGAGCGGCGTGCGTTTGCCGGGGTAGGCGCGCGGGATCAGCAGCGAACGTGACGCGTTCTCGCGGAAACGCGCACCGAAGAGCGCCGAGCCGGAGAGCTCGCCGACGACCAGGTCTTCGAGCTC
>DATKIA010000039.1:0-20849 GCA_035509895.1 Solirubrobacterales bacterium
GCCTGCAGCCTCGGCGTCGAGATCGCCGCGGCGCGCCTCCTGGCGCCCTACTTCGGCGCCTCGACGATCGTCTGGGCGAACACGATCGGCGTCGTCCTCGTTGCCCTCTCGATCGGCTACTGGTTTGGCGGCCGGGTCGCCGACCGCTATCCGAGCCTGCGGGCCTTGAGCACTTTGATCCTGGTCGCGGCGCTGCTCGTCGCCGTCGTCCCCTTTGCGGCGCGGCCCTTTCTCGGCTTCTCGGTCGAGGCCTTCGACGACATCTCCGCCGGGACTTTCGCCGGCTCCCTGCTCGGGGTCCTGATCCTGGTCGCGGTGCCGGTGGTGCTGCTCGGCGCCGCCGCTCCCTGGGCGGTGCGGTTGGCGGTCGGCGCGGTCGAGGGCTCCGGCGAGGTGGTCGGGCGGCTCTACGCGATCTCGACCGCCGGCTCATTGCTGGGGACGATGCTCTCGGCGCTGCTGCTGATCCCGCTGCTCGGCACCCAGCGCACCTTCATCGTCTTCGCCCTCTGCCTCGCTCTCGTCGCCGCGCTCGGGATCGGCTGGCGGGCGCTGGTGGCACCGGCGGCACTGGCCCTCGCCCTGGCGATCCCGGTCGGGACGATCAAGGACGCCGGCGAGGATGAGGTCATCTACGAGGCCGAGACCGAGCATCAGTACGCGCGGGTAGTCGAACGCGAGGACGGGACCCGGGTGCTGGAGCTGAACGAGGGGCAGGCGGTGCACTCGCTCTACCGCCCGGGCGAGTTCCTGACCGGCGACTACTGGGACGGCCACCTGGTGCTGGCGGCGGCGGACGATCCGGCGCCGCCGGAGCGGATTGCGATCCTCGGCAACGCCGGCGGCACCGTCGCCCGCGCCTTCGGCCACTACTTCCCCGAGACCAGTGTCGACGCAGTCGAGATCGACTCTGAGCTGACCGAGGTTGGGCGCCGCTACCTCGGCCTGCGCAATCCCCGGATGCGGGTCTTCGACGAGGACGCGCGGCCCTGGCTGCGGCGGGCGGAGGGCGGCTACGACGCGATCATGGTCGACGCCTACCGCCAGCCCTACATCCCCTTCTACCTGACGACCCGGGAGTTCTTCGGTCTGACCAAGGATCGGCTTGGCGAGGACGGGGTGACGATCGTCAACGTCGGCCACCCCGAGGGCGGCGAAGAGCTCGAGCGGGTGCTGGGCAGGACGATGGCCGCGGTCTTCCCCACCGTCCTGCGCTACCCGATCGAGGACACCAACACGCTGCTGGTCGGCGGCGACGAGGACCTCTCAGCGGTCCGCCTCGACCGCGCTGCCGACCAACTGCCGGCGGAGCTGCGGCCGCTCGCGCACGAGGCGGCACTGGCGCTGGAGCCGCGGCTGCCGGGCGGCGAGGTCTTCACCGACGACCACGCTCCGGTCGAGTGGCTGATCGACAGCTCGCTCTTGGACTACGCCAATGGCTAGGCCATCTAAACGCGAGCGGATCGGCAGGCTGGCGGCCTGGCTGGTGACCGGGCCGCTGGGCCGCGGCGTCGCCTTCGCGATCGACTTCGGTGCCGTCTTGCGCACGATGCTGGCGGAACGCCGAGCGCGCTAGGGTCAGCGCTCTCCCCAATGCAGACCACTGTCAAAGATCTGCCCGACTCGCGCGTCAGCGTCGAGGTCGAGGTCCCCGCCAAAGACGTCGAGCGCGCCGCCTCGCGCGCCGCTCGCGCGCTGGCCAAGGAAATGCGGATGCCCGGCTTCCGCAAAGGCAAAGCGCCGCCCTCGCTGGTGATTCAGCGGATCGGCTTCGGTCCGGTCCTCGAGGAGGCGATCCGCGAGGCGCTGCCGGAGTGGTACGAACGGGCGCTGCTGGACAGCGGCATCAGCCCGATCGGCGATCCCAACATCGAGATGGTCTCGACTCCCGATGCCGAGGGCGAGGGGCTCGAGTTCAAGTTCGAGGTCGGGGTGCGGCCGCCGGCGACGCTCGGTGAATACAAAGGGCTCGAGGTCGGCCGCGAGGAGAAAGACGTCGACGAGGCGGTCGTCGAGACCGAGATCGAGCGGATCCGCGAGGGTTTCGCGCGCTTGGAGCCGGTCGAGCGGGCCGCCGCCGAGGGCGACGCCGTCCTGATCGACTTCGAGGGCCTGCTCGACGGTGAAGCGTTCGAGGGCGGCAAGGCCGAGGATCAGCTGCTGGCCCTCGGCTCCGGCCAGTTCATTCCCGGCTTCGAGGAGGGCCTGGTTGGCGCGGTTCCAGGTGAGGACCGCGACGTCGAGGTCACCTTCCCCGCGGACTACCAGGCCGAGCACCTGGCCGGCGAAGACGCGGTCTTCAAGATCAAGGTCAAAGAGGTGCGGGAGAAAATCCTGCCCGAGCTCGACGACGACTTCGCTTCCGACGCCTCCGAGTTCGACACGCTCGAGGAGCTGCGGGCCGACATCCGCGAGAAAGTCGGCAATGCCATCGACAGCCGCGCCGAGGAAGACTTCAGGATCCGCGCGGTCGACGCCGCCGTCGACGCGGCCACGGTTGATGTCCCGGACGAGCTCGTCACCGCCCGGGCGACCGAACGCTGGGAGCGGATGGAACGCCAGCTCGCCCAGCGCGGCATGGACCCCAACGCCTTCTTGCAGATGCAGGGCAAAACGCGCGACGAGCTGATCGAGGAATCGATGCCGGACGCGGAGAAGGAGCTGAAGCGCGAGGCGGTCGTCACCGCGATCGCCGTGGCGGAGGCGATCGAAGTCTCCGAGGAGGAACTGATCGAGGCGCTCGAGCACTCGGCCGAGCACGAACGTACTACTCCACAGAAACTGCTGGAGCGCCTGCGCCAGAACGGCCGCGACAAGATGATCGAAGAAGACATCAAGGCGCGCAAAGCGATCGAGCTCGTCGCCGAGGCGGCGAAACCGATCCCGCTCGAGCAGGCCGAGGCGCGGGAGAAGATCTGGACGCCGGAGAAAGAGGAAGAGGAGTCCGGCGGCAAACTCTGGACCCCGGGCGACGACTGAGCCGGCCCGGCTCGCGCCCAGGCACGCCTGACGGCTTCTATAGAGTGCGGAACATGAGTCCTTTGGTCCCGATGGTGGTCGAGCA
This sequence comes from Solirubrobacterales bacterium, assembly GCA_035509895.1. Classification (GTDB taxonomy): domain Bacteria; phylum Actinomycetota; class Thermoleophilia; order Solirubrobacterales; family 70-9; genus VAYN01. Next base: position 3,065 of record DATKIA010000039.1, read on the forward strand.
GACGTCGCGCGGCGAGCGTGCGTTTGACATCTACTCGCGGCTGCTCGGTGAGCGGATCGTCTTTCTTGGGACGCCGGTCACCGACGACATCGCCAACCTGATCGTCGCCCAGCTGCTGCATCTGGAGTCCGAGGACCCGGACAAGGACGTCAGCCTCTACATCAACTCGCCCGGCGGCTCGGTGTACGCGGGGCTGGCGATCTACGACACGATGCAATTCATCAAACCCGACGTGCAGACGATCTGCGTCGGTGTCGCGATGAGCATGGGAGCGCTACTGCTCTGCGGCGGCAAAGAGGGCAAGCGGATGGCGCTGCCGAACTCGAAGATCCTGATCCACCAGGTCTCGGCCGGATTCCAGGGCCAGGCAACCGACATCGAGATCCACGCCAAAGAGATCATCGACGTCCGCCGCCGCCTCGACGAGATCATCGCCAAACACACCGGGCAACCGTTCGAGAAGGTCACCAAAGACACCGAGCGGGACTACTTCATGAGCGCGGAGGAGGCGAAGGAGTACAGCATCGTCGACCGCGTCATCGAGCACCACTGAAGCGCCTCGCCCTTCTCGCTTCCGCCTTCCTTGCGGTCACAGCGGTGCCGGCTGCGGCCAAGATCGTCGGTCGTGACGGCGGCATGCCCTATTACGGGCACGTCTTTCCGGTTCAGGGATCGCACGGGGCGCGCGGCTACATCGGCGAATTCGGGGCACCACGCAGCGGCGGCCGCACCCACGAGGGCTTCGACGTCGTCGCCGCCTGTGGCACGCCGCTGGTCGCGGTCCGCAACGGGCGGGTGCGCGAGGTCGGCTACGACCCGGTGCTGTACGGCAACTACCTGCTGATTCATGGCGAAGGCGAGGACCGCAGCTACTTCTACGCCCACCTGCCGCGGCCGGCGCTGGTCAAGCAGGGCGAGTGGGTCTGGGAGGGCGAGCGGGTCGGCTCGGTCGGCGAGACCGGCAACGCGATCTCGGTCGGCTGTCACCTCCACTTCGAGATCCACGTCCACGGCGTCCCGGTCAACCCGGAGCCGGAACTGCAGCGCTGGGATCGCTACAGCTGACGCTCGAACCAGAGGTCGGCTTTCTCGTTGCCGTTGTAGGCCGGGACCTCGGCGTAGCCGGCGGAGCGGTAGAGGCCGATCGCCTCGGTCAGGTAGCTGGAGGTGTCGAGGCGAATGGCGCGGCAACCGCGCTCGGCGGCGATCCGCTCGAGCTCGACCAGGATCCGGCGGCCGAGGCCGGTGCCGCGGTGGGCTGGGGCGACGAACATGCTCTTGACCTCGGCGACGTCGGTGTCGAGATGACGGACGCCGCCGATTCCAGCCGGCTCGCCGTCGACCCGGGCGAGCAGGAGCACGCCGCCCGGCCGGCCCAGCTCGGCCGGCGGCCCAGCCGCAATCTCCGCCTCGAGGTCGACCGCATCGCCGAGCGGCCCGTCCGACTCGCGGATGAAGACCTCGTAGAGCGCCCGCACCTCGGGCGCGTCGCGCCCAACCTCTTCGAGCCTTGCGGTCATTGCGGAAGGCGACGCTAACGGGTTTCGAAATTGGCCCGCTGTGCGCGTACCACGCGCGGTTCGCCGTGGCACAATGAGGGCGTGACCGGAGAGGAATTGTCTGAGCTCGATCGTCGCATCGCGGAGTCAGTTGCACGCCAGCAAGCGGCAATCGCCCGACAGGAGGCCGCCGTGGCCAGGCAGGAGGAGCTGCGTATCCGCCACGATCACGCAATCGCGCGCCAAGAAGAAGCCCAGGCGCGGCTCGAAGCCGTGATCGCAGGGATGGGGGAGCAGGCCAAGCGGGAAGAAGTGCAACTCGCCGAACTAGTTGCCGACCGACGCGAAGCGCAGGATGAACGGCGGGCGATGATCGAGGGTCTGATGCGGATGATTGACCGGCTGCCCCCGGCCAGGAGCTAGAGCCCGAGCTCGTACTCGACCCATTCGGAGCGCTCGGCTCCGGTCGAGTCGTAGAGGCGCTGGGCGGTGTGGTTGTCGGGCGCGGTCGACCACTCGAGGTAGGCGGCGCCGCGCTCGCGGGCGACTTCGGCGGCGGCCTCGATCAGAGCGCGGCCGACGCCGCCGCCGCGGGCGTCGGGCTCGACGAAGAGGTCGTTCATCAGCACCGCCTCCCGTGCCGAGAGCGAGCTGAAGTGCCAGTAGAGGCAGGCGTAGCCGAGGAAGCGGCCGTCGGCACGGGCGCCGAGCAGGAGGCCGTCCTCACTGGGAGCGAGGAAGCGGCGGAAAAAGTCGCGGTTGCGCTCCTCTTCGATCTCCTCGACCTCGTAAAAACGCTGGTAGGCGGCGATCAGCGGCAGCAACTCCTCGTACTGCTCGGCGCTGACCGGGGCGATCTGGATCCCGTCTGACACGGCCCCACCGTATCGCCACCCGGGTCGGCGCCGCGCGCAAGGCGACGACCACGGGGAGGGGACCCGGGCTGCCCGCAGTAACACCAACCCACGTACCGGCGGGTGGTCCCGTTTAAGCTCTTGGAGCCCCAGCCGGAGTTCATCGATCATCCCGATAGGAGGGGATTCCGCTGGCACGTCCCACTGACTCGAACGAGCAACTTCTCTGCAGCTTCTGTGGGAAGTCGCAGCGCCAGGTCAAAAAGCTGATCGCCGGCCCGGGCGTCTACATCTGCGACGAGTGCATCGACCTCTGTAACGAGATCATCGACGAGGAGCTGACGGCGCCGCCCGCCTTCGAGCTCGAGAACCTGCCGAAGCCGCGCGAAATCCACGACGTGCTGGAGGAGTACGTGGTTGGCCAGGAGGCTGCCAAGCGGTCGCTCTCGGTCGCCGTCTACAACCACTACAAGCGGGTCCAGATCGCTCAGTCCGAAGAGGTGGACGTCGAGCTGCAGAAGTCGAACATCATGATGCTGGGCCCGACCGGGTGCGGCAAGACGCTGCTCGCCCAGACCCTCGCCCGGATCCTCAACGTCCCCTTCGCGATCGCCGACGCGACGGCGCTGACCGAGGCCGGTTACGTCGGCGAGGACGTCGAGAACATCCTCCTGAAGCTGATCCAGGCCGCCGACTTCGACGTCAAGAAGGCCGAAACCGGAATCATCTACATCGACGAGATCGACAAGATCGCGCGCAAGGCCGACAACCCGTCGATCACCCGTGACGTCTCCGGCGAAGGCGTGCAGCAGGCACTGCTGAAGATCCTCGAGGGGACTACCGCGTCGGTGCCGCCGCAGGGGGGGCGCAAGCACCCCCACCAGGAGTTCCTGACGATCGACACCACCAACATCCTCTTCATCTGCGGCGGCTCCTTCGCCGAGCTGGACAAGGTGATCGAGCGCCGGGTCGGCGACCACGGGATGGGCTTCGGTGCGGCGATCTCCTCGCGGGTCAAGAAGGACGCCGGCGAATGGTTCGAGCAGGTGCTGCCCGAGGATCTGATCGAATACGGCCTGATCCCCGAGTTCATCGGCCGCCTGCCGGTGATCACCGCGATCCACCAGCTCAGCCGCGACGATCTGACGACGATCCTGACCGAGCCCAAGCACGCCCTGACCCGCCAGTTCCAGCGCTTCTTCGAGTTCGACGACATCGAGCTGGTCTTCTCCGAGGACTCGCTCGAGGCGATCGCCGACAAGGCGCTGGAACGCGAGACCGGTGCCCGCGGCCTGCGCTCGATCCTCGAGGAGACGCTGCTCGACGTCCAGTTCGAGCTGCCCTCGCGAAACGACGTGACCAAGTGCGTGGTCACCAAGGAGACGATCACCCAGAATCGCCGGCCGACGCTGGTGACCGAGGCGGCGCCGCAGGACATCGGCCCGGCCGCGGACGAGCTGGGCGAGGAATCCGCGTAGCGGGAGAGGGCGCAGAGACCTTCGCCCTCACAACAGCGGGGAGGTTCGGTTGAGGGTCTCTCCGACCCTCGCCGACACGTGGCTAGACTCGCCGCGATGAGCGCCGGGAACCGCAAGAAGCTCGAGGAAGCCACGCGCTACGACCCGACCGAGGTCGAGGCGCGGATCTTCGCCGAGTGGATCGCCGGCGGCTACTTCCACCCCGAGGCGACCGGCACGCCGGAGGAGAACTTCTCGGTCGCGATCCCGCCGCCGAACGTGACCGGCGCCCTGCACATGGGCCACGCGCTGAACGGCTCGATGCAGGACGCGCTGGTGCGGCTGAACCGGATGCGGGGGCGCAACTCGCTCTGGATCCTCGGCACCGACCACGCCGGGATCGCGACCCAGGCGGTGGTCGAGAAAGCGCTCAAGGCCGAAGGCAAGACCCGCCAGGAGCTCGGCCGCGAGGCCTTCGTCGAGCGGGTCTGGGAGTGGAAAGCCGAGTACGGCTCGCGGATCGTCGAGCAGTACAAGCGGCTCGGCGCCTCTTGCGACTACGAGCGCGAGCGCTTCACCCTCGACTCCGACTACGTCCGCGCCGTCTACCGCGTCTTCAAGCAGCTCTACGACAAGGGCTACATCTACCGCGACAACTACATGGTCAACTGGGACCCGGGCTCGCGCTCGGCGATCTCCGACCTCGAGGTCGAGAACCGCGAGGTCGAAGACGCCCTCTACTCGATCGACTACCCGGTCGAGGGCTCCGACCGGGTCCTGACCGTCGCCACCGTGCGGCCGGAGACGATGCTTGCCGACACCGCCGTCGCCGTCCATCCAGGCGACGAGCGCTACGCCGACCTCGTCGGCCAGCACTGCATCCTGCCCCTCCTCGGGCGCCGGATTCCGGTCATCGCAGATGACCACGTCGACGCCGAGTTCGGCACCGGGGCGCTGAAGATCACCCCCGGCCACGACGTCAACGACTTCGAAATCGGCCGCAAGCACGGACTCGAGGAGCTGACCGTGATCGGCGAGGACGGCCGCATGAACGAGGCGGCGGGTGAGTACGCCGGGCTGACGATCGCCGCGGCGCAGAAGGCGGTTGTCGAGGCGCTGCGGGCCGAAGGCAGGCTCCGCGCTGAGGAGCCCTACACCCACTCGGTCCCCTTCTCACACCGCTCCGGCGAGCGGATCGAGCCGCTGATCTCGCTGCAGTGGTTCTGTCGCATGGACGAGCTGGCGGCGCCGGCGATCGAGGTCGTCGAACGCGACCAGGTGCGGATCGCCCCCGGCCAGTGGAAGCGCGTTTATCTCGACTGGATGCGGGAGATCCGGCCCTGGTGTGTCTCCCGTCAGCTCTGGTGGGGTCACCGAATCCCGGTCTGGTACTGCGATCCCTGCGAAGAGACGATCGTCGCCGAGCAGGCGCCGGAGCGCTGCGGGCGCTGCGGCGGCGAGCTGCGCCAGGAGGAAGACGTCCTCGACACCTGGTTCAGCTCCGCGATCTGGCCCTTCGCCACCCTTGGCTGGCCCGACGAGACGGCGGAGCTGCGCGCCTTCTACCCGACCAGTTTCCTGACCACGGCCCGCGAGATCCTTTTTCTCTGGGTGGCGCGGATGATCATGACCGGGATCGAGTTCGCCGGCGACGTCCCCTTCCGCGACGTCTACGTCCACTCGGTGATCCAGGCCCGCGACGGCCGCCGGATGTCGAAGAGCCTCGGCACCGGCATCGACCCGCTGGAGGAAATCGACGTGCACGGCGCCGACGCGCTGCGCTTCGGCCTCTTGGCGATGTCTTCGACCCAGGACGTGCGCTTCTCCGACGCCAAGGTCGAGCAGGGCCGCGACCTCGCCAACAAGCTCTGGAACGCGAGCCGGCTGGTCCTGCTCAACGTCGCCGACGGGGTCGAGCCGGCGCCGCGGCCGCTGCACGTCGAGGACCGCTGGATCCTCTCGCGGCTGGAGAAGACGGTCGGCTCGGTGACCGCGAAGCTCGAGACCTACGACTTCGCCCACGCCGTCCAGGAGGCTTACTCGTTCTTCTGGCGCGACCTCTGCGACTGGTACCTGGAGATCGTCAAGCCGCGGCTCTACGAAGGCGAGGAGGAGGTCTCGGCGACGCTGCTCTACGCGCTGGAACGCGTGCTCGGGTTGCTGCACCCGACGATGCCGTTCGTGACCGAGGAGATCTGGTCGTTCCACCCTGCCCGCCAGGGCCACCTCGTCGTCCACCCGTTCCCGGTCGCCGACGAGGCGCTCTACGACGCCGCCGCCGAGGAAGACGTCGAGGGCGGAATCCGGCTGACCCAGAGGCTGCGCGCCTGGCGTGACCTCGCCGGGGTGCCGGCGGCGGCGGTGCTGGCGGCGACGACCGACGGGGTCGAGCCACCCGGGTTCGTTGCCCGCCTCTCGCGCTTCGAGTTCGACGGCGTCGGCTCCGAGCCGGTCGCCTCGATCGGCCCGGTCCGGGTTCTTGCCTCCGAGCAGCTCGACGCCGAGGCCGTTGCGGCGCGGCTCGCCAAGCGCCGTGAGGAGCTGGAAGCCGAGGTCCAGCGCGGCGAGCGCAAACTCGGCAACGAGGGCTTCGTCGCCAAGGCGCCGGCCGAGGTGGTCGAGGAGGAGCGCGGCAAGCTCGAGCGTTACCGCAGCGAACTCGCAGAGCTTGGCTAGCTTCGACCCAGATACCTATCTTGACTCGCTGGAGCCGATCGGCTGGCGGCTCGGGCTGGAGCGGATGCACAAGCTGACGACGGCGCTGGGCCTGCCCCAGCACCGCTTCGGCTCGATTCACGTCGTCGGCACCAACGGCAAGTCCTCGGTGACGCGGATGACGGCGGCACTGCTGGAGGCGCACGGGGTCGCCGCCGGCGCCTGCCTCTCGCCCCATGCCGCGCGCTGGTCGGAACGGACCCTGGTCCACGGCGAGGAGGTCGACGCCGAGCGTTGGGCGGCGGCGGTCGCCGCCGTCGCCAGGGCGGCCGAGGGAGTCAACCGGACCCTCGAGCAGGGCGAGACGGTGACCCAGTTCGAGGCGGCGACGGCGGCGACCTTCGTCGCCCTTGCCAACGCTCGTGTCAAGGCAGCGGCGATCGAGGCCGGCCTCGGCGGCCGTCTCGACGCGACCAACACGATTCCTTCGCGGGTCACCGTCCTCACCTCGGTCGGCCTCGACCACACCGAGTGGCTGGGGGAGACCGAGCTCGAGATCGCGGCCGAGAAGCTGGCCGTCCTGCGCGACCAGACCACCCTCGTCCTTGGCCGGCTCTCGCCCGAGGTCGCTGAGCTGGCGGCGCGGACCGCGGCGGAGCGCGGGGCGCGGCTGGTGCAGGCGCCCGAGGACCCCGGGGCGGAGATCGAGGTGCGGGCGCCAGGTCGCTTCCAGCGTCGCAACTTCGCCCTTGCGATCAGCGCGGCGGAGGCGTTTCTCGGCGAGCTCGACCCCGCCGCGGTGGCCGCGGTGGCAGCCAGCGTCACAGTTCCCGGCCGGCTCGAGCAGGTCGCCGCAGGGCCGCCGACCTACCTTGACGCCGCCCACAATCCCGACGGTTTCGCCGCCCTCGCCGAGGCGCTTCCCGGTGTTGCCGGCGAGCGCCGCCTCGTTGCCTGCCTGGCGATCCTCGCCGACAAGGACGCGAAGGCGATGATCGCGAAGCTGGCGCCGGTCCTCGATCGTGCTGTTTGCACCGAGATCCCGGCGGCGGCGCTGGAAGGCCATGGGCGCCCCGGGGCCCGCTCGCGGCCGGCGGCAGAGCTGGCCGCCGCCTGCGCGGCGGCCGGACTGGATGCCGAGGTGGAGCCGGATTTCAAGGCGGCCCTGGAGCGCGGGCGCGCACTCGCGGCCGAGCCGCCCGAGGGCGCCCTGCTGGTTGCCGGCTCCCACTATGCGATCGGGCCCGCCCGGGCGATCCTCGGCGCGAGCGGGACCTGAGGGCGGCCTCGGAACGTAGAACGACTGTGCGAGGATTTGGTCATGGATCGCGGCGCCGGCTCCCAGTTGCTGTCGATGATGGGGCTCGTCGCCGCGGTAGTCGCGATCGTGATCCTTGTCTTCTTCGGGGTCGGCTACCTGTTTGGAAGGCTGTTCCTCTGAGGAAAACGATCGATCGTGCGCCCTTAACAGGGTTCGCGGAGATCGCGGCGAAGTAGACTGCCGCTCCCTTTACCCGGGTAGGCGCCCCAAATGTCACTAGCGATCTTCGGTATCACCAACAACGGCCTCAACCTGGCCGCCACCCTCTTCCTGCTGATGCTGGTTGTCCTTTGGCTGGCATTGATCGTCTACACGTACCTGGACGCGCGCCGCCGGATCTCCGACCCGTTCCTGATCGCCTGCGCGACCGTCGCCTCCTTCTTCCCCTTCATCGGCACCGCCGTCTACGCGATCCTGCGGCCGCCGGAGTACCTGGAGGACGCCCACGAGCGCGAGCTCGAGATTCGCGCCGCGGAGCTGCGGGTGCGGCAGCTCAAAGACCAGACCTGCCCCAACTGCGAGTACCACATCGAGAAAAACTTCCTCCGCTGCCCCAACTGCCAGCGGCGGCTGAAGGATCCCTGCCCGAGCTGCGGCAAGCCGGTCGACCCGCGCTGGGGGCTCTGCCCCTATTGCGAGACGGCCCTGCGCCAGGAGAAACGCGAGCGCCGGCCGCAGAAACGCGAGCGCCGGTCCGAGGCTTCGGCCTCGCGCGAGGCGCCGAAACGGACTTCGAGGCGCAAAAAAGCGCCGGCCGGCGAGGGCGGGAAAGCAACCGAGGCTGCTCCGCGCAATGAGCCCGTGAGCCGGGCCGGCGCCGAGGAGCCACCCACTCCCACCTCTGAACAAAGGAGCCCCCGCCGTGAGCCGGACCCTGATCCTCGTCAAGCCTGACGCGTTCCAGCGCGCCCTGACCGGCGAGGTGATCGCCCGCTTCGAGCGCAAGGGCCTGCGCATCGTCGCCCTGAAGACGCTCGTCGCCGACGAGGCGATCGCCCACAGCCACTACGCCGAGCACACCGAGAAGCCGTTCTTCGGCGAGCTGGTCGAGTTCATCACCGGCGGCCCGCTGGCGGCGATCGTCTTCGAGGGCGTCGAAGCCGTCCCGGCCGCGCGCCAGGTGATCGGCGCCACCAACCCGATCGAGGCGGCGCCCGGCTCGATCCGCGGCGACTTCGCGCTCGAGGTGACCTACAACATGGTCCACGGCTCGGACTCCGACGAGTCGGCCGAGCGCGAGATCTCGATCTGGTTCCCCGAGCTGTCCTAGCCTCGGGCTCGCCCCAGCGGCGGGAGATCCTCGAAAAGCTCGGCATCGAGTTCGAGGTCGTCGTCCCTGGGGTCGATGAGCTCGACGGGGGAGACCCCGAGCACCTGGTCGTCGAGAACGCGCGCCGCAAGGCGCGGGCGGTAGCGGTCGGACCCGAGACGCTGGTGATCGCCTGCGACACCGACGTCGTCCTCGGCGGCGAGGTGCTGGGCAAGCCCGCCGACGCGGCCGAGTCCCGTGCCTATCTCGACCGGATGTCGGGCTGCGCCCACGAGGTACTGAGCGGCCTCGTCGTCCTTGTCGACGGCGAGGAGCGCTCTGGCTTGGAACGGACCACTGTGGTCTTCAAGCAGCTCTCCGACGAGGAAAAGGAGCGCTATGTGCGCTTCGGCGAGTGGCAGGGACGCTCGGGCGGCTACGCGATTCAGACCCTCGGCTCGACTCTGGTCGAGCGTCTCGAGGGCAGCGTCTCCAACGTCGTCGGCCTTCCGGTCGGCCTGCTCGCCGAGCTCGCCCCAGGGCTCTTTTAAGTCCGTCTGATTTCATCTTCCAATGGGCTTCTTCAGCCGGTTGGCGCGGCTTGGGGGCCGCGACATGGCGGTCGACCTCGGCACTGCCAACACGCTCGTCTACGTGCGCGGGCGGGGGATCGTCCTCTCCGAGCCCTCCGTCGTCGCGATCGACTCGGCCGACGGCCAGGTCCAGGCGGTCGGGACCGAGGCGAAGCGCATGCTCGGCCGCACGCCGGGCTCGATCCGCGCGATCCGGCCGCTCAAGGACGGGGTGATCGCCGACTTCGACGTCACCGAGCAGATGCTGCGCCACTTCATCAAATCGGTCCACTCGTTCCGGTTCGCCCATCCGCGGGTCGTCGTCTGCGTCCCCTCCGGCGTCACCGGGGTCGAGAAGCGGGCGGTCGAGGAGGCCTGCCTCTCGGCCGGGGCGAGCAAGGCCTACCTGATCGAGGAGCCGATGGCGGCGGCGATCGGCGCCGGCCTGCCGGTTGCCGAGCCGACCGGGTCGATGATCGTCGACGTCGGCGGCGGCACGACCGAGGTCGCGGTCGTCTCGCTCGGCGGGATCGTCGTCTCGCAATCGATCCGGGTCGGCGGCGATGAGCTCGACGACGCGATCGTCAGCCACTGCAAACGCACCTACAAACTGGCGATCGGTTCCCAGACGGCCGAGAAGGTCAAGCTCGAGGTCGGCTCCGCTTCGCGCCTGGCGCAGGAGATCGAGACCGAGATCCGCGGCCGTGACCTCGTCGCCGGGCTGCCGAAGACCGTCACGCTCGGCTCCGAGGAGATCCGCGAGGCGCTCGAGGAACCGGTCGGCCACATCGTCGACGCGGTCAAGGAGACGCTCGACAGAACGCCTCCGGAGCTCGCGGGTGACATCATGGAACGCGGCATCACCCTCGCCGGCGGTGGCGCGCTGCTGCAAGGCTTCGAGCAGCGTCTGCGCGACGAGTGCCAGATGCCCTGTCGACTGGCAGAGTCGCCGTTGACGTGCGTGGCCATCGGCTCGGGCAAATCGCTCGAGGAGTTCGAGGCGATCCACCGGGCCCGTAGGAAGAACCAGAGCTAGGTCGTTTTCACGTGTATCGAAAGCAAGTACGCCGCCGCCGCGCGGTGCTCGCCCTGCTGATAATCGGCTCGTTTGCGCTGCTTACGATCACCTACAGCCGCGGCTCGAACGGGATCCAGCGCGGCGTCAGCACGATCTTCAGCCCGATCCAGTCGGCCGGCGACCGTGCCCTGAAGCCGGCTCGGGACCTCGTCAACTGGTTCGACGAGACCTTCGACGCGAAGGGCGAAAACTCGAAGCTCCACACCGAACTGGAAAGCGCCCGCAAAGAGGCGGTTGGCGCCCAGGCGGCGCTCTCGGAAAACAGGCAGATGAGAAAACTGCTCGAACTCGACGAAAGCGGAGCGATCCCTTCGGGCTATGACCCGGTTACGGGAAGGGTGATCGCGCGCTCGCCCACGGTCTGGTTCTCCGACGTCACGCTCGACGCCGGCAGCGGCGACGGCGTCCACGTCAACGACCCCGTCGTCAACGGCGACGGCCTGGTCGGCACCGTCAACGCCGTCACCCCGAACAGCTCCGAGGTGACGCTGATCGCCGACCACTCCAGCGCCGTCTCGGCGAAGGTCGTGCCGAAGGGCGTCCAGGGCGTGGTCCGGCCCTCGGTCGGCGACCCCGGCGACATGATCCTCGACTTCATCGACTCGACCAAGAAGGTCCACGCCGGCCTCGCGGTCGTCACCGCCGGCTGGAAAGCGCAGGAAGTGGCCTCGAACTTCCCGCCCAACATCCCGATCGGCGAAATCACCGAAGCCGGGATCGTCGAACAGGAGGCCCAGCAGCAGGTCCACCTGCGGCCCTACGCCGACCTCGCCAACCTCGACTTGGTCCAGGTCTTGACCGGGGGCTCGCGCTAGTGATCGTCACCCCCAAGATCGTGGTCCGGCTGGTCCTGATCGGGATCCTCGGCGTCCTGCTCCAGCTCACCTTCTTCTCCCAGGTCGCTGTCTTCCACACCACCCCCGACCTGCTGCCGGCATTGGTCGTCTGCCTCGGCCTGCTCGGCGGCTCGCTGACCGGCGCCGTCAGCGGCTTCGCGATCGGCTTCCTGCTCGACTGCCTGCTGATCGAGACGCTCGGCGGCGGCTCGCTGGTGCTGCTCACGGTCGGCTACCTAGCCGGCCTCTTCCGCGAGCGTTTCGAGATCCACACCAGCCTGGTGCCGCCGCTGCTCTGCATGGTCCTCACCCTCTTTGCCGAGCTCGGCTTCGGCGCGGTCGAGCTGATGCTCGGCCTCGACGGCAGCGTCAGCCCGCTGGTGATCCGCCAGATGCTGATTCAGAGCGCCTTCGCCTTCGTCCTCGGCTGGCCGATCTACCTTGGCGTCAAGCGGGCCCTGCGCCCGGCGCTGGTCGAGGAGCCGGTGCGGCCGCCGCGCCGCCCGCGCCGGCCGACGGTCTTGGGAGCCTAGGCAGAGTGTTTCCCCGCCCTGACGACATCCCCCGTCGCAGCCGGCTCTCACTGCGGATCGCGGTCCTCGGCGGCGTCGCCGTCGCCCTCTTCGCCGTCCTCTTCTTCCGGCTCTGGAACCTGCAGGTGCTCGACGGCGGCCACTACCTGGCCGAGGCGCAGAACAACCGCACCCGCGAATACCGGGTGCTGGCGCCGCGCGGCGACATCCTCGCCCGCAACGGCGAAATCCTGGTCGAGAACCGGACCAGCCTGGCGCTGCTGCTCAGCACCGACAAACTGCCCGACGACCCGGCCGCGGAAAAGAAGGAGCTGACCGAACTCGGGCAGCTCGCGCACATGTCGCTGAAGAAGGTGCGGCGGACGATCCGCGAACAGGAAGAAGTCGCCGCCGGGGCGCCGATCACGCTGCGGCGCGACGTCGGCTACGACCTCGTCTACTACATCGAAGAGAACCAGCGCCGCTTCCCCGGCGTCTCCGTCGAGCGCATCTTCGTCCGTCGCTACCCCGACGGCAGCCGCGCCGCCCACGTCGTCGGCAGCGTCGGCGAGATCTCCGAAGACGAGCTGAAAGAACCGCGCTACAAGAACATCGAGCCCGGCGACGAGGTCGGCCAGAGCGGCGCCGAGTACGTCTATGACAAGTACCTGCGGGGAACGCCGGGGGTGACCCGGATCCAGGTCAACGCGCTCGGCCAGCCCACCCCCGGTGGCCAGCTCGTCTCCGAACCGCCGACCCCGGGCGACAACCTGGTGCTGACCCTGAACCCGGCGATCCAGTCGGCGGGCGAAGCGGCGCTGGCCGAACGTGGCCTCCCCGGTGCCTTCGTGACGATGGACATCGATAACGGCGAAATCCTCGGGATGGGCTCGTTCCCGACCTACGACCCCTCGATCTTCACCCACCCGATGACGCAGAAGCAGTACGACGCGCTGGTCAACGACCCGATCGCGGCGCCGATCCTCAATCGCGCCACCGAAAGCTCCTACCCGACCGGGTCGACCTACAAGATCATCACCGCCCTGGCGGCCCTCGAAGACGGGGTCATCACCCCGCAGACCTCGATCTTCGACAACGGCTTCATCGAACTCGCCGGCCAGAAATTCCAGAACGCCGGCGGCGCTTCCTACGGGCCGCTGACCTTGGTCCCGGCGCTGCAGGTCTCCTCCGACGTCTTCTTCTACGAACTCGGCCTGAAGATGTGGGACAAGAACTTCCTCCAGCACTGGTCGCACGAAATGGGGATCGCGCGCCCGACCGGGTTCGACCTCGGCAACGAATCGGAAGGGCTGGTGCCGTCGAAGAAATGGCGCGACGAACTCTTCGCCAACGGCGAAACCGAACGCCCCTGGTCGGCCGGCGACAACGTCCAGCTGGCGACCGGGCAGGGCGACCTGCAGACCAATCCGCTGCAGTTGGCGATGGCCTACGCCACGCTCGGGACCGGCGGCACGGTGCCGACTCCGCACGTGGCCAAGGAAGTCGAGGACGCCGCCGGGCGCGTGATCAAGGAATTCAAATTCAAGACGCGCCGCCACGTCAAAATCGACCCTGGCTCTCGGCAAGCGATCCTCGAAGGCCTGCACGAGGCGGCGCAGGTCGATCCCGGCACCGCAGCCGGCATCTTCGGCGGCTTCCCGGTGCCGATCGCGGGCAAGACGGGCACCGCGGAACGGCCGGGACACGCCGACCAGTCCTGGTTTGCGGCGCTCGCTCCGTACCCTGACCCGCGTATCGTCACCATCGTGACCATCGAGGAAGGCGGCTTCGGCGCCGAATCCGCAGCCCCGGCCGCGCTGCAGATCCTCGAGGCCTACTTCAACAAACAAGCGACCGAAGTCAGCAGCAGCGGCGGAACCGAATAGATGAACACGATCCGCGCCCGACAGATGAGGCCCCAGCCCTTTGCCGTCCACACCGGCATCGGCGAGCGGCTCGGCCTCGCCCACATGGACTGGCCGCTGACCTTCGCCGCCCTCGCCCTGGTCGGCTTCAGCGTCTTCACGCTGAGCCAGGCGACGACCAACGACGTCCCCGGCCAACCCGACTACTACGTCAACCGCCAGTTGATCTACGGCCTGCTCGGCGTCCTCGGGATGCTGATCCTGACCCGGATCGACTACTCGCGCTTCCGCGAGCTGCGGGTCGGGATCTACACCTTCCTCTGCACCAGCATCGCCCTCGTCTTCGTCTTCGGCTTCGCCGCCCGCGGCTCACGCCGCTCGTTCGAACTCCCGTTCTTCAGCTTCCAGCCCTCGGAGCTGGGCAAGCTCCTGCTCGTCCTCGCCCTGGCCGGCTTCGTCATCGACGGTGCCAGGCGCGGCTCCGCGACCCAGCGCACGCTGCGCTATCTGGTCCTGGGACTGGCCCCGGCGGCGCTCGTCTTCCTGCAGCCCGACCTCGGCACTTCGATGGTGTTCGTCGCCGCGACGCTCGCCGTGATGTACTTTGGGGGTGTCCCCTGGACGCACTTTGCGATCATCGGCGCGGCGCTCGTCGCGCTTATCTCCCTGGTCCTCGTCGTGGCCCCCGCAGTTGGGGTCCCCGTCTTGAAGGGCTATCAGGAGGAACGTCTGACTTCTTTCCTAAACCCGCACGAACACGAACAGGGTGCGGGTTACCAACAGGCTCAATCAGTTACCGCCATCGGCTCCGGTGGAAAAACCGGCCGTGGCGATCACGCCACCCAAACGCGGCTCGACTTCGTTCCCGAGCGGCACACCGACTTCATCTTCGCGGTGATCGGTGAGCGCTACGGGTTCATGGGCGCCGCGTTCGTCCTATCCCTTTACGCCCTGCTCTTCTGGCGGGCGCTGCGGATCGTGACGCTCTCGAAGAACTCCTACGGAACCCTTGTAGCGGGCGGCATCGCCGTCACGCTCCTGTTCCAGGTCTTCGTCAACGTGGGGATGAACCTCGGGATCATGCCGATCACCGGGATCCCCTTACCGCTGATGAGCTACGGAGGGTCCTCCGTGCTCGCTACCTTCCTCGCGGTAGGCGTCCTTCAGAGCATCAACGTCCAAGCGCATCTCAGTCAGAAGGGGAGGTTCGCCTGGTGATGCCAGTGTTCGGCATCCGGCCCTGCGTACCTATCCATCGAAACTGAGTTGAACTAAATGAAAAAAACGATTTTGGTCTCCGCCGAGCGCGGCGAGACCCGCGTTGCCGTCCTCGAGTCGAAGACGAAAGGCGGCAAAGCGGACGTAGCCGAGCTCTACATGGAGCGCCGTGGCCGACGCTCGATCGTCGGCAACATCTACAAGGGCAAGGTCGACAACGTCCTGCCCGGAATGGAGGCCGCGTTCGTCGACATCGGCCTCGAGCGCAATGGCTTCCTCCACGTCGACGAGATCGTCCTCCCCGACGGCCAGCAGGCGCCGAAGCGCGGCCGCGGCTCGGGGCGGCGGATCAACGAGCTGATCAAACCGGGCCAGGAGATCCTGGTCCAGGTCGTCAAGGACCCGCTGAAGACGAAGGGCGCCCGCCTTTCGATGAACGTCTCGATCGCCGGCCGTTACCTGGTCTACGCCCCGCAGGGTTCCGGCGTCGGCGTCAGTCGCCGCCTCTCTGATTCCGAGCGTGACCGGCTGCGGAAGATGGTCGACAACACCTACAAGGGGCCGGGCGGGCTGATCGTCCGCACCGCCGCCCATGGCGCCAAAAAATCGGACTTCGTCCGCGAGATCTCCTACCTGCAGCGCCTCAACGAGGTGCTCGAGAAGCGGACCGACGGGGTCAAGGCGCCGGCGATGGTCTTCCAGGAGGCCGACCTCTCGGTCCGCGTCCTCCGCGACGTCTTCCTCAACGAGTTCGAGAAGGCGATCATCGACTCCGAGAAGCAGTTCGAGCGGGTCACCGGCTTCTTCCAGCGCACGGCGCCGGAGCTGGTCGGCGGGGTCGAGCTGTACGAGGGCAAAAAGCCGCTGTTCGAGAAATGGAAGATCGACGAGGAGATCGAGTCGACCCTGAACCGGCGCGTCGACCTGCCCTCCGGCGGCTACCTGATCATTGACTACGCCGAGGCGCTGACCGTGATCGACGTCAACAGCGGCAGCTTCACCGGCCGCGGCAAAGGCGGCCTCGAGGAGACGATCACCAAGGTCAACACCGAGGCGGCCGAGGAGGCCGTGCGGCAGCTGCGCCTGCGCGACATCGGCGGCATCATCGTCATCGACTTCATCGACATGGCCCGGGCCTCGAACCGCGACAAAGTCCTGAAGACGATGCGCAAAGCGCTCGACGCCGACAAGTCGAAGAGCTACGTGGTCGAGGTCTCGCCGCTGGGCCTGGTCGAGATGACGCGCCAGAACGTCACCGACGGTGTCCGCGAGATCCTGACCGAGTCCTGCCCGACCTGTCACGGGGAGGGCGTCGTCCTCTCGGCCGAGACCGTCGCCCTCGACGGCCTGCGCAAGATGCGCGAAATCGTCGAGGAGCACGCCGACGTCGAGGCCTTCCTGATTCGCGTCAACCCGAAAGTGGCGCGCGAGCTGACCGATCCCGACAGCGGCCTGACCGAGTTCGAGAACGAAACCGGCAAGCGCTTCCACTTCGAGGGCGGCGACGCGCTCGCGATCGAGACTTTCGAGGTGGTCGAGTCCGGGACCCGCGAGGAGATCGAGGAGCGGGCGCTCCCGTTCAAGGTCGGCGAGGAGGTCCTGGTCAAGATCGACGAGCCGCACATGTACAACGCCGACGACGCGGTTGCGCGGATCGACTCCTACATCGTCAGCGTCACCGGCGGCGGTCGCTACGTCGGCGACCGCAAGCTGGTGCGGATCGAGGAGGTCGAGCGCTCGGCCGCGGTCGCCTCATTGCTGGGCGGGGATTCCCCCAACGGCTCCGCAGGCGGCGGCGAAAACGGCTCCGAGCTAGAATCCGACGCTCCTTCGCGTAAACGCAGTCGCGGCCGCCGGGGCGGCCGGGGGCGTTCGCGCGCCAAACAAGGCAGCAAAGAAGAGTGAGCATGTACGCAGTAGTCGAAACCGGTGGCAAGCAGTACAAGGTCGAGGAGGGCACGTCCCTGCTCGTCGACCGTCTCGATGCCAAAGAGGGCGACAAGGTTGCCCTGCGCGCGGTGATGTTCCGCGACACCGACGTGATCGCGGCGCCGAAAGAGCTCGAGAAAGTCAAAGTCGAGGCGACCGTCGCAGAGCACCTGCGCGGGCCGAAGATCAAAGTCTTCAAATACAAGGCGAAGAAGGGCTACCGCAAACGCGCCGGCCACCGCTCGGAGCTGACCAAGCTCGAAGTGACCAGCCTCAAAGCCGGCAAAGCGGCGGCGAAAAAAGCCCCCGCCGAGAAAAAAGAGGCCAAACCGGCGGCGGATAAAAAAGCCCCGGCCAAAAAAGCCGAGAAAGAGGAGGCCTAGGCATGGCGCACAAGAAAGGTCTCGGGTCGAGCCGCAATGGTCGCGAATCGAATCCCAACATGCTCGGCGTCAAGGTCTTCGCCGGCCAGCAGGTCCACGGCGGCGAGATCATCGTCCGCCAGCGCGGCACCAAGTTCTGGCCTGGCGAGGGGACCGGCCTCGGCCGCGACCACACGATCTTCGCCACCCGGCCCGGCAAGGTCGACTTCTTCACCGCCCGCAAGGGCCGCACGATCCGCGTCCTCGCCGAGGACTGACGGTGGGGGAGGGGTCGGGTGCCCCTCCGCCGGAGACCGTTGCGCAGCTGAGCGAGCCCCGGGGGAGCCACCGAGCGCCCTTTGAGCCTCCGTCGGAGGG
>DATKIA010000040.1:0-4376 GCA_035509895.1 Solirubrobacterales bacterium
TCTCGGCCATCTCGGTGTTCGTCTGGAAGAAGGCGCCGTGGGACATCTCGAAGTCGAGGCCGCAGAGGGTCTCGTGCAGGCGCTCTTCGCCGAGCGCCCCGGTCGGGCCGTCGGTGCCGCCCGAGTCGCCCTCGATCGTCGTGTGGAGGTCGACCGGCGGGCGGGGGAGACGCGCGGCGGTGGTGACGAGGCGGGTCTGGATCTGGCCGGTGCGCCGGCCCTCGCGCACCACGAGGTTGCGCAGGATGCCTTTGCGCGCGCCCGCGTCGTAGGCCGGGACGTCCTCCATCCGCGCCCATTCGCGCACCCCGTTGCGCGCGGCGTTGCCGGTTTCCGAGGCGAGCTTGCAGTCGTCGACGTCGACGATCAGGTCCCAGCGACCGCGGGCGTGGAAGCCGAGAGCCGGGCTGGCGCCGTCGGCACCGGGCCCGAACGAGTACTCGAGCTTGTTGCGGTAGCGCCACTGCTCGGCCGCCGGGACGATCTCCTCCAGCTCGAAGCCCTCGAGCTCGCCGATCCGGCGCAGCGCTTCCGCCACCTGCTCCTGCTTGTAGCTCAGCTGCTGCTCGTAGGGGAGGCCCTGCCAGGGGGCGCCGGGGCAGGGCTCGCCGCCGTGCACACAGCGGTCCTCGACCCGGTCCGCACCGGGGCGCAGCAGCTCGACCGTGCGCGCCTCGGCGAAGCGCTTCTTGCCCTTGGTGATTTCGGCGCGGACGCGGTCGCCGGGCAGAGCGCCGGAGACGAAGACGACGAGGCCGTCGGCGCGAGCGACGCCGCGCCCGCCATAGGCGAGCGATTCGACCTCGACCTCGAGCAGCTCACCCACCTAGCCGAGTTTTTTCCGGGCCCGCCGTGCCGCCTGGGTGGCTTTTTTCTGGACCGGCGCGGTGCGGTCGCCGATGTCTTTGCGGGCCTGTTTGACCAGCTTCTCGAGCTCGCCGAGCAACGCGTCGGAGTGTTTGCGGCCGCGTTTGACGAGGTCGCCGAGCATCTTCTCGGCGTCGCCGCGGGTCATCCGGCCGCGCTTGACCGCGTCGTCGACGACCTCCTGGATCCGGTCGCGGCTGATCGTCACGCTCTGCTCGAGGCTCTCGCGGAACTGGGCGACGCTCTTGTCGAGGCCACTGGTCGCCTGGCTGCTCGATTTACCGGCGGCTTTAGAAGCTCTTTTCGGCGCTTTTTTCGCTTTGGTGGAGTTCGCTTTGGCTTTCGTTTTCGGTTTCGCCGCTTTTTTGGTTTTGGAGGCCGCGCTTTTGGCCGCGGGTTTTTTCGCTTTGGTTTTCGCTTTTTTGTTCGATTTGCTCGCTGCTTTTTTCTCGGCCATCTTCAGCTGCCTCCATCGGTGGGTTTGCCCGCGGTGTGCGGGTCGACTATCTCAGCTCTGGAGTACCGGCGGCTCGGAAACCGCAAACCTCGCCTGCACCGGAGCGTGGTCGGAGAGGCGCAGGGCGCGGCCGTCGAGCGGCAGCTCGCGACGCTCCGGCGGCCAGGCGGTCGGCGGCTCGAGGACATCGACGCCGCGGCTGAGGATGTGGTCGATCGCTTTCGGCCCGGTCGTCCCGCTCAGGCCGAAGTCCCGCTCCAGGGTCTCGAACAGGGCTGGGTCCTCTCCCGGCCGCAGGTTGAGGTCGCCGCCGAAGAGAAGCGGCGAGGAGCCGGCCCACTCGGTCGCCGCCCGGGCGGCGCTGAGCACGTCCTCGCTCGCCAGCTCGGGCCGGTCGTTGGTCGCGTGCAAGTTGGCGACGCAGAGGCCGGAGGCGGTGCGGGTGAAGGCCATCGAGCGCCGCTCCGGTGGGCCCTCGTGGATTTCGAGCTCGCGCCGTTCGGCGATCCCGCCGAGCTTGCCGGGGACGCGGACCAGGGTCAGGTTCGAGCCGCCCTCGCCCGAGGCCATCAGGTCCGGGTTCTGGCGCGCCAGCAGCGCCCGCAGCGGGCCGAGCTCGTTGCGCGAGGTCAGCGCCCGTTGCCACTCGGCGCCGCAAGCCTTGGCCAGCGGCTCGGCGAAACGGGGCGGGCACTCCTGCAGCAGCGCCACGTCCCAGGCGGTGCCGGCGAGCAGGGTCGCGAACTCGGTCGTGAGGTCGCGGTTGACCTGGACGTGAGTCTCGTTGCGCTCGTCGATTCGCAGCAGCCGCGAGCGCCAGGTGCGCAGCCCCGGGTCGGGGGGGAAATCGCGACCGTGGAAGAGGTTCCAGGCAATTGCGGTGATCTCCATCGCGGACGTAGTATCCGCGGCTTGACTCGCAACTTCATCACCGGCGAAGAGTTCGGCGCCTTCGAGCTCGGCAAGCTGCTCGACCGCGCCCTGGAGCTGAAAGCCGGCCGCGGTGAGGTTGGGACCGACTCGCTTGCCGGCCGCAGCATCGCCCTCATCTTCCAGAAGCCCTCGACGCGGACGCGGATCTCGTTCGAGGTCGGGGTCGCCGAGCTCGGGGCGACGCCGCTCGTCCTCCGCGGCGACGAAATGCAGTTCTCGCGCGGCGAGTCGGTCGGCGACACGGCGCGGGTGCTGTCGCGCTACGTCGACGCGATCGTGATCCGCTCCGGCTCCCACGAGGCGGTGCTGGAGCTGGCCAACACCGCCAGCGTCCCGGTCGTCAACGGGTTGACGCCGCTGCACCACCCCTGCCAGGCGCTGGCCGACCTGATGACCCTGCGCGAGCGTTTCGAGAAGCTCGAGGGGCTGCGGCTCGCCTATGTCGGCGACGGCAACAACGTCGCCCGCTCGCTGGCGATCCTCGGCGAGCTGGCCGGGGTCGAAGTCGTGATCGCCGCTCCCGCCGGGTACCAGCTCGAGGAGGGGCACGGGGCGAAGCTGACCGCCGACCCGCGCGCCGCCGCCGCCGATGCCGACGCTCTATATACGGACGTCTGGGTCAGCATGGGCGACGAGGAAGAGGCGGCCCTGCGTCGCGCCGACCTCGGTCCGTTCCGGCTCGACGCCGACCTGCTCGCCGCCGCCAAGGACCAGGCGATCGTCCTCCACTGCCTGCCCGCCCATCCGGGCGAGGAGATCACGGCCGACGTCCTCTACGGCGACCATTCCGCGGTTTGGGACCAGGCGGAGAATCGGCTGCACGCGCAGAAGGCGCTGCTGGAGGCGCTGCTCGCCGGCTAGCCTGCTGAGCCAGATCGCCCAATAGCGCATGTACCCGCACCTCGACATCGGACCGATCACGCTGCAGACCTTTGGGCTCTGCTTCGCGCTCGCCTTCCTCGCCGCCGGCGCCCTGGTCTGGAAGCGGTTCGGCGAGATCGGCAAGCCGAAGGACTGGGCCTATGAGATGGGGTTCGCGGCGCTGATCGGCGGCATCGTCGGCTCCCGCGTCTACTTCATCGTCCAGAACTACGACGACGTCAAGGACGACCTGCTCGGCAACCTCTTCTCTGGCGCCGGCCTGGTCTGGTACGGCGGCGCGATCGGCGGCGCCCTCGCCGTCCTCCTCTGGGCCTGGTGGCGCGGCTTCCTCGGTCTGGCGCTGCTCGACGTGGCGGCGCCGGCGCTGGCGCTCGGCTACGCGCTCGGCCGCTGCGGCTGCCAGCTGGCCGGCGACGGCGACTACGGCAAGCCTTGGGACGGGCCGTGGGCGATGTCCTACCCGGATGGGACGGTGCCGACCGACCGCACCGTGCACCCGACGCCGATCTACGAGACGCTGGCGATGGGGCTCGGCGCCTGGATCCTCTGGCAGCTGCGCGAACGGGTCCGGGCCGGGGTCCTGTTCGCCATCTACCTGGTCTACGCCGGAACCGAGCGCTTCCTGGTCGAGTTCATCCGCCGCAACACCGAGGACTCGATCGGCCTGACCAACGCCCAGCTCGAGAGCCTGGCGATGATGATCGCCGGAGCTGTCTGGATCGCTATCGTGATGTACCGGCACGGAGGCATAGGCCGCCCGGCGGCGAACGAATTACAACCTGCGGCCTGAAATGCGGTACAAACCGCAGCCCCAGCGGGATCCTCGAATCAATGTTATCTTGCGCAAGAACTTTGGATCGTTCAATTTCTTAGGGAGGCTTGGCGGGCAATGGCGAGTGTTGACACCTATAGGGAGGACCCTGCCGCGCGCACGGTCAGCGCGGTGCTCGATGACGCCGCTGAGCGGATCGCGGCGGCCGGCGTCGAGGAGGCGCGTGCCGACGCGGAAGTGCTGGTCGCCGATGCGCTCGGCGTCAAGCCCGATCAGCTGACCGTCGAGAGCGCCGGGGTGCTCGAGCCGGAGGTGGCGGCGACGATCGAGGGCCGCGTCCAGCGCCGGGTCGAACGCGAGCCGATGGCCTACATCCTCGGCCGCGCGCCTTTCCGCGGGCTCGAGATCGCGGTCGACGAACGGGTCCTCTGGCCGCGGCGCGAGACCGAGCTGCTGGTCGAGGTC
>DATKIA010000041.1:0-5775 GCA_035509895.1 Solirubrobacterales bacterium
ATCAACCGCGGTCGAGGCGTCGGAGGCAAACGTGTGGTAGCGCGAGGTCGCCGGAGTCGAGGTGTTGGCCGAGGCTGCGTAGTGCAGCGTGGTCGTCGCCGATTTGCCTTCGAGGCCGGTGACTTTGAGGGTGATGTCGGCGAAGCCGACGCCGCCGGCCGGAGTCACCGAGACGGTGCGGGTGACACCGCTGCCGGTGACGCTGACGCCGCCGCTGGTCGCGACCGAGGTTTTGGTCGAGGCCGTCGCCGCCACCGTCAGTTCTTTCGCTTCGACGCCGGTCTGGCCGATCGTGACGTCGACGGTCGGGTTGGTCGGATCGCTGACCGTGCCCGAGAGCGAGCTGTCGGAGAGCGTGATCGTCGGCGTCGCCGCCCCCGGGGCCTGCGGGGTCACCGGGCTCGACGCGGCCGAGGCGGGGCCGGTGCCTTTGGCGGTGGTCGCCGCCACCGTGAAGGTGTATTCGGTGCCGTTGGTCAGGCCTTCGACCGTGTATTCCGTTGAGCCCGAGCCGGTTTCGATCGCGGTCTGTGCGACGCCGGCTTTGAAGGGGACGATTTTGTACGAGGTGATCGGCGAGCCGCCGGTGTCACCCGGGGCCGTCCAGCTCAGCGTCGCTTTGGCGTTGCCGGCGGAGGCGGAGACGCCGGTCGGCGCCCCCGGAAGCGAAACCGATTCTTCGGCTTCGGGCGCGAAGGCGACGCCGCGGTAGGCGGTACCGGCGGCCGCGGTCGAGACGGTCGTCGTCGGCGACGCCGAGGGCGCCGCGTTGAAGGCCGCTTTGTCGGTGAGGGTGACGACCGAGTTGGCGGCGCCGTAGCCGGAGATCACGTAGAGACGGAAGTGGCCTTCGGAGTCGACCTTTCCGGTGATCCCGGAGAAGCTGCCGCTGGCGATTTTGCCCCGTTCGGTCCAGGTCGAGCCGTTCAGGGAGTACTTGTAGATCCCTTCGTTCTCGCGGACCACGTACATCAGGTCGACTTTGCCGCTGCCCACTTCGTGTTCGAGCGGGAGCTCGCAGATCGGGTCGACTTCGCTCGTGCCGAGGTTGATGATGTTGGTCGAGGTGGTCGGTTTCGTCGGCAGGCCGGGGACGGTGTAAACGCCCGCGGTGCCCTTTTCGCTGCCGGTGTAGAGGTTGCCGCCGGCGATCTGGACCGTGCGGAAGTTGTTCAGCGCTTTGTTCGAGTCGCTGCTCGGAGCTTCTTTGGAGACGATCACGGTCGGCGTCCCGGTGGCGCCGAGCGGCTGATAGATCATGCCTCCGAGCGGCGTGTTGCCGCTGCCGTTGCCGTTGCCGGTCACCCAGAAGCCCGTGCCGTTACTAGTTGCAGCACCGCGGATTTTTTCCTTTTCGAAGGTTTTGCCGAGCGTCGTCGAAGTGTCGACGGTGCCGCTGGCGTCAATCCGGGCAACGACGCGGGCGCCGGTCGCTTCCGGGTTACCGCCAACCGCGGTCTGGTAGCCGGCCATGGTCACGTAGCGCTTGTCGACCGACCGCGCCAGGGCGCCGACCGCGTTCGAGTCACCCTGCAGGGTGATGGCTTTGTTCGAACCGCTGGCCGTCGTCGGCAGGGCCCAGTTGGAGCCGTCCGAGGTGCCGGCGCCGTTGACCCGCACCAGCGTGATCCCCTGCGCGGTTGAGATCGAGGGGATCCGCGAGATCACGAGGTGGTCGCCGCTCGGCCCGCTTTCGTCGGCGCCGGCGGTGGCGATGCCGGTGACGGCGACGATCAGGGCAGCGAGAAATCCGGCAACCGCCCAGTTGGCGGCAGTGCGGGAGAAGCGGGACAAGGGTCGACCTCCGGGTGGCATGACAGGGCGAAGCCAGCCTTTACGCAGGCCGACCCTGCCGCGTTACCGACCTGGGAAGCGGCCGTAAATTTTTTATTACAGGGCTTCTTTGCAGCGACTTCGCTGCCGGACCAGGTGCTAGAGCGAAGCGACGGCCTCGGCGACCGGGGTTTCGCCGCCGAGCAGGTCGAAGCTGCGGTCGATCGTGTGCCGCGAGTCGAGGCAGGCGAGCAGCACCGCGGCGACGTCGGCGCGTGGGACCTCGCCGCGCTGAAGCCGCTCCCCGACCCGGACCAAGCCGGTGCCGGGCTCGTCGGTCAGGCCGCCGGGGCGCACGATCGTGTACTCGAGGCCGCTGGCACGGAGCGCTTCGTCGGCTTCCGCCTTCGCCCGCAGGTACTCCCCGAAAACGTCCCCTCCGCTGGGAGGCAGATCAGCCGCGCCCATCGCGCTGACCATCAGGTAGCGGCGCACGCCCTCAGCCTTCGCCGCCTCGATCAGCTTGACAGCGCCGCCGAGGTCCATCGTCCGCTTGCGCTCGGCGCCCGATCCCGGCCCGGCGCCGGCGGCGAAGACGACTGCGTCGGCGCCGCTGATCGCCGCGGCGACGTCCTCGTCGCCCTCGAGGTCACAGATCACCGGCTCGACTCCGACCGCGTGGAGATCGTCTTCCTGGGACGGGTCACGGATCAGGCCCCAGGGCTTGTCTTCGCGGTCAGCCAGGAGCTTTCCGAGCAGCAGTGCGATCTTGCCGTGACCACCGGCGATGGCTACCTCCATGCCTGAACCAGTCCCTTCTGATTGCGATTACTCAATATTGGGTAGTCTCCTCGGCGGCCGGGCGGCGGCAGGCCCTCCGGCACGACCAAATTGGGAGGCTCTCGATGAATCGAATCAAGTTCGCCACCTCGGCGCTGCTCGCAGCGGCGGTCGCCATGCTCGCACCGGCTGCGGCTTCGGCCTGGGCTCCGGCCTCGAGCGCGGCGATCCACCCCGGCGTCCAGGTCTTCACCGCCGGCGCCCAGTGCACCTCGAACTTCGTCTTCGAAGACGGCGGCAACGTCTACCTCGGCCAGGCAGCCCACTGCTCGGGCACAGGCGGCCAGACCGAAACCGACGGCTGCACCAGCGGCTCGCTGCCGATCGGCACCCCGGTCGACGTCACCGGCGCCGGCAAGCCGGGAACCCTCGTCTACAACTCCTGGCTGACGATGCAGGCCAAAGGCGAGTCCGACCCCGACACCTGCGCCTACAACGACCTCGCCCTGATCAAGATCGACCCGGCCGACGTCGGCAGGGTCAACCCCTCGATCCCCGGCTTCGGCGGCCCGACCGGCCTTGGTAGCGCCGGTTCGACGGGTTCAACCGTCTACTCCTACGGCAACTCCGAACTGCGCGGCGGCCTCACCAAACTGAGCCCCAAGCAGGGAATCCTGATCCAAAACGAAGGCAACGGCTGGAGCCACAACGTCATCACCCTGACTCCTGGCATCCCGGGTGACTCGGGCAGCGGCTTCCTCAATACCTCCGGTCAGGCGATCGGCGTTCTCAGCACCCTGCAGCTGGCGCCGCTGCCGGCGACCAACGGCGTCGGCGACCTCGCCAAGGAGCTCGCCTACGCCCGCGCCAACGGCGGCTTCTCCGGGCTGAAACTGGTGCCCGGCACGCAGGCGTTCAAAGCCAACCTGCTGGAAGCGATTCTCGGCGCTTAGCCGAGTTCCGCGATCAAGTCGTCGAGGTCGAGGGGGCGGGTGAACATTTCGACCCGCTCCCCCGGCTGCGGCGCCGGCCACTCCTCCTGCGGCCGGTCCCAGTAGAGCTCGACCCCGTTGCCGTCGGGGTCGTTGAGGTAGAGCGCCTCGCTGACGCCGTGGTCAGAGGCGCCGGTCAGCGGGATACGGGCGTCGATCAGCCGCTGCAGTGCGTCGGCGAGCGCGCGACGGGTCGGGTAGCGGATCGCCGTGTGGAAGAGGCCGGTGGTCCCGGGCGGGGGCGGCGAGCCCCCTTTCGACTGCCACGAGTTGAGGCCGATGTGGTGGTGGTAGCCGCCGGCCGAGACGAAGGCGGCGTCGGCGCCGTAGCGCTGCATCAGCTCGAAGCCGAGCACGCCGCAGTAGAACTCGAGCGCGCGGTCGACGTCGGCCACTTTGAGGTGGACGTGGCCGATGTCGACACCGGGGTCGATCGGCTCGCTCATGCGCCGTCCAGGGCCGCGTTGACGAGGCGGTCGGCGTCGGCGTTGTGTTCACGGCGGACGTGGCGGATCGACCAGCGATCGAACCCGGCCAGCGCCCGCTTCACCTCGGCGTGCAGTTCTTTCATCGTCGCGTCTTTGACTTTGTAGCGGCCTTCGACCTGGCGCACGACCAGCTCCGAGTCACCGACCAGCTCCAGCTCGTCGGCGCCGTGCGCGCTCGCCAATGCGATCCCGGCCAGCAGCGCTCGGTACTCGGCGACGTTGTTGGTGGCGCGGCCGATCGTTTCGCCCCGCTCCGCCAAGATCTCGCCGTCGGCATCGCGGAGGACGACGCCGATTGCCGCCGGGCCGGGGTTGCCGCGGGCGCCGCCGTCGACGTTGACCGTGACCTTTGCCATCTAGGCGTGGAGCGTCGCGACGACGATCTGGCCGTCCGCGTCCGCCGCGGCGTTCCACTGGCGGGCGGCGTAATCGATCTCGGAGATCTCGCGGCCTTTGGCGAGCACGTGGACGGGCCGCTCGTCGTCCAGGTCCACCCCCCACTGGTACCAGGAGAGCTCCCAGGCAACCGTGACCCGGACCTCGCTGGCTGTGCCGGCGGCAGCGCCAACCGAGACCCGGGGATCGCCAAGCGTGCGGACCAGGCCGGAGACGGTGTGGCCGGCGTCGCTGGCGTTGAACCGCGCCGCCGCCAGCTCAAACGGCGTCAGCTCATCGGCGTCGAGAGGCCGCTCTCGTCGCTGGGGAAGGCGCAGGCGCATCAGCTCAGGCCTGCTGGAGGTGGGACTTCAGCCGCATCACGGCCTTGGTGTGCAGCTGCGAGACACGGGACTCGGTCACTCCGAGGACCTCGCCGATCTCGCGCAGGGTCAGGTTCTCGTAGTAGTAGAGGGCGACGACGAGCTGCTCGCGCTCGGGCAGGGAGCCGATCGCCTCGGTCAGGCGCTCCTTGACCTCGCTGGTGTCGAGCGCCTCCTGCGGGTCGGCGGCGCCGTCATCGGCGATCGTGTCGAGCAGCGAGACCTGGTCGCCGGAGGAATCGGAGACGGTCCAGAGCTCATCGAGCGCGTAGACGGAGGAGTTGGCGATCTCCAGCAGCGAGCTCTGCAGCTCGTCCTCGGTCATGTTCAGCTTCCGCGCCAGCTCTTCCTCGGTCGGCGCCCGCTGCAGCTCATGCTCGAGCTTGGCCTGGGCGACCTCGATCTCGCGGGCGCGGGCGCGAACCGAACGCGGCACCCAGTCGAGCGAGCGCAGTTCGTCGATGATCGAGCCGCGGATACGGGTCATCGCAAAGGTCTCGAATTTGATCCCCCGCTCCGGCTCGAAGCGCTCGATCGCTCCGATCAGACCGACCAGGCCGTAGGAGATCAGGTCGGCGTCCTCGACATGCGAGGGCAGTCCGGCGCCGAGCCGGCCGGCGACGAACTTGACCATCGGCGAGTAGGCGACGACCAGGCGCTCGCGGGCATTGCCGTCGCCGTCGTCCTTGTAGCGACGCCAAAGGTCGCGCAGCTCAACCTCTTTTACACCAGTCTCCATTGGGCTAAGCGATTCTACGTTCGTTAGGGGCGATCGGATTCATGCTCGGGGGTGGCTGGCCGCATAGGTGTCGCGCAGGCGAGCCGCATCGACTCGGGTGTAAACCTGGGTGGTCGAAATCGATGCGTGGCCGAGCAACTCCTGAATCGTACGCAGGTCGGCCCCTCCCTCGAGCAGATGGGTGGCGAAGGAGTGGCGCAGCGAGTGCGGCGAGACGCCGGCGGCCATCGCCGCTTCGCGGGTCC
>DATKIA010000042.1:0-2066 GCA_035509895.1 Solirubrobacterales bacterium
CCTGCGCGCCACCGAAGTCGGCGATCGTCACGACGTGCGCCGGGCCGCCCGCGAGCTCGATAAGCGCGGGCAGGACGCCGCTCCCGGCAACGTCGAGCGCCGCGTCGACGCCGTCCGGCACGAGCGCGCGAACCCGCTCGACGAGGCCCTCGCCGTAGCCGACGGGCTCGGCCCCCAGCGAGCGAAGGTACTCGTGGTTTGCTGGACTGGCGGTGCCGATTACGCGCGCGCCGCGCACCACGGCGAGCTGAACCGCGGCGCTGCCGACGCTTCCGGAGGCGCCGTTGATGAGCAGCGTACTGCCGCTCCCGACGCCGAGCTGGTCAAGCGCGCGCGTGGCCGTCTCGATGGCGGCCGGGAGCGCGGCAGCGCCGGGGAAGTCGAGCGACGGCGGAATCGGCGCATACCAGGACAGCACCGCCAGCTCGGCCTGGGTCGCCCCCTCGGCGGAGAAGCCGAACACGCGATCGCCGACGGCTACGTCCGCGACGCCCTCGCCGAGCTCGTCGACGATGCCCGCCGCCTCGTGGCCCATGGTCTGCGGGAGCTCCGCATCCATCAGGCCCTTGCGCTTCTTCCAGTCGCTCGGGTTGACCCCGGCCGCGCGCACCGCGATCCGGACCTGGCCGGGACCCGGATGCGGATCGGGAAGATCCACGATCTCGAGGACCTCCGGGCCCCCGAACTGGCTGAACCTGACTGCCTTCATCGTTCGCTCCGATCTTGACCCGCCCGAAAATAGGGTCTGCGTCGTGACCTGCGGTTCCCAGCATCCTTCGTCAGGTCACCGCGGAACGCCAGGACGGCGAGGCTGAGCACCCGCAGAAAGTCCTCGAAAGAGATCCCGGGGGCGGTGTCGGATCGGGGCTGAGGTGTTCGTAGCAGGGGTGAGAGGCCGCCCACGAGGGGCCGCCGAGGAGAAGGGAACCGCGATCATGAAACTGACGACCACCACGCAGGTCTCCGTCGACGGCGTGATGCAGGGAAACGGCGGGCGCCATCCGGACCTCGACGCCGGATTCGAGCGAGGCGGATGGGCCAGGCCACTGTTCGACAGCGAATCCATGACGTTCGTCAACGAGGTCTACCAGCGCGCCGACGCGTTCCTGTTCGGCCGGCGCACCTACGAGGTCTTCGCCGGCTACTGGGGCGTGATGGATCCGGGCAGCGGCCCCATCGCCGACGCCTTGAACACGCGGCCCAAGTACCTCGCATCAAACACGCTCACCAAACCGCGCTGGGCGGACACGACCGTCCTGTCCGGTGACCTCGCGGCGGCCATCGGCGAGCTGAAAGCCAGGCCGGGAGGCGAGCTGCAGGTGCACGGCAGCGGCAACCTGGTCCGCTGGCTCCTCGACAACCAGCTGGTCGACGAGATCACCCTGCTCGTCTGCCCCGTGGTCGTCGGCCAGGGTACGCGGCTGTTTCCCGACAACGGTCCGGACATGGCGCTTGACCTGGTCGAATCGCGAGCCTTCCCGAAAGGCATAACGATCCAGGTCTACCGGCCGGCCGGAAGCCCGCAGTATGCAACCGACTGAAGCACGTGACATAGGTGTCCAGCGATGGCTTCGACGAGTCGGATCGTTCACCGCCGGCGTACCGGAAGGTCTTGAAAGAAATCCCCGGAGTTGGTGTCGGATCGGGGCAGAGGTGTTCATAGCAGGGGTGAGAGGCCGCCCACGAGGGGCGCCCCGGACCACAGGAGATGATTGGTGATGCAGTACCTGGTTTCCGTGATCGACGACACGGCCGGCCTCGCCACCCCGGATGAGATGGCGGCCATCGACGTGTTCAACGACCGGCTCAAGGCGGAGGGTCACTGGGTCTTCGCCGGTGGCCTCGGGGCGCCCAGCTCGGCCACCGTCATCGACAACCGGGGCGAGGAGGCGATATTCACCGACGGGCCCTTCGTGGAGTCGAAGGAGTATCTCGCCGGCTTCTGGATTATCGAGGCCGCCGACCTCGACGTGGCGCTCAAGCTCGCCACCGCGGGCTCGAAGGCCTGCAACCGGAAGGTCGAGGTCCGGCCGTTCCTGTGAGCGGGGCCGACGTAGCGGCGGCGA
>DATKIA010000043.1:0-11771 GCA_035509895.1 Solirubrobacterales bacterium
GGAGAGGTGCTTCTCCTTGGTCTGACCGAAGGCGAGCTGGACGGCGCTGTACCCGTCGCGCTCCTCGTTGCGGATCGCGGTCACAGGGCACGGGCCGGCTTCGAGCACGGTGACACGCTCGACCTTGCCGTCCTCCTTGAACAGCTGGGACATCCCAAGCTTCTTGGCGAGAATCGCGGCCATGGCTCTAGGAGGCGAGACGGATCTCGATGTCGACGCCGGCCGGCAGCGAATCGAGGCGCTGCAGCGAGTCGACGGTTTTCGGCGACGGCTGGAGGATGTCGATCAGCCGCTTGTGGGTGCGGATCTCGAAGTGCTCGCGCGAGTCCTTGTCCTTGAACGGGGAGCGGATCACGCAGTAGACGTTTTTCTCGGTCGGCAGCGGCACCGGGCCGGAGACGCTGGCGCCGGTGCGCTCGGCGGTCTCGACGATCTCGCGGGCAGCGCGATCGATGGCGTCATGGTCGTACGCCTTCAACCGAATTCGAATTTTCTGTGCCGCTATGGCTGCCACTGCTCTCGTCTTTCTCTTCTCGTCTTACCGCGCAATAAGGGCGGGGCCCCTGTGCTTGGGGCGCCGCCCCCGGTCGTATGTGCTTGCAGTTGTCTCGCCGCCCTGAGGCGACGAAAGGGCGGGCACCATGCCCGCCCCGAAACGGCGTCGTTACTCGATGACCTCAGCAACGACCCCCGAGCCGACGGTGCGGCCACCCTCGCGGATGGCGAACCGCAGGCCCTGATCCATGGCGATCGGCTGGATCAGCTCGATCGTCATCTCGACGTTGTCGCCCGGCATCACCATCTCCGTCCCGTCGGGGAGGTTGGCGATCCCGGTCACGTCGGTGGTGCGGAAATAGAACTGAGGCCGGTAGCCGGAGAAGAACGGAGTGTGGCGACCACCCTCCTCCTTCTTCAGGCAGTAGACCTCGGCTTTGAACTTGGTGTGCGGCGTGATCGAGCCCGGCTTGCAGAGAACCTGGCCGCGCTCGATCTCCTCGCGCTTGGTGCCGCGCAGGAGGGCGCCGATGTTGTCCCCAGCCTGACCCTGGTCGAGGATCTTGCGGAACATCTCGACCCCGGTGACGATGGTTTTGGTCGTGTCCTTGATGCCGACGATCTCGACCTCGTCGCCGGTGTTGACGATCCCCTGCTCGACGCGACCGGTGGCGACGGTGCCGCGGCCGGTGATCGAGAAGATGTCCTCGATCGGCATCAGGAAGGGCTTGTCGAGCTCGCGGACCGGCTCCGGGATGTAGGAGTCGAGGGCCGCGGCCAGCTCGAAGACGGCTTTCTGGGCCTCCTCGTCGCCTTCCAGCGCCTTCAGCGCCGAGCCTTTGATGATCGGGGTCTCGTCGCCCGGGAAGTCGTACTCGTTGAGCAGGTCCTTGACCTCCTCCTCGACGAGCTCGATCAGCTCCTCGTCGTCGACCTGGTCGATCTTGTTGAGGAAGACGACCACGTGCGGGACGTTGACCTGGCGGGCGAGCAGGATGTGCTCGCGGGTCTGCGGCATGACGCCATCTGCAGCGGAGACGACCAGAATCGCGCCGTCCATCTGCGCCGCGCCGGTGATCATGTTCTTGACGTAGTCGGCGTGGCCGGGACAGTCGACGTGGGCGTAGTGCCGGTTGTCGGTCTGATACTCGACGTGCGAGGTCGCGATCGTGATCCCGCGCTCCTTCTCCTCCGGAGCGTTGTCGATCTCCTCGAAGCTCTGAGCTTCGGCGCCGCCCACGGTGGAGAGGGTTTTGGTGATCGCGGCCGTCAGCGTCGTCTTCCCGTGGTCGATATGACCAATCGTTCCGACGTTCACGTGCGGCTTATCGCGCTCAAATTTCTCCTTGGACATCTCTCTCCGTTTCGCCTTTCGAAATTTGTGTTCTGTCTGATCTAGGTGCTTGAGTCTGTGGGCGGTGCCCAGCAGGGGTTTTTTACCCTGCCTGCGGGCGAACCTGGGAAATATAGCCAGATGTGCCCGTCTGTCGCGGTTGGGTCTAGGAAGTTGCTCCTACTGGCTCTCCAGAGCGGTGCTCGACGATCTCCTCTGCGATGTTGCCGGGCACCTCCTCGTAGCGCTCGAACTGCATCGTGTAGTTCGCACGGCCCTGGGTCGAGGAGCGTAGGTCGGTCGCGTAGCCGAACATCTCGCCGAGCGGGACGAAGGCCTGGACCGCGAGGGCGTTGCCGCGCTGCTCCTGGCCCTGGACCTTGCCACGCCGGCGCGAGAGGTCGCCGATGACGTCCCCGAGGAAGTCCTCGGGAGTGACGACCTCGACCGCCATCACGGGCTCGAGCAGGACCGGGTTGGCCTTGCGCGCGCCCTCCTGGATCGCCATCGAACCGGCGATTTTGAAGGCCATCTCGGAGGAGTCGACGTCGTGGAAGGAGCCGTCGACGAGTTCGACTTTGACGTCGACCATCGGGTAGCCGGCCTTGACGCCGTTTTCCAGCGCCTCCTCCATCCCCTGCTCGGCAGGGCCGATGTATTCGCCGGGGATGACGCCGCCCTTGATTTTGTTCTCGAAGACGAAGCCCTCGCCGGGTGCCGGCTCGAGGTTGATGACGACGTGGCCGAACTGGCCGCGACCGCCGGTCTGGCGCACGAAGCGCGCCTCGACCTTGTCGACCCGCTTGCGAATCGTCTCGCGGTAGGCAACCTGGGGCTTGCCGACGTTGGCCTCGACTTTGAACTCGCGCAGCATCCGGTCGACGATCACCTCGAGGTGGAGCTCGCCCATCCCGTGGATCAAGGTCTGGCCGGTTTCCTCGTCGGATTCGATCTTGAAGGTCGGATCCTCCTCGCCGAGGCGCTGGAGGGCGTTGCCCATCTTCTCCTGGTCGGCCTTGGTCTTCGGCTCGATCGCGACCGCGATCACCGTCTCCGGGAATTCGATCGACTCCAGTGCGATCGGCGCGTCCGGAGCGGCAAGCGTGTCACCGGTGCCAGTGTCCTTGAGGCCGACGCCGGCGCAGATGTCGCCCGCGTAGCACTCGTCGATCTCCTCGCGGCTGTTGGCGTGCATCATCAGCAGTCGGCCGATCCGCTCGGTGCGGCCGGTTTTGACGTTGAGGACGCGGCCGCCTTTTTCGAGCTTGCCGGAGTAGACGCGGAAGTAGGTGAGCTTGCCGACGTAGGGGTCGGTCATGACCTTGAAGGCGAGAGCGGCAAAGGGGCCGTTGTCGTCGGCGGGGCGCTCGCCCTCCGTGTCCTCGGCCTGGCCCTTGCCGGCGGGGATGACGCCGGTCACCGGCGGCACCTCGAGCGGCGAGGGGAGCAGTTCGACGATCGAGTCGAGCAGCGGCTGCACGCCCTTGTTCTTGAACGAGGTGCCGCAGAGGACCGGCGTGATGTCGGTCGAGAGGCAGGCCTTGTGCAGAGAGGCGATCAGCTTGTTCTCGGCGATCTCTTCCTCGCCGAGGAAGGCTTCCATCAGCTCTTCGTCGTAGTCGGCGCAGGCTTCGATCAGCTGGGTCCGGTATTCCTCGGCCTGTCCGACGAGATCCTCGGGGATGTCGACGGTGTCGTAGGCGGCGCCGAGCTCGTCGGTCCAGATCAGGCCTTTCATCTTCACCAGGTCGACGACGCCCTGGAAGTTCTCCTCGCTGCCGATCGGCAGCTGGATCGGCAGCGGGTTGGCTCCGAGCCGGTCCTTCATCGTCTGCACCGAGTTGAAGAAGTCGGCGCCGGTGCGGTCCATCTTGTTGATGTAGGCGAAGCGCGGGACCCCGTACTTGTCGGCCTGGCGCCAAACGGTCTCCGACTGCGGCTCGACGCCGGCGACGGCGTCGAAGACGGCGATCGCGCCGTCGAGCACGCGCAGGCTGCGCTCGACCTCGACCGTGAAGTCGACGTGACCGGGGGTGTCGATGATGTTGATCCGGTGGTCGTTCCACTCGCAGGCGGTCGCGGCGGAGGTGATCGTGATCCCCCGCTCCTGCTCCTGCTCCATCCAGTCCATCACGGCAGCGCCCTCGTGGACCTCGCCCATTTTGTGGGTGCGGCCCGTGTAATAGAGGATGCGCTCAGTCGTCGTCGTCTTACCGGCGTCGATGTGCGCCATGATCCCGATGTTGCGGGTCTTCTCCAGTGGAAAGCTGCGTGCCATGTCGTCTAAATCCAGTCGTGGTGTTGAGCGCAAAAAAAGGGCCCACAAAAAGAAGGGCCCGGCGAAGCGTCCTGCGAAAAAACTGCCTGAGCGACCGCCGATGATAGCAGCGGCTCGCGGCCGCATCGGCGAGGCCGCAAAGCGGCTTTCCGGGACGGCCGTGAAGTGGTCGCGGCGCGCCGATCGGGCCGCCAACCGCGGCCTCGAGCGAACCTATCCGCTCCTCGCCCGAGTAGGGCGCGGCAGCCGTGCGGTCGGCGCCCGCACCTGGGCGCTGCTGAGTGCCTTCCTCGCTTGGGCCTGGTTGCGGCTGCGGCCGCTGGTGGCGCTCTGCTTCCGTGCCCTGGCGCTCGCCGAGGCCGGCCTGCGCCGCGCCTGTGCGGCGCTCGCCCGCACGGCAACCGCCGCCAGCGCTGTCATCACCCCGCAGCGGGCACTCGGCGCGGTCGTCATCGGCGCCGGCCTGCTCCTCGTCGTCTCCCAGTTCATCGACTACCGCGCCGTCGAGATCGGTCAGCCCGCCTACGCCGACCTCGGCGGGGTCGCGCGACCACCAACCGTCGACGTCATGACCGCCGGCGAAGCGCACGCTTTCTTGCTGGTCCCGGTCGGCCTGCTCGCGGCGGCGCTCGGCGCCGTCGGCGTCGCCCGGTCGCGCCCCCGCCTCGGCCTCGTCGTCGCCGCCCTGGGCCTGGTCTCGGTCGCCGTGATCCTGCTCGTCGACCGCCCCGCCGGGCTCGACGCCGGCACCCAGGCCAGCCGCTTCGCGGGCGCCACCGCCGTGCTTGAAGACGGCTTTTATGCAGAGCTCGCGGCAGCCGGAGGGCTGGTTCTTTGCGGACTGCTCTACTATGCGCGGCCGTGCCTAATACGAATCAGCTCGTCAGGAAGGGCCGCAAGCGCCCGAAGAAGAAGACCACGACGCCCGGTCTCAAGTCCGGCCAAGGTCGCAAGAAGCGCGTAGCCGCTCCGCAGCGGCGCGGCGTTTGCACCCGCGTGGCAACGGTGACGCCGAAGAAGCCGAACTCGGCCCTGCGCAAGATCGCCCGTGTGCGGCTGACCAACGGCATGGAGGTCACCACCTACATCCCCGGCGAGGGACACAATCTTCAGGAGCACTCGGTGGTGCTGATCAGAGGTGGTCGCGTCAAGGATCTGCCGGGCGTCCGCTACAAGGTCGTCCGCGGCACCCTCGACGCTGCCGGCGTCTCCGATCGCAAACAGGCCCGCTCCCGTTACGGCGTGAAGGCTTCCTGATGCCGCGCCGCTCCGCCGCCCAGATCCGGCCGATCGAACCGGACGCCCGCCTTCGCAACCGGCTCGTCCAGCAGCTGATCAACAAGGTGATGACCGACGGCAAGAAGTCCCTGGCCGAGCGGATCGTCTACGACAGCCTGGCGATCGTCGCTGAGCGCAGTGGTGAGGACCCGGTCGAGACGCTGGAGGCGGCGATCAAACAGCTGACCCCAGTGCTCGAGGTTCGCTCCCGCCGCGTTGGTGGTGCGACCTACCAGGTGCCGGTCGAGGTTCCCGCCCGCCGTGCCCGCACTCTCGCGGTCCGCTGGCTGGTCCAGTTCGCCCGCGCCCGCCGCGAGTACTCGATGGCGGAGCGTCTGGCGAGCGAGATCCTGGACGCCAACCAGCAGCAGGGCAGTGCCTGGAAGCGGAAGGACGACATCTACCGCATGGCCCAGGCAAACAAGGCGTTTGCCCACTACCGCTGGTAGCTAGCCTCTCGTTCCGTGAGCCTCCCGATTCTTGCCGTCGACGTCGACGGCGTTATTTCCCTGTTCGGCTTCGACCAGCCGCCCGACAGCTCCGAGGCACGCTACGAGCTGGTCGACGGGACGATGCACTGCATCTCGCTCGCCGCCGGCAGCAGGTTGCGGCGCCTGGCCGAGCACTATGAGCTGATCTGGGCGACCGGCTGGGAGGACAAAGCCAACTACTACCTGCCGCTGATTCTCGGCCTGCCGGAGCTGCCGCATCTGACCTTCGGCGGCGACGCCGTCTTCGGCTCCGCCCACTGGAAGCTCGGCCCGATCGAGGCTTATTGCCGAGGCCGAGCCGTCGCCTGGATCGATGACAACTTCGACGACAGCTGCTACGAGTGGGCCCGCGCCCGCCCCGAGCCAACCCTCCTCGTCCCCACCGAGTCCCCGGTCGGCCTGCAAGAGGCCGAAACCGAAGCGCTGATTGCCTGGGCTTCGGGTCTCTAGATCGGGTTGCGTGGAGGGGTGGGGTGACCCTCCGCCTGAAGCCGTCGCGCAGCTGATCGAGTTCCGGAGGCGCCACCGCCCGTTCTTGAGCCTCCGTGAGAGTGGCACCCGACCCTCCCCCCAACCCTGATCCCTAAACTGGAGCGCAGTGACGGGGTTCTGGCCGATCTTTTTCTTGCTCGTGGTCTTGAAGATCCCGGTTTTGGGATCGATCTGGCTCGTCTGGTGGGCGAGCCACCAGACCCATGCCGAGCCCGAGGAGGCCGAGGATGACGGCGGCTCGAAGCGGCGCAAGATGCCGCCGAAACTGCCCCGTGGGCCTCGCCGCGGACCGCATGGCGGGGGTGCCGCGCTGCCGCTCCCGGCCTGCCCGCCGGGCGGCCGCACCCGGGTCGTCAAGCCCGCTGCGCAGCCTGCTTTCGCTCGCGCCGGATCTCGCGCAGGTAGGGATGGAAGTCGACCTCGACCGTATGACGCTTAGAGGCGACATAGCGCTTCCGCATCTTCGTTTCTTCTTCGCCGATATCGCTCCGCATCTCCGCCTCCGGCGGTAGCTTGGCGCGGCCGCCGAGGAGGTCGGCGACCCATTCAGCCTGGGCCTCGGCCAGCGGCATGATCGGCCCCAGCGGCTGGATGAAGCCGATGAAGAAGAGTCCCGGCCGATCGACGGCTACGACCCGGCGGTAGAGCGGCAGCTTGTTGTCCGGCGCCGAGAAGACCTCGCGGTCGAAGAACGGGAAGGTGATCTTGTAGCCGGTGCAATAGACGACGAGGTCGATCTCCTCCTCGCTGCCGTCGGCAAAGAGGATCGTGCGACCGCCGCTGAAGCGGTCGATGTTGGGCTTGACCTTGATGTCGCCGTGGCCGAGCCGCGGCAGCAGCTCCGAGGAGACCGTCGGGTGGGCCTCGAACAGCTTGTGATCGGGCTTCGGCAGGCCGTAGGTCGTCATGTCGCCGGCGGCGACGCCGAGGGCGCGGGCGGCGAAGAAGCGCTGGATCGGGATCGGCAGCATCGAGGTGATGGGGTTGGAGAGCTCGTCGATCGGTTTGCCGTTGATGTACTTCGGGATCACGTAGGCGCCGCGGCGCATCGCGATGAAGGTGGCGTCAGCGATCCGCGAGGACTCGACCGCAACGTCGGTGGCGGAGTTGCCGATCCCCAGCACCAGCACCCGTTTGCCGGGCAGGACGTCGGGCTCGCGGTAGTGGTGGACGTGGACCTGCTCGCCCGTGAACTGGTCAGCGCCGGGGAAGGCCGGTTCGGGCCAGCGCGGGTCCCAGTGGTGGCCGTTGGCGACGACGACGCCGCGATAGCGGTGGGTCTCGCGGTTGCCGTCGGCGTCCTCGACGGTCACCTCCCACTCGCCGTCGACCGGCGCCGCGCTCAGCACCTCGGTGCGAAAGCGGATCTTCGGCCGCAGACCGAAGTGGTCGACGTATTCGTCGAAGTAGGCGGCCATCTGGAAGTGGTCCGGGTAGTCGGGGTAGTGGTCGGGCATCGGCAGGGTCTTGTAGGCCATCACCCGGCGCGAAGTGTTGATGTGCAGCGACCGGTAGGCCGACGACATCCCGTTGTCGTTTTCGTAGCGCCAGTTGCCGCCGACGTAGGAGCCCTTCTCGAAGAGGTCGAAGGCGATTCCGCGGGCGTCGAGCACCTGAGCAGCGACGATCCCGGAGCTGCCGGCGCCGATGATGCAGACCTTCTCCGCCGTGGCCATCGCCGAAACCTACCGGACTGGCTGCGCGGCCAATCGCCAGGGGTGAGCGGTTCCACCCCTGGGGTCCGTAGAGAGAAAGGGCGATCGATTCGAAGCTTGGTCCATCGGGATTTGAAACCAACGAAAGGAGCCCCCGATGACCAGCAAGACCCGCAAGATCCGTATCTCGCCCGCCATGATCGTCAGCTGCGTGGCACTGTTTCTCGCCCTGACCGGCAGCGCCCTCGCCGTCGGCATCAGCAAGAACAGCGTCCGCTCGGCTCAGATCGTCGACGGCACGGTCCGCTCGATCGACCTCCGCGACAACTCGGTCAGCGCGCCGAAAATCGCCCCCGACGCCGTCGGCAACGAGGAGCTCGCCGAAAACTCGGTCGACTCCACCCAGGTGGTCGACGACTCGCTGACCGCGGGCGACCTCGGCGCCGCGTCCGTGACCTCCTCCGAGGTCGCCGACCAGTCGCTGACCGAAAACGACCTCGGCGCCAACTCGGTTGGCTCGAGCGAGCTGCAGGCCGGAGCCGTCCGCGCCTCAGAGCTCGGCCCGATCAGCCAGTTCTCGGAATCGGCCACGATCAAAGCCAACGGCAACCTGACCACCAGCGTCACCTGCCCGGCCGGCACGACCGCGATCAGCGGCGGCGGCTACAGCACCTCCTACCTGGTGCGCCAGGCGTCGAACTTCCGGTTCGGCAACGGCTGGCGGATCGACGCCCACAACGACTCAGGCAGCGACCAGACCATCACCGTCTACGCCTACTGCCTCGCCGGCGGCACCAGCAACTAGTCGGCCTCACGCCAGCAGCAGCAAACAAAACGCCCCCGACCGTCTGGTCGGGGGCGTTTCGTAAGCGGACTGGTGCTTCGTTTCGACTTATTTCGACTCTTCGGAGGTGGACTCGATCTCCTGGGCGAGCTCCTCGAGCTCCTCCGCGAAGGAGAGGCCAAAGCCCTCGACCGGGGTCTCGACTCCATCGACGCCGAGCTCGGCGGCCAGCTCGTCTTCTTCGAGCAGGTCCTCGTCGCTCGGCGGCTCGATTGCCACCGCCGGCTCGATCGCCACCGTCCGGTAGTGCTTGAGACCGGTTGCGGCGGGGATCAGCTTGCCGATGATCACGTTCTCCTTGAGACCAACCAAGCGGTCGCGTTTGCCCTCCAGAGCGGCGTCGGTGAGCACCTTCGTCGTCTCCTGGAACGAGGCGGCGGAGAGGAACGACTCGGTTGCCAGCGAGGCCTTGGTGATCCCGAGGATCACCTCCTCGCCTTTGGCCGGCGTGCCGCCGTCCTCCTTGGTCTTTTTGTTCAGCCGTTTGAGGCTGCCGCGATCCTCGAGCTGGCCGGGAAGCAGGCTGGTCGAGCCCTTCGACTCGATCCGCACCTTCTTCAGCATCTGCCGTGCGATCAGCTCGATGTGCTTGTCGTTGATGTCGACGCCCTGGGCGCGGTAGACCTTCTGCACCTCGGCGACGAGGTAGAGCTCGACGGCGGTGCGGCCGCGGATCGCCAGCAGGTCGGCCGGGTAGAGCGAGCCTTCGTTGAGCTGCTCACCGATCTCGACCTTGTCGCCGTCGGCGACGTGCAGCCGGGTCCGCAGCGGGAAGCTGTAGGAGTGCTCCTCGCCGCTTGACTCGGTGACGATCACTTTCAGCGCTTTGTCGGTCTCCTCGATCGAGACCTTGCCGGCCGCCTCGGCCATCTGCGCCAGACCCTTCGGTTTACGCGCCTCGAAGAGCTCGACGATGCGCGGCAGACCCTGGGTGATGTCCTGGCCGGCGACACCGCCGGTGTGGAAGGTGCGCATGGTCAGCTGGGTCCCAGGCTCGCCGATCGACTGCGCGGCGATGATCCCGACCGCGTCGCCGATGTCGACCGTCGATCCGGTCGCTGGCGCGATGCCGTAACAGGAGCGGCAGACTCCGGATTCGGCCTCGCACTTGAGCGTCGAACGGACCGGGATCTTGACCTCCTCCTCGTCAGCGAACGCCTCCGCGATCTCCTCGACGTCGGCTGGGGTGATCTCCTGGTTGCGCTTGAGCAGCTCGCGACCGCGTTTGGTCTCGAGCTTTTTCGCCGACAGACGCCCGTAAAGGTTGTCGTTGAGCGAACCGTCGTCCTTGCGCAGGTCCATTTCGATGTGGTCTTTGGTTTTGCAGTCCTCCTCGCGCACGATCACGTCCTGGGCGACGTCGACCAGGCGGCGGGTGAGGTAGCCGGAGTCGGCCGTCCGCAGCGCCGTGTCGGCGAGGCCCTTTCGGGCACCGTGCGTCGAGATGAAGTACTCGAGAACCGAGAGGCCCTCCATGAAGTTGGCCTTGATCGGCCGCTCGATGATCTCCCCTTTCGGGTTGGCCATCAGCCCGCGCATCCCGGCCAGCTGGCGGATCTGTTTGAACGATCCGCGAGCGCCCGAGTTGGCCATCATGAAGATCGGGTTCAACTCGTCGAGGTTGTCCTCCATCGCCTGCGCGACCTCGTCGGTGGCCCGGTTCCAGTGCGCCGTGACCGCCTCGTGGCGCTCCTCGGCGGTGATGTAACCGTCGTCGTACTGACCCTGGATCGCTTCCGTCTCCTTCTCGTAGCGCTCGAGGATTTCCGGCTTCTCCGGAGGCGAGACCACGTTGTTCTTGGAGACGGTGATCCCGGCCTGGCTCGCGTACTGGAAGCCGAGGTCCTTGAAGGCGTCCAGCACCTGCGAGACCGCCGGCGCGCCGTAGGCCTCGACCAGGTCGGAGACCATCTGGTTGACGTCCTTCTTCTTCAGCGAGTGGTTCTTGAACTCGAACTGCTCCGGGTCGAAATCGTCCTCGAGGGCGGTCGCCAGGGCACGCTCGATCGTCTCGTTGAAGATGATCCGCCCGACCGTGGTCAGGAAGTGACCGCGCCCGGCCCGCCGGTACTCGGCCTGGTCCTGCAGCTTGCAGCCACCGTTCTCGTAGACGAGCTCGGCCTCCTGCGAGGAGCGGAAGACCTTGACGCCCGAGCC
Organism: Solirubrobacterales bacterium; assembly: GCA_035509895.1. Classification (GTDB taxonomy): domain Bacteria; phylum Actinomycetota; class Thermoleophilia; order Solirubrobacterales; family 70-9; genus VAYN01. Next base: position 11,024 of record DATKIA010000043.1, read on the forward strand.
GGAGCCGTTGCTGGCCTTGCCCGCCTTCAACTGCTCGTCGATCTTCGCCAGCTCCGTCTCATCCGGCCCATAGGTCAGGTAGTAGATCCCGAGGACCATGTCCTGGGTCGGGGTCGCCAGCGGCGCCCCGTGAGCGGGCGAGAGGATGTTGTTCGCCGACAGCATCAGGATCCGCGCCTCGGCCTGGGCCTCGGCGGAAAGCGGCACGTGGACCGCCATCTGGTCACCGTCGAAGTCGGCGTTGAAGGCGTGGCAGACCAGCGGGTGGACCTGGATCGCCTTGCCCTCGACCAGGATCGGTTCGAAGGCCTGGATGCCGAGGCGGTGCAGGGTCGGCGCCCGGTTCAGCAGGACCGGGTGTTCGTGGATGACTTCCTCCAGAACGTCCCAGACCTCCGGGATCATCGACTCGACCATCTTCTTCGCCGCCTTGATGTTCTGGACGGCTTTGCGCTCGACGAGCTGAGCCATGATGAATGGCTTGAAGAGCTCGAGCGCCATCAGCTTCGGCAGGCCGCACTGCTGCAGCCGCAAGCTCGGACCAGAGACGATCACCGAGCGGCCGGAGTAGTCGACGCGCTTACCGAGCAGGTTCTGACGGAAACGACCCTGCTTGCCCTTGAGCATGTCCGAGAGCGACTTCAGGGGACGGTTGCCGGGGCCCGTAACCGGGCGACCGCGACGGCCGTTGTCGAACAGGGCGTCGACCGCCTCCTGCAGCATCCGCTTCTCGTTGTTGACGATGATC
>DATKIA010000044.1:0-25674 GCA_035509895.1 Solirubrobacterales bacterium
CTCCGAGAGTGCCTTTGAGCAGACCGGCCACTACCACGGCCTGCGCGAGCTGGCGATGAAGGACTCCGACCCGCTCCACTTCGAGAAACTCTTCTCGCGGGTGCGCGGCGGCATGGTCACCGCCCGCGAGACGGCGCTCAACATCAGCGCCTCGCCGATCGTCCGTGAGCTCGGCGAGATCTGCTTCGCGCTCTACACGCCGGAGGGCGACAACGTCGCCCTCTCGACCGGGATCATCGTCCACGTCCACACCATGAGCGAGGCGATCAAGTTCATGGTCCGCAACGGCTGGGAGGACAACCCCGGGATCAAGCCGGGCGACATCTTCGCCAACAACCAGCCGACGATCGGCGACGTCCACAACGCCGACGTCCAGACCTTCGTCCCGATCTTCAACCCCGAAGACGAGGGCGAGCTGCTGGGTTGGGCCGGCGGCGTCATCCACGTGATGGACATCGGCGCCTCGACCCCCGGCGGCGTCCCGGTCGGGCCGACGACCCGCTTCGACGACGGCATCGACCTGCACTGCATGAAGATCGGCGAGAAGGACACGATCGCCCAGTGGCACACCAAGCGCTGCTCGATGCAGAGCCGCGCGTCCGGTCTCTACCTGCTCGACGAGCGCACCCGGCTCGCCGGCTGCCACATGATCCGCGACGCGGTCGAGCGCCTCGTCCTCGAAGAAGGCGAGGCGCCCTTCAAGCAGTTCATGCGCGAGGCGATCGAGGACGGCCGCCGCGACTTCAAGTCCCGCGTCCGCGGACTGCTGGTCCCGGGCCGCTACCGCTCGGCGGGCTTCACCGAGGCCAAATACGCCAACAAGATGAACCTGCCCAAGCGCGCCCAGCGCGACCTCATCATCCACGGTGCCTACGAGGCGGTGGTCGACCGCGACGGCCGCTGGGTCACCGACCTGCGCGGCTCCTCGGCCTGGGGCTGGCACTCCTTCAACGCCACCCCGGCGGCGCAGCAGGGGATGCAGTGGATCCTCTTCACGCAGACGCTGATCTGCAACGACAAGATCAACGACGGTGCCTACTACGCGACCGAGCTGCTCTTGACCGAGGGCAGCTGGGCCCATCTCGGCGAAGCCCCCTGTTCGTCGTCCTTCCCCTGGATGCCGATGTTCACGACCTCGACCGGGTACCTGCGCGCGGTCTCCCGCGCCCTGCAGTCGCGCGGCTACATCGAGGAGATCGTCTCCACCTACACGGTGCCGGGCAACGTCGCCCAGGGCGGTGGCCTCGACCAGTACGGCCAGATCTCCGGCTTCATGAACTTCGAGATCGGGGCTCAGGGCCAAGGCGCCAAGTACATCCTCGACGGGCTCGACTACGGCGCCGCCGTCTTCAACCCCGAGGGCGACATGGGCGACATCGAGATGTGGGAGCTGGTCAAGCCGATGGTCTACCTCGGTCGCCGGATCAAGCCCAACACCGGCGGCTGGGGACGGCATCGCGGCGGCTCCTCGTTCGAGACGCTGCTGCTCGTCAACGGCACCCAGGACTTCGAGATCGAGAACATCGGCGCCGGGGGCATGCTCACCTCGCCGGGCTTGTTCGGCGGCTACCCCGCCCCCAGCGCCTACGTCCACAACGTCTTCGGCTCCGACATCTTCGAGCAGGCGGCCGCCGGTGAGGCCTACCCGGTCGGCGACGTCAGCGGCGAGGAGACGGCGCTGGAGGCGTTCGCCGGCGAGCATCAGCTCGAGCAGGATCCCTACACGATGATGATCGCGGTCAAGACCGGCGACCTCTACCTCAGCAGCGGCCGCGGCGGCGGCGGCCTCGGCGACCCGCTGCTGCGCAGCACCGACCGGGTCGAGGAGGACATCGCCGGCGGCCACCTGCAGCGCCACTGGGCCGAGCGCGCCTACGGACTCGAGAGCCGCGAAGGCCTGATGCACCAGCGGCTCGAGCGTGCCCGCCCGGCCGAAGAGTGGTGGGCCGAGCAGCGCCAGCGGATCTTCGACCAGGACCTGATCGACACCGTCAAGGTGATGTACGCGGAGTCGATGCGGCTGGAGCCCGGCTGGGCGGCCGAGTTCCGCGGCTTCTGGGACCTGCCCGAGGACTTCGACTTCGACGTCGTCACCCCGACCACCGCGGTTCAGCAGTCGGCGCCGGGCAAGGTGCTGCCGGCCGACTCGGTCCGCGAGTTCCTCGCCGGCTCCGAGGTCTTCCTCCCCGACGACGGCGTCAACGTCCCGGTCACCACCCAGGTGACGAAGGAGACGCTGGCCGACCTGCTTGACGAGAAGCTCTCCCGCCGTGCCGTCAAGGACATCCAGTCCGGGATCAAGGACCCCGACCGCTTCGACAAGTGGCTGGAGCTGCTGGCGGAGCGGGTCGACTACGACGACCCGATCGTCCTCCCCTACGGCGAAGGGATGAACATCGTCCGCCGCCGCTCCGACGGCGAGCTGGTGATCCGCACCGACGCCGGCGCCGACCTCTGTCGCTGGGATGAGAACTGGAAGATGCACGTGCCGATGTTCGTCCGCGACAGCGACGAGCTCTACCAGGAGGTCTACCCGGAGCTCGGCCACCCCGACGGCGACTGGCAGGAGCTGCGCGAGTACTACTGCCCGGTCTCCGGCCGCCTGCTCGAGACCGAAGCGGTACCGCCCGGCTACCCGGTCATGCACGAGTACCTGCCCGACATCGAGGGTTTCTACAAAGGCTGGCTGAGGCGCGAGATCCCGGTCTAGCCGCTGGCGAATTCCTCAGGCATCTGCCACTCTCCCCAGAGCACGGGCGGGAGCCACCCCTCTCAGTCGCAATGAAACACGTGATTGAAAGGGTCAACCATGAAGAGGCCATGGTGGCGGGGCTTGGTATGGGTCTGGGCGCTGGTGATGCTGCTGTCGTCGGTTCCGGCGGCCGCGGCGGCGAGCGGGCGATCGAGCGGAGAGCTCGGGCCGTTCGCTGAGTGTCCGCTTGCGCGGCCCTCGATCGAAGGCTGCGTCCAAGCGGTGGTCACGGGCGGTTCGCTGACGGTTGGGTGGGCGTCGCTTCCGCTGACGGCGCCAATCGTCCTCCAGGGCGGGTTCGAAGCCACCAACACCGGAATCGCGTTCTTCGGCGCCAGCGACGGCGAAACCCTGTCGGCGGCGCCTCAGCCCGTCCCGGGGCTGACCGGCATGCTGGCGGTCACCGCCACGGTCGAGCTCGCCGGCCCCGCCAGCGGCCGGACCGAGATCGTCCTCAACACCGGGAACCTCCTGACCGAAACGGGGACCGCGCTCACCCTGCCCGTCGTGGTCAAGCTGGACAACCGCCTGCTCGGGGACGAATGCACGATCGGCTCGAGCGCCGACTCGATCGAGATCTCGCTGACGACCGGCCTCAGCGGCTCGCTGCAGGGGAGCGCCGGCGAGCTCACCTCCGACGCTTCCTCGGGCGCGAACACGCTGAAGGACGTGAAGCTGGTCGCCGCGGACTTCTCGGTTGGTCTTGCCAGCGGCTGCGGCGGGTCCTCCTCCTGGTTCGTCGACCCCTTGCTGAACCTGGCGCTGGGACTTCCCGCCGCGACGGGAGAGAGCTCCGCGGTCCTCGAAGCGGATCTGCGGACCACTCCCGCCGCAGCTCTCCGGGGCCGCCGCTAGCCGTTTCTACAAAGGCCCTAGAAGCACGAGATCCCGGCCTGGCCGGGGCGGGATAAGTTCGTCACGGGAATGAGTGGCGAGCTGAAAGGCAACGCGTTGGTGACCGGCGGGTCGCGCGGGATCGGCCGTTCGTGTGCCCTTTCCGCGGCCCGCCGCGGCGCCGACGTCGCGATCACCTACGTCGCCAACAAGGACGCCGCCGAGGCGACCGCGGAGGAGATTCGCGCCCTCGGCCGGCGGGCGGCGGTGATCCAGGGCGACGTCGGCGATCCCGAGGACAACGTCCGCGCGGTTGAGGAGGCGATCACCGAGCTCGGGCCGCTGCGCTACCTCGTCGCCAATGCCGCCAACGGCACCTTTGGCATGACCAACGAACTGACCGTCGAGCAGTGGGACCAGACGATGGCCGCCCACGTGCGCGCGCTCCTGACCCTGGCGCAGGCGGCGCGGCCCTCGATGGAGGCAGGCGGCGGCGGTGCCGTCGTCGCCATCTCCAGCCTCGGCGCCGATCGCGTCTACGACGCCTACGCCGCCTTCGGTACCGCCAAGGCGGCGATCCAGCAGCTGGTCCGCTACCTCGCGGTCGAGGGCGGGCCGGTCGGGATCCGCACCAACTGCGTCTCCGGCGGCGTGGTCCTGACCGACCTCTTCAAGGAAATACCCGAGTGGGAAACGATTGCGGCTGCGGCCGGCGAACGCTCGCCGCTCGGGCGCGCGCTCGACCCGGACGAGATCGGCGACGTGGTCGCCTTCTTCCTTTCCGACGACGCGCGGATGGTCACCGGCCAGACCCTGACCGTAGACGCCGGCTTCACCCTGCCGGGCTGAGGCCCGGCCGGTCCTTATATAGAGCGCTCCATATATAGAGAGCAGAGAAGGAGAAGCGAGATGGACTTCAACGCCCCCAAGACGGCCGCGACCAACGGGATCACGATGGAGTACTTCGAGCAGGGCGAGGGCCCGGTCGTCTTCCTCCTCCACGGATTCCCCGAGCTCCCCTACTCCTGGCGCAACCAGGTCGACCCGGTCGCGGCGGCCGGCTTCCGGGTGGTCTGCCCGAGCCAGCGCGGCTACGCCGGCACCGACGCCCCCGCGGACACGCAGACCTACAGCGTCAAGAACCTGGTCGCCGACCTGACCGGACTGCTCGACGCGCTGGGGGAGGAAAAGGCGATCTTCATCGGCCACGACTGGGGCTCGATGCCGGCCTGGTTCTCGGGCGTCTTCGCCCCCGACCGCACGCTCGGCGTCGGCAGCCTCTGCACGCCCTACTTCACCTGGGAAGCGCCCCAGGACATGATCGAAATCTATGACGAGCTGCGCGGCCCCAACCACTACATGCGCACCTTCCAGGAGCCGGGGGTGGGGGAGGCGATCCTCGAAAAGGACATCAACCACACCTTCGACTGCTGGCTGCGCGGCCGCGGCTACACGATGGACCAGTTCGAGGCGGCGCCGAAAGAGATCCAGGAAGTCCCTGCCGGTGTCTTCGTCGGCGACCCGCAGCTGTTCGGCGAGCCGTTCGTGAGCGACGAGGAGCGCCAGGTATACGTCGGCACCTACTCCCGCACCGGCTTCACCGGCGGCCTCAACTGGTACCGCGCCCTGCGCAAGGACTTCGAAGAGGCCCAGGGCTCCGACTACGTGATCGACAAGCCGGCGCTGATGATCTCCTCCGCCGACGACTGGTTCTTCATGCGCGGCTCGACCGACGGCCTCGAGGAGCTCCTGCCCCAGATCGAGAAGCACGAGATCGAGGACGCCGCCCACTCGATCCAGCAGGAGAAGCCCGACGAGGTCAACGCGATCCTCGTCCCCTGGCTGCAGCGGAACTTCGCCTGAGCGCGTATGGCCTAGAGAGGGAGAAGCTCGTCGAGCCTCGAGTTGCCGCTGAAGTAGCTCGAGTGGGTCTTCTTGATCGTCGCCAGGGAGTCGGCGCTGAGCAAGACGATGTCGAGCTTGCCGGTAAAACCGTTGACCTGCTCAGCGGCGGCATAGGCGGTTTGCGCTGCCTGATAATCGGTCCCAAATGGGCGCACCGCGGTGTCCCCCGTGTCAGGGTCGAAAGTAATTAGGAAGTGCTTGATCTCGTCAGGGCTCATTGCTTTTCCGAACAAGGGTATCCACCTCTGCGCTTAGTTCCCGGACTCGATCGAACAGAGCTTCGTCTACTGCAGAGCCGGAGTCCTGGTCGGCATAAAACTCGCCGAGGGTTTGGAAGAACTCGCGGAGCCACGGGGGCCCCGCGCCGAATTTCAATCCAGGAGCCATCGAGCGGGAAAAAATCTCAACGCCATTTGCCCAGAACTCCTGTTTCGGCGTCCGCAACTGCACCTCGATAAGGCGACCTCGATTGCGATTGATGAGGTGAAGCGCGCGGTAGCCGTCTGCTTTCGGCTCGGTTACATAGTCGCGGAATTTGGTGATCGTCCAGTTCTTGCGCAGACGCTTTGCGACTCGGAAAGCCGCATCCTGCGAAGGGAGAACGGCGCGGACTCCACCGATGTCAGCCATGCGCGAAAGCCTCATCTTGGGCTCACGTACTAGCTTGCTGGTGATCGTTGGAGCCTTCTTCAGACGCTGAGCAACGATCGGTTTGCCCTCTGCCGCCACGTAATACCGCAGATTTGCGGCCACTCTTGAAAGTGGCAGCGAATGCTCCGTGCGCCACCAGTCGATCACGTCCACCGCTTCGGCCATTGCGAGGATCTCCTCGTCATCGACGGACTGCTTGTCGATGATTGAGCGCAGGCCGTCGGCGACGATCTTCCCCGCGCGGTCGACCTTGCTCTTGCTGTACGCCATCTCCATCCACGGTAGAGGTCCCGGAGGCGTCGGGTTCATCCCCTCGATCCCAAAGAACTTCGGCGCCTGAGCCCGCCCGCCCGCCCGACGCGGCGGGTGACGACGACCCTGGTCTGAACGTGGATGGACCCGCGGCCTTCTAAGCCGTGGGTCAGAGGGCCCTGCCGGGCAGGCGGGGTGCGGAGGGGGTGAGGGCGCCGGACGCCGGTGCCGCTCGTTGCCGCTCGGTTCCATCCTGGCGCGGTCGCATCGCGGTCGCATCCGGCGCCGGCGTCCGGGCGGCGCCGAGGGGACTACGTGAGCGCCGAGACGCCGCGCGGCCGGGTTGTCGACGGCAGGCTGGTGCTGCCGCGGGAGCTGCGGGCGCGGCTGCTCGCCGGCGAGCTCGTCAGGCTGACCCTGTCCGGGCACCAACCCTGCTCACTGGAGCCCGGTGCCACCTACTGGCTCAGCCCGCGGCGCTGGCTCGAGATCACCAAGGTGATCCGCGACAGCCGCATGGACTGGGTCCTGCGCTACACCCTGCACGATCGCCGCGACCGGGCGCGGCTGCTGCGCCGCAACCCGCACGCGGTCGACTTCGACACGATCCGGGCCAGCTACGACGACTACGGGACCCCGGTGGCGCCGACCAGGCGGGTGATCGAGGAGGCACGCGAGGACGGCGCCTACACCTCGGCCTCGGTCTTCGCCCTCGGCGAGGTCGGTGAGGCGGTCGACGATGAGTTTCTGGCCCGCGACCGCCTCGCCCGCGACGTCGACGCCGCCAACGCAAAGAAGGCGCGGGGCCATCGCGACCGTTCCCGGGTCGGTACCGAAACGAGCCGGCTCACCGACCAGCTGATGCAGGCCAAGCCGGGCGCTGCCCGGGCCGTGGCGCGGCGCGCGGCGCGGGCGGAAAGGCGACTCGAAAAAGAGTGAATTTGCGGGGTTCGAAAATGTGACGGTTGCAAAACGCCGAAGCGCCAGCTACAGTCCGCTCCGGCTCAGACCAGGACCCACACTGTCAGCTTTTTGACAACGACGGTGTGCGTGGCGCCCGAGCCCACAGCCGAGGAACGCCCTCGGCTCTTTCATTTCTGGAGGTACTCACCATGACCGATGAGGTCTTTGGACCGTTCGTCCTCGATGAGGAAGTCCAGGCCGCGATCGTCGACACGGTCACGACCTGGATGCCGACCTACCTGGCCCGGATCGAGCGCAAGCTCGAGCTCGAAGCCGAATCGTTGCCGCTGCCGGCCAGCTACGCGCTGGCCGACCACGGAGCCCTGGCCGACATCCCGGACGAACAGCTGCCCTGCGTGGCGGTTCTCTGCCCGATGTCCGGGGAAAAACCGCCCCGCCAGGACTCCTACGGGAACAACGTCGTCAGCTACCTGCTGAACCTGACCGCGATCGTCACCGGCGCCGACCAGGCGGCTGCCGACCTGCTGGCGAGCCGCTACCGCAAGGCGCTGGAGCTGATCCTGGTCCAGCAGCCCTCGCTCGGCGGCCTGACCGAAGGAGTGATCTTCAAAGGCTGGCGCGAGCTGGCGCTGGAGCCCGCGGAACCGCGGGACGTCGCCGCCCGCATCGCCGTCTTCGAAGTGCTGGTTCCCAACGCAGTGCAGGCGGGCGCCGGCCTCAAAGCCCCACGAGATGAACCGTACGAACAAGCCGAGTGGCCCACCGTCGAGGAAGTTGACGTGAGCCTCGAGCCAACGGAGGCAACGTGAAACCGATCAACACGCAACAAATCGACGCGATCACCAACAACGAGGAGGAGTCAAAGTGAGTCTGCCAGGAGTAACGGTCAAAGACCGAGAGAGCGCAGTCGCGTCCTCGCCACCGCTCGACACCGCAACCAGCTTCGTGGTCGGCCTGGCGGAACGGGGGCCCGTGGGGACGGCAGTCAAGTGCCGCAGCCGCGCCCAGTTCGAGAGCGTCTACGGGGGTGAGGTCAGCTACGGCTACCTCTGGGACGCCGCCAACGTGATCCCGAAGGAGGGCGGCGGCGACCTCTACTTCTCCCGCGTCGTCGGCCCGGCGGCGAAAGCATCGACCGTCAAACTCTCCGACGGCAGCGGCAACACCCTGCAGGTGGACGCCGCCTCGCCCGGTGCCTGGGGCGACGACGTCGACGTCAAAATCACCGTCCCTGGCGGCGGCAACTTCGTCCTCGCCGTCATCTACAAAGGCGCCACCGTCGAGACCTCGCCGCCGCTGGCCAACAACGCCGAAGCTGTGCTCTGGGCCGAACACTCCGAATACGTCCGGCTCAAAGACCTCGGCGGCAGCGACCCGGCCGCGGCCGAAGCAGGCCTCACCGGCGGCACCGACGACCGCGGCAACATCACCGACACCGAGCGCAAAGCGGCCCTCGTGGCCCTTTCCCGCGACCTCGGTGCAGGCCAGGTCGCCTACCCCGGTGGCACCAGCACCGCGATCCACACGGCGCTGCTGGAACATGCCGAGGACTACAACCGCTGCGCAATCCTCGACGCGACCGACACCGCCACGGTGGCGACGCTGACCGGCGAAGCCGCGACCCTGCGGGCGCTCGGTACCTCGGCTCGCTGTGGGGGCCTCTTCGCCCCCTGGGCCGTGGTCAAGGGATCGGCGGCCGGTACGACCAAGACCGTGCCCTACTCGCTGATCCAGATGGGGATCATTGCCCGTCACGACGGCCTCACCTACGACGCCGCGGCGGGGGTCACCAACCCCAACGACCCGGCGGCAGGGGTGAACGGCGTCTCGCTGACGACGATCTCGCTCTCGCAGCCGGCCTGGACCGAAGTCAACCGGGAGACCCTCAACGACGCCGGCGTCAACGTCGCCCGACTCGTCTACGGCCAGATCCGCACCTACGGATACCGGACCCTGGTCAACCCGCTGACCGACGGCCTCCACCTCTGGCTCAACAACCGGCGGATCGACATGGCGATCCTGGCCAAAGCGGGGCTGATCGGCGAGGAGTTCGTCTTCGCCCAGGAGGATGGCCGCGGACGGCTGCTCGGCACCTTCGCCGGTGCTCTGCGAGGCGAAATCCTCTCGCCGTACTACCAGGTGGGAGCCCTCTTCGGGGCGACGCCGGAGGACGCGTTCACCGTTGACGTGAGCGACGCGGTCAACCCGCCCGAGCAGCTGGCGGAAGGCATCTTCCGGGCCGTGATCTCGGCTCGCCGCAGCCCGCTCGCCGAGCAGGTCGAAATCGAATACGTGAAGGAGGAGGTGGCCTGATGTCGCTTCAGAATCAGCGCCGGGTGAACGTCCGCATCGACGGAACCGACACCGGTGTATGGGACACGAAATCCGGCGGTGACGCCGACTCGGCCGAACAGAAGTACTCCCCGGGCGGGATGGGTGAAGAAATCTCGCTCGGCGGCAAACGGACGGTCAGCAACGTCGTCTGCTCGCGGCTGTTCACCCTCAACCGCGACCTGGCCAAAGTCAAAGGCTGGATGAACCGCACCGGCGTCGCGCCGGTGGTCGTCAACGAGTTGTTCCTCGACCCCGACAAGAACGTGGTCGGGGCCGGTCTGACCTACGGCGGCACGCTCAAACGTGTCTCCTCCCCGGACCACAACTCGATGTCCGACGACGAGGCGATGGTCGAGATCGAGGTCACGATCAGCGGACCGATCAGCTAGCCGTGGGGGTCGAAAAAGCGGTGGGGATCGAGGAGAAGACGCCGGCGCCCCGCCCCGAGGACGGGGCGGGGGCGCGAGAGGAGACGCCGGCGGGGCCCAGCATCAGCCTCGCCGACGAGCTGGCCGAGCGCCGGCGCGAGATCACCCAGGAGCGAGAGCCGCTGGACCTGCCCCTGCCGGGGTACGGGCCGAAGCTGGTCGCCCGCTACCGCGCCCTCACCTACAAGGAGCTGAAGGCGGCAGCCCAGAAGGTGCGCCGCCTGCAGCTCGCCCACGACGAGGAGGCGGAGCTGAAGGGCCTCTGCGACACGCTGATCGCGGCGTGCGTCGGCTTCTTCACCACCGTCGACGGCAAGCTGGTGCCGCTGCAGGACGCGATGCCCGAGCTGGCCGACGTGCAGGTGCCGGTTCGCTACGACGTCAACCTGGCTCGTGCTACGGGTCTCGAGGTCAGCGGCACGCCGCGGGCCCGCCAGATCGTGCGCGAAGTGTTCGGCGAAGACACGTACCTGATCTCCCACTACCAGGAGGTCGAGGCGTGGATGAGTGAGGCCAACACCGCGGACGACCAGGCTTTTTAGATTGGCTGGTCGGCGATGACCGTTTGAGGTTCGCTGCGCTCGCGGGGTCCTACGGCCTCGACCCGATGCGCGTCCTCGGCCAGCGCGAGCCACTGGAGCAGGCGATCTCCCAAGCGGTCGTCGTCTGCGCGGACGAGCTGCGCCAGGAGCACGACCGCGAGCTCGCGGTCCAGATCATCAACCAGCTCGCGGAGGCGATCAAGTAGCGATGAAAGGACGGAGATGAAATCCGAAGAGCTGCTCGAGATCCGGCTGGAGCTCAAGGGTGCCAGGGCCGCCGTCGCCGGCATCGACGACACGGCGAAGGCGCAGGCCAGTCTGACCCAGGCGATCCTCGCCAGCGGCCGGGCTGCCGACAGCACCTCGAAAAAGACGACCCGCCTGTTCGGCGCCTTCCTCACCCTCGAGCACGACATCACCCGGGCGACGGGCGCCCTCCGCCGCTACATCGCGACGCTGGCGAACCCGAAGCTGAAAGGGCAGATCGGCGGTTTGGCCGCGGCGCCGAAAGGCGGCCGGCAGGCGACGGCACAGGAATTCTTCGGGGTGCCGTTCGGCGAAGCGGGGGTCAGCGGCGAGAAAATGGCGGAAGAAGTCTGGAACGGGTTCTGGAACTCCGACGCGCTCGGCAAGTTCTTGATCGGCGGCTGGTTCTTCAACGCGCTCGGCGGCGGCGCCCTGATCAAAGAGATCGCCAACCGGGTCGGGACCAAACTCGCGATTTCGCTGGTCGCGAGGTTCCTGCCGACTCTGCTGGGCGAGGTGGCGGGGGCGACGACCCTGGCCGAGGCCCTGGCCCCGGTCGCGATCGCGGCCTTCGCCGCGATCGGCTGGGAGGTGATCGCCGTCGTTGCCGCCGTCGCGCTGATCGCCGGCGCCTTCTTCCTCGCCTACAAGAAGATCAAGTGGTTCCGCGATGGCGTCAACGCCGTCGTCGGCTTCATCAAGAAGCACTGGAAAGCGCTGCCGTTCATCGCCCCGATCGGGTTCATGATCGACGCGATCGTCCACTGGAAAACCACCGTCAGGCGCATGCTGCTGATGGTTCTGGGGCCGATCGGGATGGTCATCACCGCCTTCCGCCACTGGCACCAGATCTTCGGGATCCTCAAGGGCTTCGCCGGTTTCATCCACGACCGCCTCGGCGACATCGTCGGCTGGCTGCGCGATCTGCCCGGCAAGGCCTGGAAGTTCATGGGCCTGCTCGCCCAGAAGCTCCTCTCGGGAATCAGCGAGGTCGGCGCCACCGTCGGCGGGGCTTTCATCACCGCCCTGATCGACGCCATCAACGAAGGCGTCAACGGCATCAACACCTTCATGGACGACGTCAACCTGCTCGGCAAGCTCGGGGTCGACGCTCCGAACATCCCGGAAATCCCGGGTGGATCGTCCGACCAGGAAGCGACGGTCCCGTCGACGTCCAGGGGCGGCCTGGGCAAACGTCGCTCCGGCAGGAGCTTCGGCAACCCCGGCAGGAGCCTCGGAAGCCCTGGCAGGTCCGGCGGCAAGACCGGCAGGTCAGGCCGGGTCCAGCCCGCCAGCGACCGCGCCAATCCCACGGCGGGCAGCTCGAAGATCAACTTCCTCGCCGCGCGGCCGCGGGACGAACGGCCAAAAGTCATCGTGCTGCATGCCCACCTCGAAATGAACGGCAAGCAGATCGCCGAAAACGTGACTCGCCACGCCCTGGCGGCGGAGGCGCTCTCATGATCGACGGCGTCCACATCTTCGCCAAGGACCCGAAGATCGACATCACCGTGCCGCTCGGGGACGGCGCCGCGGTCCTGACCGGCGGCTTCGGCGGCTACGAAATCGTCGAACGCCAGGACGACGTCGGGATGACCGACTGGTCCGGCCAGCAGCCGATCACCCAGGACGTCTCGCTGCTGCTCAACGGCTGGGAATCCAACACCCCGGTCCAGCGCCAGTGGGACCTGATCCGGCAGCTGGGGCGCGACAGCAGCCCTGACGAGCGCCGGCCGCCGGTGTTCCAGGTCTCGGGGCCGGTCGAATACTCCGGCAAGTGGTGGGTGCTGCCCTCGAGCGGGATCGAGACCAACGCCGGCAGCGTGATCAGGCGCGGCGACGACGGCGCCCTGATGCGGATCGAATTCACCCTGCACCTGCTCGAGTACGTCAAACCGCAGGTTGTGCGCCGCCGCCGGCGCGGGGACGACGGCGTCGTCCAGGGCAAGAGCATCGGGCCGCCGACCTACACGGTGAAGAAGGGCGAGAACCTGTCGGAGATCGCGAACAAGCTGTACGGGACCTGGAAGCGGTGGAAGGAAATCGGCCAGAAGCAGAACCCGCCGATCACCGATCCCAACCGGGAGCTGAACCCGGGTCGCGTCTTGGAGCTCTGAGCCGGCGATGCCGAAGGTCAGCGAGGCGACGCCGAAGGACGGCATCGCGGCGAAGGTCAGCAACGCGATCCCGCTGCGGGTCCAGGGGATCGAGTCGAGCCTGAACGAGATGGTGCTCAAGGACGGGCGCGAATTCGCGCTGGAAATCGGCGGCGCGATCCTGCCGACGCCGACCCTGACCCGGACGATCAGCGGCTCGAGCTCGCTGACGCTCTCGATCCACGACCCGGATCTCGACTTCCTGCAGTCCTCGCTGGCGGCGACCAAGCTCGATGCCGTCGTCGACGGCCTCTGGTTCCGGTACGTCAGTGCCGAGCTCGACCCGCCCCAGATCAGCCTCACCTTCGAGGACCGTGAAGTCGCGATCCTGCGGGAGAAGAAGGGGCCGGTCTCCTTCTACCGCAAGGACATGACCCGGGCCGAGTTCGTCGTCCACCTGGTCCGCACCGCGCTGCCGCGCGCCCCGATCTTCTGCCCGCAGCTGCACGTCGTACAGCCGATCGAAACCAAGCGGCAGGCGAAGAAGGCGAAGGACGAAGCGGTCGCCAACCGCGGCAAGGGCTTCGGCGACACCAAGGGGCTGACGATGGACGGGGCGCCGGTCTCCAAGTCCCAGATCGAGCTCGGTGACACGGCGCTGCGGATCGCCGACTCGGTCGAGGCCCCGTTCATCTGCCGGGTGGCGGTGATCGCGGCGCTGATGGCCGAGAGCAGCATGGGGGCGGCGGAGCCCGACAACGTGCTGGAGGCGCTCGGCGAGCCCGACGGGGCCCCGATCGGGACCGCCGAGGAAGAGATCAGCGGCTTCCTCACGGGGAAGCCGAAGTGGACCGGGACGACCGCGATCGGATACCACAAGGCCCACCCGACCGCGACCTTCTACCAGATCGCTCAGGCCGTCCAGAAGTCGGCATTCGCCGACGGCTCGAACTACGCGAAGTTCGGCGACGAGGCGCGGAACTGGGTCGAAACCTGGGGCGGAGGCGAATTCAGCCTCGAAGGCGGCTCCGAATCGGTCACCGAGCCGTACAAATTCGCGGTCGGCGCCAACGAGGACTATTGGTCGGCGATCAAGCGCCTGGCCAAGGAGGTGAACTGGCGGGCCTTCTTCATCGCCGGTCGCTTCTTCTTCATCGACGAGATCGAGCTGTTCCGCGGGATGCCGCGTCTGGCGATCGACCGCGACACGCCGGCGATCGAAAAAGTCACCGGCTCCTGGACCGCGAACCGGCCGGGAACCGACATCTCGATCACCGCCTACGCCGGCAAGTGGAACGTCCCGCCCGGCGCCGTCGTGACCCTCGCCGAATACGGGCCGTTCAGCATCGGCTTCGGCGACGCGCCGCTGAAGAAGGGCCAGAAGATCGGGCTCAGCTCCAACCGCAAAGCGAAGACCGGCGAAGGCCGCGCCCGCTACCTGGTCGAATCGATCGAATCGCCGCTGCGCGACTCCGACGTCAGCGACCTGAAGCAGATCACGATCAAGCTGCGCAAGCCGACGGCGCCACTGCCCGAGCCGGCCGCCAGCAAGCGCACCAGGGTCAAGCAGGGGACGGTGCGCGAAACCGAAGGCGAGGGCGGCGGCGCCCCAGAGCAACTGGAAAAGATGATCGCCGAGATCGAACGGATCGACGCCAAGCACTACCCCTATTCATCGCCGGGATCGCGCGGCACGCCGCCGCCCGCGGACGGTCCCTATGACTGCTCGGGCTTCGTCTCCAGGGTCCTCTACGTCGGCGGCTTCCTCGACGGCACGCTGGCCTCCGAAGAACTGTCCCAGGCCTTCGAGTCGGGCCCGGGCGAATGGGTGACGGTCATCTCCAAGGGGCCGAATGGCCCGACGGGCCACGCCTTCATGCGGATTCGCACTCCCGGCGGCTGGCGCTACGCCGGGACCTCGGGTGCCAATCCGAATGGCGGTGCCGGCTGGGTCCCCGACTCCGAGTACAGCAGCTCCTATCTGGCCGAGTTCCAGCGGCGCCATCCGAACGGGTTCTGATGACCGACCTGACCCAGATCACCGCCGCCGCCGTCGACATCCCGCCGCCCGAGCTGCACGAGGCGGTCGTCCACGACGACGCCACGGCGCTGGGCGAAGAGGTCCGCTGCGTTGTCCCCGGCTTCGACCCGCTGCGGGCCACCGACCCGATGCCGTGGGAGCCGCGGGCCGGCGCCGAGGGCCTCTTCTTCCCGAAGCAGGGGGACCGCGCCCTGATCTCCCAGCACGTCGACGGTACGCCGCTGATCCTCTGGTGGGAACCGAGCGCGACGGTGCCGGACACCGCTTTCGGCGCCGGCGCCGACCTCAAAGCGAACGGCCTCGGCGTCATCGTCCACGGCGGCACCGGCGCGACCAAACGCGGCACCGACTTCGCCCAGTACATCTGGATCGGAACGGCGACGCCGCTCAACGCGGCCGACCACGACATCTGGATCAACGCCTGATGCCGGTCCGCGATTTCGCCGCCGGCGGCGTCGTCCGCACGGCCGTCGGTGCCGCCAACCCCTCGGGCGCCTTCACGATGGTGGCGCTGGTCAAGTTCAAAGACACGACCGACTGGATGATCGCCCGCCAGAACGCCTCGCACACGGCCGCCGAAACCTGGGCGGCGATGGGGCTCGAAGGGACCATTCTACGCCTCTACCCCGGTGGCGACGCCGGCCTGACCCCACCGACCGGCGAGTGGCTGCTGGTCGCGATCAGCAAGCCGAGCGGCAGCTCCCAGGCGAGCTACCACTACTACCGGTTCGCGACCACGACCTGGGCCCACGAAACCGATACGACGGCCTGGACCGCGGCCTACGGCGGTGCGGCGGGGGAGATTCAGCTCGGCCGCTGGAACGCCGGCGAACAGTTCAACGGCAGGTACGCCGCCGCCGCCGTCTACGGCACGGCGCTCTCCCAGGCGGCGGTGGAAGCGCTGGTCGGGGTCTCGTCGATCGAAGCCTGGCTCTCGACCTCGCCGCTGGCGCTCTGGACCTTCAGCCAGGCGTCCCTCTCGGAAACCGTCACCGACCTGACCGGCAACGGCGCCAACCAGACCAGCTACGAAGGCACCACCGTCGCCGAAGAAGAACCGCCGATCCCCTACTTCCCCCCGGCCGAATCCCTGATCCGGATCCGGGTCGCGGGCATCTGGAAAGACGTCGGCGAGTGGGGCGTCGTCTGAGACAAGGAGGCACTGATGGCCAAGCAACCGCACTTCGCATTCCCGTTTCGCGTCGAGCGCCGCTCGGTCGCCGTCGTCGAGCAGGACTCGGTCGCCGAGATCGAGAGCTGCGTCGAAGCGACGCTGCGCACCCCGCTCGGCACCCGCCTCGAGGAGCCCGAATACGGCATCCCCGACGAGACCTTCGCCCTGGTTCCGAGGGAACCCGGCGCCGAGGTCTACCTGGCGGCGGTCGAAGAGCAGGAGCCGCGTGCCCGCGGGCTCGGCACGGCACGCCTGCAGGAGCTCGCAATCAAACACGTGACGATCGAACTGGAGGGCCAGGGTGTCTAACTTCGTCGAGGCAATAGTCGAAATCGACTCCGACCTGCTCGAGCAGGGCGTCTACGAATCCATCGAATCCCAGTTCGAAGAATGGGAACCGGCGGAAGGCAACCTCGAGACCTGGCTGACGAAAGCCTATTCGCGGATCGCCTCGGTCGTCCTCGACCAGGCGGCGGTGACCTCGGCGGCCGCCTTCAAGCGCTTCGGCCAGACGATCGCCAAAGTGCCGCCGATCGTGGCGGCGCCGGCGACGGCGACGAGCACCT
The DNA here is from genome assembly GCA_035509895.1 of Solirubrobacterales bacterium. Taxonomy (GTDB): domain Bacteria; phylum Actinomycetota; class Thermoleophilia; order Solirubrobacterales; family 70-9; genus VAYN01. The sequence goes on from DATKIA010000044.1 coordinate 16,746, forward strand.
GGACGATGACCGACGACGCCGGCTACACGATCCCGGACGGGACGCAGGTCTCGGTCGGTCTCTCCGGTGACGAAACCTTCGGCTTCGTCGTCGTCGGCGAGGTGACGGTCCCGCCCGGCGAAACGACGACCGCCGCCGGCGCCGTCCTGCTGCAGGCGGTCGAACCCGGCGAAGCCGCCAACGGCCTCAGCGCCGAACCAACCCTGATCGACGCCCTCGCCTTCATCGACTCCGTGGCGCTGGTCGGCACCACCTCCGGCGGGGTCGACGAAGAGAACGAAGACGACTACCTCAAGCGCCTGACCGAGGCGCTGCAGCTGCTCTCGCTCTCGCTGATCGTCCCCCGCGACTTCGAGATCGACGCCCGGGCCGTCGCCGGCGTCGCCCGCGCCCTCTGCGTCCCCGGCTACAAACCGGTCGGCGAAACCACCGGCAACCCGCTGGTGGTGACGGTGATCCCGGTCGACGCCGCCGGCGCCAACCTCAGCGTCCCGGTCAAAGAAGAACTGCTGGCCCGCCAGCAGGCCAAGGTCCCGAGCGGCGTCACCGTCTACGTCGCCGACCCGAGTCACACCAAGATCGACGTCTTCGCCTCGGTGACCGCGCAGCCGGGCTTCGAATCGGCGGCAGTCGCTGGGGCGGTCGACGCGCGGATGAGCGCCTACCTCAGCTCTGCCAACTGGGGGGTCCCGTCCTCGGGTGAATCGACCGGCTGGCAAAACTGGTCGAAGGTCTACTTCAACGAGGTGATCTCCGAGGTCGATCGGGTGACCGGCGTCGACCGCGTCGTCTCGGTGCTGATCGGGGGCGGCAGCGGCAAAGCGTTCACGGTCAACGCCGCCGAAGACAAATTCAGCTCCACCGGGCACGGGTTCGTCAACGGCGACGCGGTCGTGCTGCGGACCGGGCTGACGCCCGGCGCACCGCTCACGGCGGGGTCCGTCTATTACGTGATCAACGCCGAAACGAACTTCTACAAACTGTCGCTGACGGTCGGCGGGGCCGCAATCAACATCACCACCAACGGCTCCGGCACCGCGGTGAAGCTGTCGACCGCCGACGTCTCCTTACCGGGGGTCGCGTCGCTGGCCGAACCGGGTGAGATCGGGGTGACGGTCGCATGAGCAGGGTCGCACTCAACGAGACCACCTGGCGCTGGGCCACCAGCTCGGAAGCCGTCAGCTTCGCCCGCAACTTCAACGTCTTCGTCTACAAACGGGGCACCGAAGAAGAGGTCCCGGTCTACTCGGCCGAAGTCGGCGGGACCGAAGTCGACCAGCCGCTCCTCACCGACGAGGGCGGGCGCCCGCGCGGCGCCGGCGACGTGCTCGCCTGGGTTGAGGCCGGTACCTACGACCTCGTCATCGGCGGCCAGCGAGTCCCCTGGGAGGCGGCGAAGGGAACCACGGTCCCCGCCGGCGGCATCGTCTTCAAAGGCGCCAAGGACTGCTCGGCGAACCCGAACTACCCGGCCGCCGACGCCGGCCACCTCTACCGCGTCTCGGTCGCCGGCCGGATCGGCGGCGGCTCCGGGACCAAAGTCGAGGTCGGCGACGTCCTGCTCTGCAACACGGACGGCAGCGCCGAAGGCACGCAGGCCGAAGTCGGCTCGAAATGGAACGTCCTGCAGACCAACATCGACGGTGCCGTCACCGGCCCGGCGAGCTCGGTCTCGGGCAACCTCGCCAGCTTCGAAGGAACGACCGGCAAGGTGGTCAAAGACAGCGGCCTGGCGCTCGACACCGATGCCGCCCTGGCGGCCAACAGCGACACTCGGGTGGCGTCGCAGAAAGCGACCAAGGGCTACGTCGACGCCCTGCTCGGCGGCTCCGACGCGGTCGTCTACAAAGGCGCCAAAGACTGCTCGGCCAACCCAAACTATCCCGCCGCCAGCGCTGGTCATCTCTACTTCGTCAGCGTCGCCGGCAAGATCGGCGGCAGCTCGGGAATCGAAGTCGAGGCCGGCGACATGTTCCTCTGCAGGACCGACGCCACCGCCGAAGGCAACCAGGCGACGGTCGGCTCGAACTGGAGCGTGATCCAGGCCAACATCGTCGGCGCCGTCACCGGGCCGGCGAGCGCCACCACCAGCCGCATCGCCACCTTCAACGGCACCTCGGGGAAGATCATCCAGGACGGCGGCTCGCTGATCTCCGACCTGGTCCCGAAATCACTGGTGACCGCCAAGGGGCAGATCGTCGGGGCCAGCGCCAGCGGCACCCCCGTGGCCCACGCGGCCGGCTCCAACGGCCAGGTGCTCTCGGCGCAGTCGGGTGAATCCGACGGGCTGAAATGGATCGCCAACAACCGGATCGAGAGCCACACCTTCGTGATCACGCCGACGGTGGCGACCCTGGGCGGGTACTTCGTCCGGGTGGCCAGCGGTGAGACCGTGAAACTGATCGGGATCCGCGCCAAGGTCGCGACCGGCAGCTGGAAATACAAAGTCAAACGGACCACCTCGGGGGGCTCGACCTCGGAACCGACGAAAGAAAAAGAAGTCAAAACGGAAGTCACCGAAGCCGAACCGGGGACCGAACTCAGCGACAAAGACCTGCTCGAGCTGATCGGCGAATCGATCTCCTCGCCGGGCCTCAGCTACGTCACCTTCTTCATCGAACGGTCTCGCTGAGGGCGATGGCAAGGCTGGTTACCACCGGGTTCGAGTCGCGTCAGTACGCACCCGAAAACCCGCAATTCTCCGAGGGGCAGGGGGTCTTCCAGGGCGGGACGGCGGCGACCGCGGACCAGGCCAACAACTTCGACGGCGGCAGCTGCGCGAAGTGCGCGAAAACCAAAAGCTCGATCGTCGGGATCGAAAACAACGCGACCAACATCAACTCGACTCTCGGCCGTGCGTACTACTTCCGGGCCGCGATGAAGTTCGGATCCAACGCTCCCACCGCCAACCTGACCTTCGTCAAGATCTTCGCCGCCAGCAACATCGAACTCGTCCTCACGACCGGCAAACAGATCGACCTCTGGAACAACCTCAAACTCTCCAACGCCCTCGAAGGGGTCCTCAAACCGGAAGCGAACCGCTACTACCTGTTCGAGATCAAGGTGCTGGTCGCGGCCAGCGGCAACGGCACGCTGGCGCTGCGGATCTACAGCGACACCGGTGCGACGCTCTATGACTCGGGCGACAAATCGGTCGAAATCGGCAACACGAAAGTCACCTTCTGGGAAGCGGGCCGGTTCGGCACGGAAGAGACCAACGTCGACGTCTACGTCAGTCACCTGGCGCTGAACGACTCGACCGGGGAAAAACAGAACAGCTGGGCGGGGTTCGCCAAGGTCGCGCTGCAGAAACCGGTCAGCGACAAATCGCGGACCGGATGGGTCGCCGGCGGGGCGCCGACGGAAGAAAAACTGTGGGAAGCGCTGGACGCCGCGCCGCCGGAAGGCAAAGCCGTCGGCTCCTCGACCCACGGTTCGCAGATCAAAGACGCGAACAGCAACACGACCGACACCTACCAGGCGAACCTGCAGACCTACGCCGAAGCGGGAGTCGGCAGCAGCGACGCGATCAACCTCGTGATGGGGATCTTCAGGGTTGGCAACAACTCGACCACGTCGCGCAACGTCGCCCTGAAAGGAATCAGCAACCCCGAAATCGCCGAGATCACCCAGGCGACGCCGGCGACCACCGTCGGCACCGACCCGACCGGCTGGGCCACCGGCGTCAGCGCCCCCGTCTACGGCCCGAGCGTGACCCGGACTGAATCGCCGGTGCTGCAGATTCGCAAGGCGACGGCGACGACGAACACCGTCACCGCCGATCTGCTCGGCCTCTACACCGAGTACGTGCCGGCGACCTCGATCTCGATCCGGCGCTTCAACGGCGCCTCCGACGAGGTTGTGCTTGGGATCGGCGCCAACGCCGCCGCCTACGGGACGATGGCGGTCCTCTTCCGGCCCGCGGCGGAACACTTCGGCGCCCCCTTCAGCACCAACGGCGCTTCGAACTACGCCCGCCGGGTCGGCATCTTCAACCGCTCCCCGGCCTTCTCGAGCTTCGACGTCGACTTCGAACTGGGAGGAGTCGAAAACCAGATCGCCCCTGGCGAATGGGCGCTGCTTGTCGTCACCAAGGCGACCGGCACGGTCAAACCACGCTTCCACCTCTGGAAGAGCGGCAGCTGGAACCACGTCGACGCGAGCGGCACGCTCGCCGACTATGCGGGTGAAACGCAGACCAACGTCCGCCTCGGCCGCTTCCTGACCTACAACGACTGGTTCCGGGGCGACATCGCCGCCGCCGCGCACTGGGCGAGCAAAGCTCTCAGCGACGCCGAATGCGAAACGCTGGTGACGGTCGGCTCGCTGGAAGGGTGGGCCGGGAAGAGCCCCTCCGGCCTCTGGCTCTTCAACCAGGTCTCGCTCAGCGACGAAGTCAAAGACAAGACCGCGAACGCCGCCAACCAGACCTCGCGCAGTGGCACGACGGTGGTCGCCGAGGCACCGCCGATCCCTTACGTCGCCAGTGCCAGCCCGGGAATGGTGCTCTGAGATGCCCTTCATCATCGACCCACCCCCGGTCCCCCCGGCCGCCCCGCCCGCCGACGAGGACGCGGCGCTTTGGGAACAGCTCTACGAGGCGCTCGGCTTCCACCGCGAGGCCGATCCGAATCAGGGCGACGCGCTGCGGAAGTTCTGCGAAGCCTGGTCCGCTCCGCTCGAGCCGGCCTACGAGATCGTCCGCGAACGGACCGACGGCACGGCCTCCTGGGGGGTTCTCTTCGACCCCGATCGCTGCCCCGCCGAGTCGCTGCCCTACCTCGCCCAGTACGTCGGCGTCGTGATCACGCCGGAGATGAGCGAGCAGCAGATCCGGGAAGAGATCGCTCAGCCAACCGGCTGGAGCCGAGGCCAGGAAGCGTCGATCAGGATCGCCTGCCAGCGCACGCTGACCGGCGCCCGCCGGGTCACCGTCCGTCCGCGGACGCCCGCGCCAGGCTTCCACTACATCCGCACCCTCCTCCTGGAGACCCCGGAACCGGCTCGCACGGAAGCGGTGCTGCGGCGGTCGCTGGCCGCCTGGGAGGTCCTCGATTACGAAGCGGTCGACGGCGTCGCCTGGGAGGACGTCGCCGCCACCTGGGAAGGCTGGTCGACGATCACCTCGACCTTCGTCAGCTGGGCCGACCTCGCCGACACCCTGCCCGAAGAGCTCATCTAGCGAAGGAGTAACACGTGCCCGCAAAAACGGCAGCACCGTTCGAAATTCCCTACGCCATCGAATCGGACAAACCGCCGAGCATCGAAACGGCGATGAAACCGACCGCCGAAAGGGTGCACAAACTGCTGGGCGAAATCGCCCCCGGGCAGATCGTCGGCGGCTCCGCCGGGAAACTGGTGATCGCCGGCGCGACCGGCGCCGGCGCCTACAAAGCGATGAAAGGCGACGCGACGCTGGCCGAAGACGGGACGCTGACGATCGGCAACGAAAAGGTCGTGACCGCGAAGCTCGCCGCCAAAGCGGTCACCGGGGCGAAGCTCGACGACGAATCCGTCGGTCTCTCCAAACTCCTGAAAGCGCTGCAGCAGGCGTTCGTCCCGACCGGGTCGGTGCTCGCTGCTGCGCTCGTCACCGCCCCGGAAGGTTGGCTGATCTGCAACGGCGCCGCGATCTCCCGCACCACCTACAACGGGCTCTTCGCGGCGATCGGCGTCAACTTCGGCAGCGGCGACGGGTCCACCACCTTCAACCTCCCCGACCTGCGCGGGCGCACCCCGGTCGGGGTCGACGGCGGCGCCGGGCGGATGACGAGCGGCAACGCGATCGGCAACGGCGGCGGCGAGCAGACGCACGTCCTCAGCCAGGGCGAGATGCCGGCCCACGCCCATGCTGCGGGCGGGCTGTTCACGAACTCCGGGATCAGCCAGCGCCAGCAGACCCTGATCAACCAATACAACAACTACAGCCCGCAGACCTCGTTCAACGCGGTGTCCGGCTGGAACCTGTTCACGGACTCCTCGATCGGCGGCTCGACCGCCAGCATCGGCAGCAGCAGCGCCCACAACAACCTGCAGCCGTACCAGGTCGTCAACTACATCATCAAGACCTGAATGTCGGTAGTCATCGATCCACCTGGGCTGCCGGAGCTGGCGCCGCCGACGGGCGACGGCGCGGGCCTCTGGGAACAGCTCTACGAGGCGCTCGGCTTCCATCGCGACGGAGACGCGGAAAACGGGGACGCGCTGCGCCGCTTCTGCGAAGCCTGGTGCGCGCCGCTGCAGCCGCTCTACGACCTCGTCCGCGAACGCGATGACGGGACTGCCCCCTGGGGCATCCTCCTCGATCCCGAACGCTGCCCCGCCGAGTCGCTGCCCTACCTCGCCCAGTACGTCGGCGTCGTGATCACGACCGAGATGAACGAGGAACAGATCCGGAACGAGATCACGCAGCCGACCGGCTGGCGCCGCGGCCAGACCGAGTCGATCCGGATCGCCACCCGGCGCACGCTCAAGCCCATCGGCGAAGAGGAGCTGCTGGTGATCGTCCGGCCGCGAACCCCCGAAGCCGGACGGCACTACGTGCGGACCCTGCTCAGCCAGACGCCCGAACCGGCCCGGACCAAAGCCGTGATCCGCGCTGCCGTCCCGGCCTGGGAGGTGCTCGACTACGAAGCCATCACCGGCGTCACCGTCACCGACGTCGCCTCCTCGACGAAATGGACGACCGTCGCGGATCTCGCCGCGGCCTGGCCGACGGTCCAAAACCTCTCCGAAATCCTGCCAACCGAAATCTAGGAGCACCGATGGCCGTCTCCGGCAAAACCGCCGCCCCGCACGAAATTCCCTACTTCCTCGGCACCGACAAACCGCCGGACATGGCGGCGGGCACCAAAGCGATTGCCGACCGGGTGCACGCTCGCCTCGGCGCCGTCGACCTCTCGCAGTTGGTGGCGGGCACGGAAAACAACGGCAAGCTCCTCGTCGTCAACTCCGGCGCCGCCGCCTACAAAGCGATGAGTGGCGACGTGACCATGGATTCGGCTGGCGTCACCACGATCGGCGCCAAAAAAGTCACTACGGCAAAGCTCGAAGAAAAAGCGGTGACCACGGCCAAGCTCGATGACAAAGCGGTGACCGGTGCCAAGATCGACGACGCGACCCTGACCGAAGCCAAGCTAGGCGACGGGGCGGTGTCTTCGCGGAAGCTGAAGCCGACGGTCGGCTACGTGCAGGCCAATGGTGAATACACCTCGCTCGAAACCGCCTATAAAGACGTACCAGGCGCGAAACTGGAAATCACCCCGCCAGTCGCAAGCAAGCTGCTGGTAATGGCCACCTTTGCCCTCAACGTGAACGGCGGTGGCGGGGTCGGGGCCGGCGCCTCCGGGACCGTCAGCCTTGACGGCGTCGACCAGTCCCGGTCCGCGGGCTGGGGCCAAGGCGGCGAGACCAAGGTCTGGCTCGAGATCGATGTCAGTCAGTCGTACCTGTTTTCCCTTACGGCGGCAGCGCACACGATCAAGCTGCGTGCCGGAAAAGCCAGCGGTAGCACGCAGGTCGACGGCTTCAACACCGGCTTCTTCTACATGCTGTTCGCCAGCTAGTGATCGACGTCGGGCTCTCGCTGCTGGTGGTCTAGGCCGGGCAATGCCCGATGAGCTCGGCTGGAGGGTCACCGAGCTGGAACGCAGCGCGCGTGACCAGCAGGATCGGCTGACCGTGCTCGAGACCCGGGAGGCGGTGCGCGAAGTGAAGGTGCAGGCGGCGACCAGCGCGATGAACCGGCTCACCGTCCTCTTCGGCACCCTGATCGTCACCGTCCTCGGCGCCCTGATCGCCGCATACCTCGCCGGAGGTCCGCATTGAACGAGCTGCTCGACCAGGTCCAGGACTCCGACCCCGAGTTCGCGCGAACGATCAGGCGCCTGCGCTGGGCCTCGCGCGGCCTGGCGGCGGCGATCGTCGTCGCCCTCGGCGCCGGTCTCTGGGCGGTCGTCGTCAACAGCAGGCAGGGCGACCAGATCACCCAGATCCAGCGCTCGCCCTGCACCTCCCATCCGGCCGGTGCCGCCTGTGCCCGGATCCGCCAGCGGGTCGCCCGCGCCGAGCCGATCTCCAACCCCTGCATCTCCTACCAGCGGGTGACGGGTAGGAGGGGCCGCGAATGTCCGCGGATGCTGGTCCGCGAAACCGGGCGAGGTGCGCCGCCCGGCGCTCCGGCCGGGCGCGAGCCGCCGCCATCCCCGGCGGCCGCGCCGGCCGGAGCCACTGCGCCGGAAGCCCACCACCAGGTCCCGGCCCTGGCCCCCGCCACCGCCGACGGCGGGAGTGGGGGGCCGGGGCCGGCAGGTCCCCACCCGGGCGGGTCCGCCCCGCCGCCCTCCTCTCCGGCCGCGCCAGTGCCTTCAACGCCGGCGGCGCCGATATCGCCGGGCCCGCCGGCGGCGCCGGCGGCGCAGCTCCCGCCCCCCGCTTCACAGGAACCGGAAGCGCTCGCCCCCGCTGTGCTCGACCCCGTGCTCGAAGCGGTCTGCTCGATCGCCGACCTGGTCGCCGGCCTCTGCGGCTGAGCGACCCGGCTGCTCTCCGTCAACACGATCACCGAGGAGGACTGATGCCCCAACCTGCCGGCAAGGAGGTTCACCGCGACCTGCACCTGGTCAGCCCCCAGCAGAATGGGCCCGACGTCCGCGCTCTGCAGCAGGCGGTCAACCGCGAGCTCGATCACCGCAAGCTTGGCTGGCGCAAGATCCAGGCGGATGGCGAGTTCGGGCGTATGACCCTGCACGCCTGCGAATTCCTCGGCTGGGTGCTGGGGCTGCCCTCGCGCTATTTCCGGGTCAAGGGGGGAGGTGGGCCGATGGTCAGCGAGGTCGCCCAGCGGGCGCTGCGCGACCCGGCTGCCCGCACTCGTCGCGACCGGATCCGCGAGCGCGCCCGCAAGCGCAAAGTCGCGAACCTGCGCCAC
>DATKIA010000045.1:0-2485 GCA_035509895.1 Solirubrobacterales bacterium
TGTCAACGAGGGCCAAAAAGGCCATCAACCCGCTCGGTCAGGATCAACACGCCGGCTCCCTCCCGTCCTTCGATCCGGGAGCAAGGTCTCGGGCGGAAGGGCCGGCGGTATCGGCGAAAATTGCGGGAAGCGACGCGCCACCCGCTCAGGGCTCGAAGATCGCCAGCGTGCGCACCTCGATCGATTCGCGGCGGGGCGGCGTCGGCCGGCGTTTCCGGCAACTCGAAGGCGCTATGCGGCGTGAAGCGGGCGCGGTCCCCGAGGCTGTCCCAGCCCTTGATCAGCAGGACCTCGTCGCGCTCCATCTTCGGCGCGTAGTACCAGCGCTGCCCGGGATTGTAGGCGAGGTGGTAGATCTCGCCGACCCGGTCCGGAAAGATCTGGTCGCTGGCGACCAGGTCCTCGGGCCGGACACTGGCGGCGTCGGCGAGCGCGAGAGGCGAGCGTTCGACCGGCCCGCGGATCGGCCGCCAGACGTTGGCCTGGAGGATGCGGGCGCCGGCCTTCGCGAGGCGTTCCGCCTCGGCCTCGCCGAAGAAGTCGCGCACGCGCTGCGGCCCGCTCTTCAGCGTGTAGTCGACATGGACCCGGCTCGCCGGGCCGCGCAGCCCGTCGCGGTTGCGCGCGCCGCCCCCGCCGTCCGAGCGCCGAGTCGCGTCGAACACGACGACCCGGCTGGCGCCGGTCGCGGCGCGCAGCAGCATCTCGATCTCGGGGTAGTAGACCTCCTCCACTGCCTTGTCGTCGTAGAGGTCGGCGACGGCGGTCGGGAAGCGCCTGAGCTCGAAGCCCTCCCGGTCCAGCGAGAAGGCTCCCGCGTGCGGCCGCAGGTCGTGGATCGGCACGACGTGGCGCTCGGTCTCAAAGAAGAACTTCGGCGCGCCGCCGGTGTAGGCGGAGCTGTGGAAGACCGGCTTCCTGTCCGAAGGGGTGACGAAGGTCAGCGCGGCCTCGACGTGGCGCGCTGTCGGCCGGTCCGCGGCGTCGTCCGGCGCCGAGGTAGCGAGCGCGCCGCCCTGCCCGGCCATCGGGATCGCCCAGACCGGCGCCAAGGTCGTGCGCACGGACGGGGGCTGGGAGACGAGGTGGTCGCGGACGTCGGACAGGGCACCGTCGACGAGCGTGGAGATGGGATTCATGACGACCTTCCGAAAGCAATGGCGGCCTCGGCGCTGCTGGCCGGAGAAGCCGCCCGGTGGGCTTCACTCGTCTTCGAAGGTGGCCGCCCGCGGCGCTCCGCGCCAATGACTTCGCTTCAGGCCGACTTGAATGACGTTCAAGTTGACTCGACCAGGCCGCGCAGCCAGCGCTCGACCCGCCGGGCCGCCACGCTGGGCGTCGGCCCAGCGGCCCGGCAGAGGTAGTGGGCCGCACCGGTCGGGTCGCCGGCGCCGAAAGGCGCAACCAGCGTGCCGCGCGCCAGCCGATCGTCGACGACCGGCCGCCGGCCGATCGCCAGGCCGTGGCCGCTCTCGGCGACCTGCAGCGCCTGTTCCTGCCCCTCGAGAGCGATGGCCCCGGAAAGGTCCGGCGGCTCCAGGCCGCGCGCGCGGGCCCACTCCTCCCACTCGTCCGGCGTCAGGGAGTTGACGATGAGACGGACGCGCCGGAGCGCGTCCAGCAACGCCTCGCCGGGTTGCACGGTCAGGTAGCCGGGCGCGGCGACCGGCAGCGCGACCTCGTCCAGCAGGAACTCGGCTTCGACGCCCGGCCAGTTGCCCTTGCCGTGGCGGATCGCGAGCTCGACCTGGTCGCGCCTCAGGTCGAGCACACGAGTCGTCGCGACGAGCTGCAGCTCGATGTCGGGATGGGCGCGCTCGAAGGCGCCAAGCTGCGGGATCACCCAGCTCGCGGCGAGCGACGGCGGCATGGTCAGGCGCACGACCGTGCGGCCGCCCGGGCGCAACAGCGCCTCGGTCGCCGCCTGGATCTGGCGGATCGCCGGATCGATCTCTTCGAGATAGCGCCGGCCGGCCGCGGTCAGCCGGACTCCGGAGCCCGAGCGGTCGAAGAGCGCGACCCTGAGGAAGTCCTCGAGGCGCCGGACCTGGTGGCTGATCGCGGACTCGGTGATGCCCAGGCTGTCGGCGGCGTCCCGAAAGCGCCCCTTGACCGCGGCGGCATGGAAGGCGCGCAGCGCGGCGAAGGGCGGCAAGGGTGTCTTCGGCTCGGCCATGGCCTGGGAAGTGTCTCGCCGGCATGACTTTCTTTCAAGTCACGAGAGCTATCATCGTTGGGCGTGCTATGACTTTCGTAGGTATTTCGTCTCCTGATAGAGGAGGTGCAGTCGGGTTCGCAGTAGACTCGTCGCTGGAGCAAGGCGGATTCAAACTCGTAGTCCCACCTTCGTGTTTTGCAGTTCGACGGGCTCAAGCGCCTTGTCGCGGTAGCCGTTGAGCATGGGCTGCGCCCCCTGCGAAATGTCGATCTCGGGTACCACACCGCAAAAGCTGAACGATTTGTCGTCGATCAAGATTTAAATCGG
>DATKIA010000046.1:0-30128 GCA_035509895.1 Solirubrobacterales bacterium
AAGTTCCCCGAGGAGTACGGCGGCCAGGGCGGCGACCACCTGCACGACGCGGTCTGGGTCGAGGAGCTGGCCCGCTCGGGCGGCTCGGGCGGCGTCGCCGCCGGACTCAACGCCCACGCCTCGATCGCGATGCCGCCGATCTTCAACTTCGGTACCGCGGAGCAGAAGCAGCGCTGGCTGGTGCCGGGGATCGCCGGCGAGAAGATCGGGGCGCTGGGGATCACCGAGCCCGGCGCCGGTTCCGACGTCGCCGGCCTCTCCACCACCGCCCGGCGCAGTGGCGACGGCTATGTCGTCAACGGCGCCAAGACCTTCATCACCAACGGCGTCCGCGCCGACTTCCTCGTCTGCGCCTGCAAGACGACCGAGGACGGTGGCCACGGCGGCATCTCCTTCCTCGTCCTCGAGCGCGAGATGCCCGGCTACGAGGTCGCCCAGAAGTTGGAGAAGATGGGTTGGCACTCCTCCGACACCGGCGAGCTCTCGTTCACCGACGTCGAGGTGCCGGCCGAGAACCTGCTCGGAGAGGAGAACGGCGGCTTCAAACTGATCATGGCCAACTTCGCCTGGGAGCGACTGCTGATGGCGATCGGCGCCGTCGGCGCGATGCAGCGCCTGATCGACGTCACCGTCGCCTACGCCTCAGACCGCGAAGCCTTCGGCCGCCCGATCGGCAAATTCCAGGCGATCCGCCATCACGTCGCCGAGATGGCGACCAAGGCCGAGGCCGCCCGCGCCCTCACCTACAACGCCCTCCGCCTCTTCCACACCGACCAGGACTGCATCCAGGACGTGAGCATGGCGAAGCTGATGACCCAGCGCGCCGTCCTCGAGATCGCCGACCAGTCACTCCAGATCCACGGCGGCTACGGCTACATGCGCGAGTACGGCATCGAGCGCGCCGTCCGCGACGCCCGCCTCGGCCCGATCGGCGGCGGCACCGACGAGATCATGAAAGAGATCATCGGCAAGACGATGGGGCTGTAAGGGCCCTCAGCCGAGCTGCGGCAACACGCGCTCACCGAAGAGCCTGACCTGCTCGGGGAGCGTCGGCAGTCCCTCGACCTCGATGCCGGCCCAGGACTGCAGCGTGAACGGATCGGTGAAGGAGACGAGGGCGTGGTCGAGGCCGGCGGTTGCATAGGTCTCCGTCAGCCAGCGCAGCCAGTCGTCGGGCGTGCCGGCAACTACGAGGCGGTCGGCGATCGCATCCGGGGTGGCCGCGAGGGCACGCTTGACGTCGCCTGCGGCAAAGGCCTCGTTGACCTCAGCAACCTGATCGAGGGCGATTCCGTGGCGCTCCAAGAGGGCGGGCGGCATCGACGGGATGTAGAAGGCGGCGAGGATCCTGCCGGCCCGCCGCGCTGCCTCGCCATTGGTGGCGACCGCGCCGAGCAGCGAGTCGCCGAGGTCAAGCCCCTCCCGATTCCTACCCGCTCGCTCGAGGCCGGCCTCGAAACGCCCGACCGCGTAATCCAGCGCATCGCTCGAGTAGGCACACGCGGTATGGAGGCCGTCGGCGACCTCGCCGGCGAGTTCCATCGACTTCGGACCGCCCATCGCACCGATCTTCAACGGCAGGTGCTCCTGGACCGGCCGCGCTGCGGTGCTGAGGCCGGAATAGGCGTAGAAGTCGCCGGCAAAGTCGATCGAGCCCTCGTCGAGCACGGTGCGCATGACCTGGTGCGCCTCGCGCAGGCGGGCGATCGGGCGCGTCCCCCGCCACTCCATTCCGTACTGCTCGAGCATGGCGACGTTGCCGATTCCGAACACGACCTCGGCGCGCCCATCGCTGAGCTCGTCGAGGGTCGCCGCCAACTGCGCGACGTAGGTCGGGTCGCGCATGTAGATCGGTGCTACGCACGGTCCCAGCCTGATTCGCTCGGTCTGCCGCGCCCCGGCAGCAAGGAGCATCCAGCCGTCCTTGTGGTAAATCTCGTCGGCGCTGTAGCAGCCGTAGAACCCCAGTTCGTCGGCGATCCGGATCGAATCGAGAAGCTCCTCGACCGGCTGCTCGGGCAGCATCTGGAAGCTGGCCAGCACCGATCCAGCCTAACGGGCACCCGGGGGGCCCTCAGCGGGGAATGCGCAGCTAGCCGCGGGGGCCGGCGTCGCAGCTGTGGGACTGGCCGCGGCCGGGGCCGCCGTCGCAGTAGTCCCAACCGCGGCCGCCGTAGAGCTGATCCGGGTTGGCGCCGCCGTAGAGGTAGTCGTTGCCGCCTTCGCCGTGGCAGCCGTCCATGCCCGGGCCCATTTTGCAGATGTCGTCGCCGTCGCCGCCCCAGCAGCCGTCGCTGCCGTCGGCGGTCTCGCAGTAGTCGTTGCCGCCGTCGCCGACGCAGTCGCTGTTCTTCTCGCCGGTGATGCAGACGTCGTTGCCACCGCCGCCGATGCAGCGGTTGCGGCGGGCGCCTTCTGAGTAGCAGGTGTCCGGCTCGGAGTTGCCGATCATTTTGTCCGAGCCATCGCCGAGGTGGGCGGTGACCGGGACGGGCATCGGGCTGGCGATCTGGAGGAAGTCGCCGGAGGGGCCGAGGGTGATTTCGATCCCCTCGGCACCGTCGAGACGGCAGACGGCTTTCATCTGGTTGGGAGAGAGGTGGCACCCCTTCGGGTGCTCGGCCGACATGAAGCCATGGACGACCAAGTGGCCGCTCTCTTCGGTGAGGGTCAGATGGGTGCCGGACTCGGCACCGTAGATCGAGATTTGCCCAGCCGGAGTTGCCGCGCTCGGGGCCAGCATGAGGGCCGTGATTGCGAGCGCAGAAACGAGGAAACCGATGCCAAGGCGAATTGGCATGTGAAGGGATGCTAATCATCTACGAGGACGGATGCCGCCCGACCCCGCGGAAACGCTGATTTGGAGCGAAAAAGTGATCTTTCTCTTAAGGCATGGTGAGGCCGAGGACGGCAACGGCGACGATTCCGGCCGCCGCCTGACCGCGAAGGGCGAAGATCAGGCGCGCGCCGCCGGCCGCGCGTTAGCGACGCTCACGATCGAGCTCGGCGCCTGCCTCACCAGCCCCAAGGTCCGGGCCGCCGAGACCGCCCGGCTCGCCTGCGAGGCGCTCGGCCTCGAGCCCGAGGTCGCCAACGAGCTGCGCGGCGGCGGCTTCGACTCGCTCACGCTCGCCGCCGGCCGCGGCGACGTCCTCCTCGTCGGCCACGAGCCCGACTTCTCCGACGAGGTCGCCCGCCTCACCGGCGCCAAGGTGAAGCTGCGCAAGGGCGGGCTTGCGGTCATCGACGGATCGACCCTGGTGGCGCTGCTGCGCCCGCGTGAGCTGCGGGCGATCGCTCGGCCAGGCGCTTGAGGTTGAGCAGCTGGCGCCGCGCCATCACCAGATCCCCGGGCGGCAGCAGCAATCGCAGCAGCGGCCGCCACAGCCCCGCCGGGTAGCGAGCGAGGATCTTCAGCACCAGCCGCGAGGTCCCCTCCCCGCTCGACTCCACCCGTTAGGTGCAGGCGACCTCGCCGAACAACGGGCCGCGCGAGACGACGGTAAGCGAGCGGCCGGGCTCGAACTCGGCAAGGCGGAAAATCGTCATCACCCGCTGGCCCACCTCCAGCCGCTCCAGGCCCGGCGTCAGCTCCTGCGGGCTGCGGCGACCGAAGTTGTCGATCAGGTCGTAGCTGTAGGGGGCGGCGCGCAACTGGCAGAGCCAGCGGAAGACGGCCGGCGCAGGCGCGGCGACGTCGACGGCGCGCCACATCGTCGTCTCCGCCGCCGGTAGCAGCGAATCGCACGGATAGGACGCTGCCCGCTCCGGCGCCGTCGATCCCCAGCGGGTCACGAACGAGGGCGATGACGACATCGGCCCAGTCTGGCGCACCGGGCCTCCCTATCGTTAGGCAACCCCACGATCAAGGAGGCGCAGACGCAGATGCTCTCGTGGCTGGCAGGAAAGATGATCGCCCGCAACATGGCGGCGATCCGCGCCGGCGATCTCGGGCCGACGCTCGCGCTCGAGGCCGACGACATCAAGTTCACCTTCCCCGGCGACAGCTCATTCGCCCCCGGCGCGAGCAACAAGCGCGAGCACGAACAGTGGCTCGAACGCTTCGCCCAACTCGGGCTGCAGATCTATCCCGACGAGGTGATCCTCAAGGGCTTTCCCTGGCGCCAGACGATCTGCGTCCGCGGCCACATCCACCTCGACGACCCCGACGACGGGCGGGTCTACGACAACCGCTACGTGCTCTGGGGCCGAATCGCTTGGGGCAAGCTGCGCGAGTACGAGACCTACGAGGACACGCAAGAAAGCAAACGACTCGACGCGTACCTGGCTCAGAGGTAAGGTCCGTTGCAGGAGCCTGCGCCGGGGCTCGGTGCGGGCGCACCACGAGGAAAGGAGAGCTCGATGCTCTGCGCACTGACCGTCCGCAAGCTCAAGCCCGGCGCGATGGAGGACTTCAAACAGGCCTTCGTCCCGCCCGAGGACCAGGAGCCGCCCGCCGGCTGGAAAGCGTTCTACGCGCTCCGCAGCGTCCGCGACGAGAACGAGATCGTCACTTTCGGCTTTTTCGACGGCACGCTGGAGGAGATGATGGCCAACAAAGACGACAACGATTACGACGAGCGGCGGGCCGCCGCCGAGGCCTTCGTCGACTCGGTCGGCACCGATGGCGTCTTCGAGATCGTCGACGAACGACGGATGGACTGACCGAAGTGGTGACGCGCTAGAGCAGCGTGATCACGCCGCGCAGGATCAGCAGCGCACCCAGCGTCAGCGCCACGTAGGAGGCGGCCCGCAGGCCGCTGCGGCTGATCCAGGTGCGGAAGCGCCTGACCGCATCCTGGGTCCAGTCCGGTGCAAACGCGTAGCCGAGCAGCGGCAGCTCCAGCAGCAGCTGCTGGAGCAGGGCGGCGACGATCACGAAGGCCGCGGTCGGCGCCGGCGCCCAGTCGAGTTTGGCGATGCGGGTGAGGGCAGTCAGGTAGGAGACGCCTGGGAAGCTGAGCAGGAGACCGACGACGAAAGTGACCCGAGCCGAGCCGCGGCCGAGCATCCGCTCCGGCCACGACTGCTTGGGCTCGCCGCCCGCCTTCTGTTCCTTGTGTTCTTTTCGATGCTTGCGCCGCTCGCGCAGTTCTTCGCCGCGACTGCGGAGCACATACCCGGCCAGCAGCAGGATCGCGCCGATGACGAAGTCCTCGATCGGGCTCAGGGTGCGCTTCGCCGAGCTGACGGCGCCTGAGTCGTGGAGCGAGAAGACGATCACCATCCCCAGCGTGATGCTGGTGATGTAGGCGCCCATCAGGTAGCCGAACATCAGCTTTTTCGTGTTCGGCAGCAGCATCATGATCGTCACCACCGCCAGCAGCGTCGGGTTGACCGCCGCGAACAAGGCCAACCCGATGATGCTTCCCACGTCGCCCACGCCGCCATTCTGACTGCGATACTCGGACGTGTGAAGCAGCGGGTCAGTCTCATCACCCTCGGCGTCACCGATCTCGAGCGCTCACGGCACTTCTACGAAGGCGTCGGTTGGACGACCGGCGCCGCGCCCGGCGACGACGTCGTCTTCTTCCAAGCAGGTGAAATGGTGGTGGCTCTCTGGGACCGGGCCCGGCTCGCCGAGGACAGCTGCGTCGAGGACTCAGGCGGCTGGGGCGGGACGACGCTGGCGCTCAACTTCGGCTCGCCCGAGGAGGTCGACGCCGTGATCGAGGAGGCCCGCGCCGCCGGGGCAACCATCGGCCGCGAGCCGGCCGAGACCTTCTGGGGCGGCTACACGGGCATCTTCCTCGACCCCGACGGCCATCCCTGGGAGGTCGCCCACAACCCGCACTGGACGATCACCGAGGACGGCGCCGTCCGCCTCGGCTGACGACGGCTACCGCGGTTGTTGTCCAGCCCCACAAAAAGGTCGTCCAGGAAGTTGACTGGCCAGTCGACCAGTCCTGTGGATTCGATGTAGCCTCCCCGCCCGACTGCAGAACCAACTGTGAGAGGGAGATGATGGGACTTCTTGAGGGTAAATCCGCGATCGTGACCGGCTCCGCGCGCGGGATCGGCCGCGCCACCGCGGAACTGATGGTCGCTGAGGGCGCCAAGGTGCTGATCAACGACCTCGACGCCGACGTCGCGCAGGAAGCTTCGAACGAGATCGACGGCGAGACCGCGGTCTTCGCCGGCGACCTGACCAAGACCGGTGCCGGTGATGAGCTCGTCGCCGCCGCGGTCGACGCCTTCGGTGGCGTCGACATCTGCGTCAACAACGCCGGCTACACCTGGGACGGGGTCGCTCACAAGATGAGCGACGAGCAGTTCCAGGCGATGATCGACATCCACACCGTCGTCCCCTTCCGCGTCGCCCGGGCGCTGGCTCCACACTGGCGCGAGGCGGCGAAGGCCGAGCGCGGCGAAGACAAAGAGGTCTTCCGCAAGCTGATCAACATCTCCTCGACCTCGGGGACGATGGGCAACCCCGGCCAGGTCAACTACTCAGCGGCGAAGATGGGCGTCGTCGGGCTGACCAAAACCCTCGCCAAGGAGTGGGGCCAGTTCAAGATCAACGTCAACGCGGTCGCCTTCGGCTTCGTCGACACCCGTCTCACCGCCGCCAAAGAGGAGGGCGGGGAAATCACTTCGCCGACCGGCGAGAAGATCGAGCTCGGCATCCCCGAGCAGATGCGGGCGATGGCGCAAGCGGTGATCCCGCTCGGCCGCGCCGCGCAGCCGACCGAGGCCGCCGGCCCGGTCCTCTTCCTCGCCTCACCGCTGGCCAACTACGTTCACGGCCAGGTCCTGAACGTGACCGGCGGCATGTTCGGGGGGATGTACACCTGAGCTCCACCGGGACAGAGCGGCGTCCGCCGCGCTATCTCGACCTCGCCGACCACATCTGGCCGGCGACGAGACGCTTCATGGGCGCCCACACCTTCCTCTACAAGAGGACGGGTGGGCGCCTGGGGCACTCGTTCCCCGGCGTCCGCGGCAAGATGCTGCTGCTCGACCACGTCGGTGCCAAGAGCGGCAAGAAGCGCACCTCGCCGCTGCTCTACGTCGAGGACGGCGGCGACGTCGTCATCGTCGCCTCCAAAGGCGGCTTCCCCAAGAACCCGGCCTGGTTCTACAACCTCAAGGCCAACCCCGACACGACGGTCCAGATTGGGTCCGAGGTCCGCAAGGTCCACGCCCGCGTCGCCAAACCCGAGGAGCGCGAGCGCCTCTGGGACAAGGCGGTACACGCCTACAGCGGCTACGAGGACTACAGGGCCCGCACCGACCGCGAGATCCCGCTGGTCGTGCTCGAACCGCGCTAGTCCCGCTCCCGGCGCTCCTCGGCGACGACCGAGCCGCTCTCGGTCGTCAGCGCCGGCGGCGGCCAGGGGCCGGCCCAGTTGTCGCGGGCGCCGTCGATCGTGATCGTCGTCCCGGAGACGAAATCGCCGGCCGGCGAGGCCAGGTAGGCGACCATCCAGGCCATCTCCTCGGCGCGGCCCGTGCGGCCGAGTGGGACCCCGCGGGCGACGTTGTCGACCACCTCACGCGGGTACTTGGTCAGCAGCGTCTCGGTCGCAAACTGGCCGGCAGCCAGCGAACAGGTCTTGATCTGGAACCGCGACCACTCGATCGCCAGCGTCCGCATCATGTTCTCGACCGCGGCGCGGGCGGCACCGGAGTGGACCATCCCCGGCATCCCGTTGTGGGGCGAGAGGGTGACACTGATCACCTTGCCCTGCTCCCGGGGGATGAAGGCCTTGGTCGCAGCGGCGTAGGTCATCAGCCAGGTGCCGACGACGTTGAGCTCGATCACGGTCCGAAAGCCCTTGGCCGAGATCGACTCGGCCGGGGCGAGGAACTGGCCGCCGGCGTTGTTGACGAGGACGTCGAGGCGGCCATGGCGCTCGAGCAGCCCGTCGACGAAGGCGTTGACGGGCTCCTCCTCGCGAATGTCGAGCGCTTCGTGCTCGAAGCGCCCCGGCAGGCCCGCTGCCAGCGACGCCGTCTCCTCGAGCGGCTCGGGGCGGCGGCCGCAGCCGACGACGACGGCGCCGAGCCGGGCCAGCTCCAGCGCGATCTCACGCCCGAAGCCGGATCCAGCACCGGAGACGGCACAGACGAGACCATCGAGCAAGCCGTCCCGAAATACCTGCGAATGCGAGCTTTCAGACATCCCTGAGCAAGCCTATAGGCGCCCCGGCGGCCTAATGTGAGGGCGCGATGAAGGTCAGCGTCGAGCCGCAACAGCTGCACGAGCCGCTCGCCGGGGGCACCCCGGGGACGAGCGTCGCGGTCGAACCGATGATCGCCGGCCACGTCGACTTCCCCTACAAGACGATGGTCAGCCCCGGCGGCCGTTTCCTCACCCTGAAGCTGCTGCGGGCGCTGATGTCGAACAAGAACCCGAACGTGATCCCGGTCCCGGCCTTCCTGATCCGCCACCCGAGCGCCGGCGCGATCCTCGTCGATACCGGCCTGCACCCGTCGATCGCGGCCGACGGCAAGGAGAACTTCGGTTCCGTCTCAAACCGCTTCGGCAAGCCGTCGCTGACCGCCGGCGAAGACGTCCCGGCCCAACTTCGGACGAAAGGGCTTGACCCCCACGAGATCCCGGTCGTGGTCATGACCCACCTGCACATCGACCACACCTCGGCGATCTCCGAGTTCCCCAACTCGACCTTCGTCTTCTCCGAGCCCGAGTGGGTCGAGGCCACGACCGGCTCGCAGGGAACGATGAAGGGCTACCGGCGCCAGCACATCGACTACGCCTTCGAGTACCGCACCGTCGACTTCAACCGCGGCGAGATCAACTCCTACGCCAGCTTCGGCCGCACCTTCGACCTCTTCGGCGACGGCTCGGTCCGGCTCGCCTTCACGCCCGGCCACAGCGCCGGCCACATGTCGGTGATCTGCCGCCTCGCCGAGCGCGATTTCGTGATCGGCGGCGACGCGATGTACCTGCTCGACCAGCTGCTCGGCAAAGCGGCACTGCCGCCCCGCCCCGAAGACGCCCACAACTTCCGCCGCTCACTGCAGGAGCTGAAACTGTTCCACTCTCAGTTCCCGGACGCGGTAATTACGCCCGGGCACGATCCGGACTTCTTTGCCCGGATCGAGATGCGCTACGAGTAGCAAGCCCTTCGTACTGGTCGCGGACCCGGTTGAAGATCTCGGTCGCGGCCTCTAGCTGGCGCTCACGCGAGGGGTCGGCTTCGACCGGGAAGCTGAGCGGCGCACCGAACTCGATCGTCACCTTGGGGAAGCGCAACCGCTTCCAGCCCCTGACGCGGGCGGAGCCATAGATCGCGACCGGGACGATCGGCGCTCCCGACTCCAGTGCGATCCGCCCGATCCCCGGTTTCGGCTGCCCCATCTCCTGCGAGCGCGAACGGCCGCCCTCGGCGTAGACCAGCAGCATCTCGCCCTGTTCGAGCAGCTCGTAGGCGGTCTTGAACGCCTCTTCGTCGCGGTGGCCGCGGCGGACCGGGAAGACGCCGCCGTGCTTGTAAATGAAGGTCAGCACCGGCGGCCCGAAGAGCTGGGATTTGGCCATGAAGCGGATCTTCCGCCGCAGGTAGACACCGGCGAAGAAGTGGTCCATCTGGCTGAAGTGGTTGGGGGCGAGCACCAGCGCCCCCTGCTTCGGCACGTTCTCGAGTCCGAACGCGCGGACCCGGTAGATCAGCAGCGTCGGCAGGGTGAGGACGACGCGGGCGATCGAGTACATCCAGACCGACCCCTTGCGCGCCGAGCGGTGGAACTGGTCGAAGTACTCCGCCGGGCGCGGGTCCTTGTAGACCTGTGGCTTCATATCGGCCATCGGTTGAGAACAACCCTTCCATTTCCGGCTGGTTACGCAAAGCAAGAACCGCCATCCGGCGGGGCGATTGCTGAATCGAACCGGCTATAGGCGGTCGGATTCAGCGATCGCGTCCGGCCCAGGCGCGGGAGCGCTCGAGGGCGCGGGACCAGCCGTCCAAGAGCGCGTCGCGCTCGGTGGCACTCATCTGCGGCTCGTAGCGAGCCGACTGGCGCCACATCTCCCCCACCTGCTCGCGAGTCCAGGTCCCGACCGCGATCCCGGCCAGGTAGGCGGCGCCAAGCGCGGTCGTCTCGGCGATCTCCGGCACCACCACCGGCGCCCCCAGCACGTCCGCCTGGAACTGCATCAGCCAGCGATTGGCGACGGCGCCGCCGTCGGCTTTGAGCAGCTCCAGCCGCTTGCCGGCAGCCGCCTCCTGCGCCCGCACCGCGTCGACGGTCTGGTAGGCGATCGCCTCCAGCGCCGCCCGCGCCAGGTGGGCGCGGCCGCTGCCGCGGGTGAGGCCGACGATCGTGCCGCGGGCGTAGGGGTCCCAGTGCGGCGACCCGAGCCCGGTCAGCGCCGGCACGAAGTAGACGCCGTCGTTCGACTCGAGCGAGGCCGCCAGCGCCTCCGTCTCCCCGGCCGATTCGATGATCCCGAGGCCGTCACGCAACCACTGCACGGCGGCGCCGGTGACGAAGATCGAGGCCTCGAGCGCGTAGGCGACCTCCTCGCCGAGGCCCCAGGCGACGGTCGTCAGCAGGCCGTCGGGCGGGTCCGGCGCCTTGGCCCCGGTGTTGAGGAGGACGAAGCTGCCGGTGCCGTAGGTGTTCTTCGCCATCCCCGGGCTGTGACAGGCCTGGCCGAAGAGCGCCGCCTGCTGATCGCCGGCGACGCCGGCGACCGGGACCTCGCCGCCGAACTCGGCGCTCGTGCCAAAGACGCCGGCGGAGGGCAGCGGCCGAGGCAGCCGCGCTGGGTCGATTCCGAACAGGCCGCAGAGCTCCTCGTCCCAGGCGAGGCGGCGGATGTCGAACAGCATCGTCCGCGCCGCGTTCGAGTAGTCCGTCACGTGCTGCCCGGTCAGCTTGAACAGGAGCCAGGAGTCGATCGTGCCGAAGACGGCGCGCTCGGCGCCGGCGGCGTTGGCCAGCAGCCACTCGATCTTGGTCGCCGAGAAGTAGGGGTCGATCGTCAGCCCGGTCCGCTCCCGAACCAGCGGCTGGTGGCCGGCGGCGCGCAGCTCGTCGCAGCGCTCGGCGGTGCGACGGTCCTGCCAGACCAGCGCCCGGTGGATCGGCTCTCCCGTCTCCCGGTCCCAGGCGACCACGGTCTCGCGCTGATTCGTGATCCCGATCGCGTCGAGCTCAGCGCCCGCGATACCGGCGTCGGCGAGGGCGGCGGCGGCCACCGCCCGCGTCACCTCCCAGATTTCGGCGGCGTCGTGCTCGACCCAGCCCGGCCGCGGGAAGTGCTGCTCGAACTCCGAGTAGGCGCGGCCCGCGAGCCGGCCCTCGCGGTCGAAGACGAGGCAGGTGGTCCCGGTCGTCCCCTGGTCGATCGCGAGGATCAAGCCGGCCTCCTCCCCCGCGCCCGCGAGGCGTAGACGCGAGCGAAGTCCAGGAGCTGGCGGCCGCGATGGAGGAAGCCGGCGAGGTTTCGCCCGGTGGCGCGGTGCTCGAGGTCGAGCTCGTACTCGTGCAGGCGGTAGCCGGCGCGGACGGCGTCCACCGTCATCCCGATCTCCATCCCAAAACCGCGAGCGAACGGCAGCGTCGACCGCAGCGTCTCGACCCGCAGCGCCCGCTGGCCGGAGATCGGCGCCGCCGTCTCGGCACCGCAGAGGCGGCGGATCGCCCAGCGAGCGAAGGAGAGGGCGACACCGAAGCCGCCGCCGACCCGGCGCGAAAAGGCGGCGACCGCGAGATCGGCCTCGTCGCCGCGCACCGCCGCGACCAGCGGCGCCAGCGCCGCCGCGGAGGCGCCGAGGTCACCGTCGCAGAGCAGCACCAGACGCGGTTCGGGCTCGGCGCTCAGCGCCGCCTCCACCGCCGCGGTCACGTTGGCCCCCTTGCCGTGCGGCCGGCCGCGGCTGACGACCTGGGCGCCGGCGGCCATCGCCAGCTCGGCGGTCCCGTCCCCCGAGGCGTCGTCGGCGACCCAGATCGCCGCCGCCGGGAAGGTCTCGCGCAGGGCGGTCACCGTCGCCGCGATCCGGTCGGCCTCGTCGTGGGCGGCGACGATCGCCGCCAGCTCGTTGTCCTCCTCAGCCGCCATCGGGACGGGTATTGTCCCGCGCCATGCCAGACATCGAGGCTCACATCACCGGCAACGTGTGGAAAATCGAGGTCGCAGTGGGTGACACCATCGCCGACGGCGACACCGTCGTCATCCTCGAGTCGATGAAGATGGAGATCCCAGTCGAGTCCGAAGAGGACGGGACCGTCAAGGAGATCCGCTGCGAGGAGGGCCAGTCAGTCAGCGAAGGCGACGTCCTCGTAGTGCTGGAGTAGGGATGCCGTGAACGAGCAGCTCGCGGGGGGCAAGCTCGAGCTCGACCGGCCCGCGGAGGCGGTCGCCCGCCTGCGCATCTCCAATCCCGAGCGCCGCAACGCGCTCGACCACGAGATCCTCGACGCGATCGCCGAAGCGTTGCCGCTGCTGGATCGAGGGATCGAGACCCGCTGCGTGCTGATCACCGGCGCCCCGCCGGTCTTCTCCGCCGGCTACGACATCGCCTCGATCCCCGAGGACACCTTCGAGCGCGACGCCGAGGCGCTCGTCGCCCACCCCTTCCACGCGGCGATGGAGGCGATCTCCAACCACCCCTGGCCGACGGTCGCCGCCGTCAACGGGCACTGCCTCGGCGGCGGCCTCGAGCTGGCGATCACCTGCGACCTGCGGATCTGCGCGGCCGGAGCGAAGCTCGGCATGCCGCCGGCGAAACTGGGCCTGATCTACGGCCACACCGGCCTGCGCAAGTTCCTCGACACGATCGGGCTGGCGCGGACCAAGGAGCTGTTCCTCACCGGCCGCAACGTCGACGCCGCCAAGGCGGAGCGGATCGGCCTCGTCAACGAGGTCGTCGAGGACGACCGGCTCGGGCACGAGGCGGTGCAGCTGGCGGCGGCGATCGCCGCCAACGCACCGCTCTCGATGCGCGGCAACAAGTCGGCGATCAACCTGCTCAGCTCGCGCCCGATCCTGAGCGAGCAGCAGGAGGCGGGGCTGGTCGCCCTGCGCGAGTCCTGCTTCTCCTCCGCCGACCTGCGCGAGGGGATCCGCGCCTTCGCCGAGAAGCGGCGGCCGGAATGGACCGGCAGGTGAGCGGCGCCAAGGAACGCAAAGCGCTCGCTGCCTCCGACCCGACGATGGCGGCGCTGATCGACCGGGTCGGCGAGATCGACCTCGAGACGCGACTCGAACGCCGGGCCGAAGAGCGCCCGGGTGACGCTTACGGGGCGCTGCTGCGGGCGATCATCGGCCAGCAGCTATCGACCAAAGCGGCGCGAACGATCTACCTGCGCGTGCTCGACCTCTTCAACGGCCACACGCCGAGCCCCGAACAGCTGCTGGATGCCAGCGAGGAGGACCTGCGCGGAGCCGGCCTCTCCGGCCGCAAGGTCGAGTACATCCGCGACCTCGCCGCCCACGTGCTCAGCGGCGAGCTCGAGCTCGACCGCCTCGACGACCTCTCCGACGAGCGGGCGATCGAGGAGATCGTCGCCGTCCGCGGCCTCGGTCGCTGGACCGCGGAGATGTTCCTGCTCTTCCACCTGCAGCGCCCGGACATCCTCTCCGGCGGCGACCTCGGGATCCGCAAAGCGATCCAGATCGAGTACGAGCTGGCGGAGATGCCCTCCCCCGAGGAGGTCGAGCGGCTGGGAGAGCGCTGGAGCCCTCATCGCAGCCTCGCCTCCCTCTACCTTTGGGAGTCGCTGCACAACGCTCCCGACGCCTGAGAATCGCCGCAGGACCATCCGCACAGGGTTTCCCAACCTAAAAGGCGGACGCCGCTCAACCGACAAAGACCCATGCGCCTGCGCCTCCTGCTCAGTTTCGCTGCGATCTTCCTGATCGCGGCCGGTTCCGTGGCCGCAGCGCTCGTCGTCCACTCCGACGACAGCGACGAATTCCACCAGCTGCAGCGCGAGGAGGCCGCGCGTGCGGCCCACCAGGCCGGCGCCGTCGCCGGGCTCTCGGTCGCCGAGCTCGCCAATGCCGCCGCCTTCTTCCAGGTCGACGGCAACGTCGACGCCCACGAGTTCGACGTCGTCGCCCGCTCCCTGCTCGACGACGGCACGCTGCAGGCGGCGGCCTTCATCGAGAAGGTGCCGGCCTCCGAGCGCGCCGCCTATGAACGCGAGCACGAAGTCGAAATGACCGAGCCGGGACCAGATGGCCTGCCCAAAGAACCGTCGAAGCAGCACGCCGTCTACTACCCGGTCACCTACGCCGTCGCCCATCTCCGCACCTATCCCGTGGTCGGCTACGACCTCGGCGCGGACCCCAGCCGCGCCCCCTACCTGGCCCGCGCTCGCGACACCGGCAAACCCGTGTCGACCCCGGTCGTGCCGCTGATCATCGGCGGCTACGGGATCAACATCTTCCAGGCGATCTACCGCGACGGCGCCCCAACCAACACCGTCGCCGAGCGTCGCCGGGCCCTGGTCGGGTTCACCGCCGGCAGCTTCACCGTCCAGGACCTCGCCGCCGCCGCGGTCTCGGCTGTCTCCGATTCCGACCAGGTGCAGCTGCAGGTCGGCCAGGAACGGGTGATGGGGCCGCAGGGACGGCTCGGCGACCCGGCCAGGGCCAGCTTCCACGTCGCCGACCGCACCTGGCTGCTGATCGTCCGCGATCCCAGCCGCCCGAGCCTGGCGCTGCCCCTGCTGCTCGGCGGCGTCGGCATCGCCCTGGCGGCCTTGCTCGCGGCGCTGATCTTCGTCTGGAGCCGCCAGGAGCGGATGCAGGAGCTGGAGCGCGAGGCGAGCGAGGACCCGCTGACCGGGCTGAAGAACCGCCGCCGCTTCAACGAAGACCTGCAGCTGGCAATGGCACGGGCGCGGCGCGAGCGGACGATGGGAGCGTTGGTGATGCTCGACCTCGACCACTTCAAGCGCGTCAACGACACCCACGGCCACCTCGCTGGCGACCGCCTGATCGTCGAAGTCGCCACGCTGCTGCGCCGCCGCACCCGCGAGAGCGACGTCCTCGCCCGCCTCGGCGGCGACGAGTTCGCCGTCATCCTCCCCCGCTGCACGGTCGGCGAGGCGCGGCTGGCGGCGGAAGCGATCGCCACCGAGATCCGCGAGCACAACCCCGACGGCGAGCCCGAACCGGTCACCGCCAGCCTCGGCGTGGCGATGTTCGGCGACCGCCCCCGCACCAACATCGCCGCGATCGTCTCCGAGGCGGACACGGCGATGTACGCGGCGAAGGAGGGCGGCCGCGACGGTGTCCGCGTCTTCGACCGCGAGGCGGTCCGCGGCGACACCACGGGACCGCCGATCTCCTAACCCTCGTTAAGGCCGCCCGAGCTTGGCCCGCAGGTCGAGCACCCGCTGCACCGATTCTTCGAACTCGCCGCGGTCGAGCTTGCCGGCCCGGAGCTTCTTGACCAGCGCCCGGCGGGCGTCCTCGGCGGCGTTGAGGTGGGTGTAGAGCAGCAAGTCGGCGCCGGCCCGGGCAGCGGCGACGCCCGCCTTGGCGGGACCGCCGAAGGCGCCGACGGCGACGGTCTCCAGTGCGTCGGTGACGGCGACGCCCTCGAAACCAAGCCGACCGCGCAGCTCGCCGGTCGCGATCGGGCGAGCGAAGGCAGCGGGCAAGGGTGAGAAGGCCGGGTAGATCGCGGTGCCGAGCATCACCAGGTCGCCGCCGGCGGCAACGAAGGCGCGATACGGCGCCTCGTCGACCTCGCGCAGCTTTAGCTTCGAGAGCCCGATCCGCTGCACCGCTTCGTCGGTGTTTTCACTGGCCGATCCAAGTCCCGGGAAGTGCTTGCCGGTGGCGGCGACGCCGCCTGCCTGCAGCGCTTCGGCGAACGGGATCGCGGTCGCCGTCACCTTGGCGGCGGTCGCGCCGAAGCCCCGTTCCGTTTCAGCAATCGTGCCGCCGGACCGGGCGACGTCGAGCACCGGCGCGAGATCGACGTTGACACCGAGCTGGCGCAGGCTGCGAGCGGTGAGCCGGCCCTGTTCGCCGCTGAAGGCGGCGCCGCGCTCACCCATTTCGGCGGCGGAGGCGTCCGGCGGGCCCTCGACCCGCTTCACCAAGCCACCCTCCTGGTCGACCATGATCAACAGTGGCTCGCGCAGCAGGGGCGGGCGGCGGATCGCCTGCAGGCGGGCGATCAGGCGCTGGCCGGCGGCGCGACTGGGGAAGCTGCCGGCGAAGAGGACGACGCCGGCGACCTCACCGCGGCCGATCGCGGCCTTCAGCTTCTTCGAGACGCCGGTGCTTTCCAGACTGGTGACGATTCGCTGACCGGCGAGCTGGGACAACGGCAGTTCGGCCGCCGGCTTGGGCTCGGTCCCTCCCTCAGTCCCGTCCTCAGGGGCCTTGCCATCGCCCAGTGCCGCTCCAAGCGCAAATGCCCCCAGCGCCAGTCCGACGAGGGCCGCCAGCGCGATCTGCCGCCGACGCCGCAGCTGCACCCGGCGCTGGGCTCTGTCTCGCTCCATACCGCGATGCTACGGCCTCGCTTTGGGGCCGTCACAGGCGGCCACCCCGTCCGGGGGGACCGCCCGCCCCGGCTCCCCATAGACTGCTCTGGCAGATACCGCGCATGCCCCCCCTGATCACCTTCGAAGAAGCCCTCGCCTACGGCCGCCAGACCGAGCACGAGGAGATCGAAGCCCTCGTCGAACGCGCCTGGGAGGTTCGCCGCGAGAACTTCGGCAACTCGACCGACATGTGCTCGCTGGTCAATGCCAAGTCCGGCGGCTGTGCCGAGGACTGCGGATTCTGCGCCCAGTCGCGCTACGCCGACGCCGACACGGTGATGCACGCGATGATGGAGCCGGAGCAGATCCTCGAACACGCGAAAGCGGCCGAGGCTGCTGGCGCCCACCGATTCTGCATGGTCACCCAGGGGCAGGGTCTCTCAAAACGGGATTTCCAGAAAATCCTCGAAGGCGCCGAAATGGTCGCCGAGCAGACCAACCTCAAGCGCTGCGCCTCGATCGGCCACATGTCGGCGGAGCGGGCGAAGGCGCTGAAGGACGCCGGCATCCAGCGCGTCCACCACAACGTCGAGTCGGCCAAGTCCTACTACCCCGAGGTCTCGACCACGGTCCGCTACGAGGGCCGCCTGCGGACGATCCAGGCGGTCAAGGAGGCCGGCCTGGAGACCTGCGTCGGCGGCATCCTCAACCTCGGCGAGACCGAGGAGCAGCGGGTCGAGATGGCCTTCGAGCTCTCCGAGATCAACCCGACCTCGGTCCCGATCAACCTCCTGATCCCGAAGGACGGGACGAAGTTCGGCGACCGCACGGTGATGGACCCATGGGAGGTCGTGAAGTGGATCGCGATCTTCCGCCTGATCATCCCCGGCGCCCTCTTCCGTCTTTGTGGTGGCCGCGTCGAGAACCTCGGCTCGATGCACAAGCTGGCGGTCAAGGCCGGCCTCAACGGGGTGATGATGGGCAACTTCCTGACCACGCTCGGCGCCGAGCCGGCCGAGGACCGGGAGATGTTCGAGGAGCTCGGGCTGAACGTCGCCCGCCAGCCCGACAACGGCGCCAACCCGCGTCCGGACAACCGCTCCGGCTGGCTCGAGGGTGATGCACCGGCAACGCCGATGGACGAGCTGATCGACCACCAGGACGAGGCCAACTTCTGGGACCCATCGACGCAGCTGCGGGTCGTCAAGAAGGGCAAGCGGACCCCGTCCTACCCGACGGCGGCGTGACCGACGTCGCCTCCCGCCTCGCTGAGCTCCGCGACCGAGGCCTCTACCGTCGCCTGCGCCTGATCGAAGGGCCGCAGGGCCCCCAGGTGCTGCTCGGCGGCAAGCAGGTCCTGCTGCTCTGCTCCAACAACTACCTCGGCCTCGCCGATCACAAGCTGGTCCGCGAGGCGGCTGCTGACGCGGCGATTCGCTGGGGCGCCGGCGCCGGCGCCTCGCGCCTGATCTCCGGCAACATGGAGCCGCACCGCCAGCTCGAGGGCCGGCTGGCCCGCTTCAAGGGCTACGAATCGGCGCTTCTCTTCGGCTCCGGATACCTCGCCAACACCGGCACGATCGCCGCCCTCGCCAGCCAGGGCGAGGTGGTCTTCTCGGACGAGCTCAACCACGCCAGCATCATCGACGGCTGCCGGCTCTCCGGCGCCGAGACCTTCGTCTACCGCCACGCCGACCTCGAGCACCTCGCCTGGGGACTGCGCGAGGCCGGCGAGCGGGCGGCGCTGATCGTCAGCGACGGCGTCTTCTCGATGGACGGCGACCTCGCCCCGCTGCCGGGACTGTTCGAGCTCGCCCGCGAGCACGGCGCCCGGCTGATGGTCGACGAGGCGCACGCAACCGGCGCCGTCGGCCCCGGCGGCCGCGGCTCGGTCGCCGCCGCCGGGCTCAGCGGCGAGGTCGACGTCGTCGTCGGCACGCTCGGCAAGGCGCTCGGCTCCTACGGCGCCTACGTCTGCGCCGACACCGAGGTCGTCGACTACCTCGTCAACCGCGCCCGGCCCTTCGTCTTCTCGACCGCGCTGCCGCCGGCCTCGATCGGCGCCGCGGCGGCGGCGCTGGAAGTCCTCGAAGGCGAACCGCAGCGGGTCGAGGTGCTGCAGGCGAACGCCGCCGTGCTGCGCGCCCAGCTCGCCGCCGAGGGGTTTGCCAGCGAGGGCTCCGAGACCCAGATCGTGCCGCTCGAAGTCGGCGATGCCGACCGCACGATGGAGCTCTGTGAGCTGCTCCTCGAGCGCGGGGTCTTCGCCCAGGGCATCCGCCCCCCGACCGTGCCCGAGGGCTCCTCGCGCCTGCGCTTCACGGTGATGGCGACCCACACCGCCTCCGAGCTGCAAAACGCAGCGAAGCTGGTCGGCGAGGCCACGCGCGAGGCCGGGCTGGTTCCTTCGCGGCCCGCCGCGGCCCGCGCCTCCTAGGTCGTCGCGATGGCCGACGAAGCGGCAGGGATCTTCGTCACCGGGACGGGGACCGAGGTCGGCAAGACCGTGGTCGCGGCCGCCCTGGCCCGGACCCTCGCCGCTGAAGGCAAGCGCGTCGCGGTCTTCAAGCCCTGCGTGACCGGCCTCGACGAAGGCGGCGAGACCGACCATGAGCTCTTGCGGCGGGCCGCCGGCTCCGACCAGAGCGACGACGAGGTCGCGCCTTACCGTTACGGCCCCCCCGCCTCGCCCCACCTGGCGGCGGCGCTGGCAGGCGAGGAGATCGACCCCGAGCGACTGCGGGCGACGGCGCGGGCCGCCGCGGACAGAGCCGAGGCACTCGTCTGCGAGGGCGTCGGCGGCTTGCTGGTCCCACTCGGGCCCGATTACTCGGTCCGCGACCTCGCCGCCGACCTCGGCTATCCGGTGGTGGTCGCCGCCGGCCCCGGCCTCGGCACGATCAACCACACCCTGCTGACGATCGAGTCGGCGCGCGCCGCCGGCCTCGACGTCGCCGCAGTCGTGCTGACGCCGTGGCCGGCGACGCCGACCGACGTCGAGGCCTCCAACCGCGAGACGATCGCCGCGCTCGGCGACGTCGAGGTTCTCACCCTCCCCGGCATCGACCTCAGCGCCCCCGAGACCTGGCCGGCGCTGTCGCCACCGGCCAACGGCTGAAGCATTCGCCGGGCCGCAACCCGGTCAATCGCTCAGCCGTCGACGATCACGTCGAGGTAGCCGGAGCTGAGCTCGACCGTGAAGCCGGCGCGCTCGGTCAGCGCGGCCGCGGACTCGGGATCGGCCGGCGCCTTCTTCGCGGCCAGCAGTACCTTGGCGACGTCGCCGCGGACCGCCTTCGCCATGTGGGAGATCGGCTTGCGCTTGTCGTCGCTCTCGCTGAACGCCCGCACCGCGATCAACGTCGCCCGCTTCGGCTTCCAGGCCGCGGCGTAGGCACCGGAGCGCATGTCGACGACGAGCTCCCCCTCCTCATCGGGCAGCGCTGCCGCCAGCGACTCGCGCCAGAACGCCGCCAGCGTCCCGATCCCCTTCAGTTTTGCCTTCATCGCAAACCGGTAGTAGGGAATCCGGTCCCGGGGCCGGACCGCGCCCCAGAGGGCGCTGGCGATCAGCACCTTCTTCTGAGCCGCAGCTGGCAGCTCGGCGAGGGCGAGGCGGTCGTAGAGGACGCCCGAGTAGACCTCGGCCGCGGGCGCCGCCGGCGCGCCCTCCAGCTCGGCATCGACCGCTACCTCGTCAGCTTGACCCGGTGAGACCGCCAGCATCGCGACGGCCCGCTTGCGCGGCACCTGCGCGAGCCCGGCGAGCGCTGCGAGCAATTTCCGCCGCGGCTCCGTCAGCTCGGCGGCGAAGACGAGCTCCGCGAGATCGACCGGAGCTCCCGCCGCAGGGGCGGTCTTGCCTTCCGACGGCGGCAGCAGGACCAGCATCGCGCGGCGACACTACGCCACCCGCTCGCCGGCCGCGATCGGCTCGCGAGCAGGAGCCTCCTCGATCGCGGTCACCGCCGAGCCGCCTGGGTTGACCGCGGCCTCGGCCTCCTCGAGCGTGCTCTTGCCTTTGCTCTTGGCGCGGATCGCGACGATGCCGATCGCCGCGCCCGCAAGCGCGACCGCGCCCGAGACGCTCATCGCGTGGCCGAGGGCGTAGACGAACGCTTCCGAGCCGGCAGCTTTGGCCGCGGCGGCCTGGCTCGGGTCGAGGCCCTTGAGCGCGCCCGAGACCGAGCCGCTGCCGAGCTGTTCGGAGATGTCGGACCGCTCCGCAGCGGAGATCCCGGACCCGGCCAGCAGCGAGTCGAGCCGCGAGCTGACGAGGCCTTGGAAGATCGCCCCGGTGACGGCAACGCCGAGGCTGCCGCCGACCATCCGGAACATCGAGAGCACGCCGGAGGCGATGCCGGCTTTCTGCACGGGGACGGCGTTCATCGCGGCGCTGGTCATCGGCGACATCGTCATCGCGATACCGATGCCGAGCAGCATGAACCCGGGCAGCAGGTCGAGGTAGCTGGAATCGACCGCGATCGTGCTGAAGCTGAACAGCGAGGCAGCGACGATCAGGAGGCCGCCGGCGATCAGCCAGCGCGGGCCGTAGCGGTCGGAGAGACGACCGGCGATCGGTGCGATCGCAACGATCATCAAGGTCGAGGGCAGGAACCTGACGCCCGCTTCCAGCGGCGTGTAGCCGAGGATGTCCTGCATGTAGAGGGCGAGGAAGAAGAAGACCCCGAGCATCGCGAAGGAGATCACCAGGGCGACCACGACCGCGCCGAGGAAGTTGCGATCGGAGAGCAGGTCGAACTGGACCATCGGCGCTTTGACCCGGTTCTCGACCGCGACGAAGAGCGGCAGGGCGAGCACCGCAAGGGCCAGCAGGCCGACGATTTTGGTCGAGCCCCAGCCCCAGCTGTTGCCCTCGACCAGGGCCAGCACGAGCGCGGTGAGGCCGACGGTGAGCACCGCGACTCCCGGGTAGTCGACGTCGCGACCGACCGAGGTGTCGCGCGACTCGCGCACGGCGAAGAGCGTCGCGACGACGGCGCCGATCGCGACCGGGATGTTGATGTAGAAGATCGCCCGCCAGGTGACGTGCTCGGTCAGGAAGCCGCCGAGGACGGGCCCGATCGCCAGCGCCAGGGCCGAGACGCCGGCCCAGGTGCCCATCGCCTTGCCGCGCTCGTGAGCCGGAAAGGCGTCGGTGATGATCGAGAGCGTGCCCGGCATCATCAGCGCCGCGCCGATGCCTTGAACGATGCGGCTGATGACCAGCGAGGTCGCGTCAGGGGCGAGACCGGCGGTCGCCGAGGAGAGGGCGAAGAGAACTACGCCGATCAGGAAAATGCGGCGGCGGCCGAAGATGTCGCCGAGCCGCCCGCCGGTCGCCAGCAGCACGGCAAAGGAAAGCGTGTAGCCGCTGATCGTCCACTCGAGGCCGGAGATCGAGGCGCCGAGGTCCTTCTGGATCGACGGCAGGGCGACGTTCACGACCGTGTTGTCGAGCATGATCATGAACAGCGCGAAGCACATCGCGCCGAGAGTCCACCACTTGCGGTTCTGGTCGGTGATCAGGTGGGCGTAACGGGTCAAGCAGGCTCACTTCCCTTCAAGAGCTCATAGGTCTGGGCGATGTCCTCGCGGTCCATCAGCGACTCGACGGCGGCGTCGAGCTTGCGGCGCTGGGTCGCGGTCAACGTCGAGGTGAAGCCCTCGATCCCGGTTCGCCGCACGGCGACCAGGGTCTCGACCAGGTCCTTGCCCTCGCTGGTGATCTTCACCTGCCGGGCGCGGCGGTCGTCGGGGTCCTCGACCCGCGTCGCCAGCCCCTTCTTGACGAGGCCGTCGACGGCACGGCTCATCGAGGGCACGGAGGCGCCGAAGACCTCGGCCAGGTCGCTGACCTGCCAGGCCTCCGCCGAGCGGCCGAGGCCGCCGAGCTCGAGCAGCGCCTTGCACTGGGTCATCGAGAGACCGCTGTCCTCGATCACCCGCAGCTGGTTGCCGCGGTCGTAGAGGAAGACGTGGCGCATCAGCGCGGTCAACCGCGCTGCCGTCTCGCGCGCCTCAGCGCTGGTCTCGGTGCTGGCCTTGCCGACGATTGCCTTCACATCGCTCGCTTGCATGTCGACAATGATTGCACCAGCACAACTATTTCTCAAGCGCAATAGTTGCGCGTGTGATGTAGATCACAGAGTCAATACGCTTCCTCTCGCATGAGCGCTGACATCCCGCGCCTCGACCACGAGCACCTCTGGCACCCCTTCACCCAGCAGCAGGGCTGGGTCGATGAGGATCCGCTGGTGATCGAGCGCGGCGAAGGCTGCTACCTGGTCGACGCTGACGGCAACCGCTACCTCGACGGGCATTCCTCGCTCTGGTGCAACGTCCACGGCCACCGTCACCCGGTGATCGACGCCGCGATCCACGCGCAGGTCGACCGCATCTCGCACTCGACGATGCTGGGCCTCTCCCACCCCGGCGCCGCCGAGCTGGCGGTGCGCCTGGTCGCGATCGCGCCCCCCGGCCTCAGCCGCGTCTTCTACTCCGACTCAGGTGCGACGGCGGCCGAGATCGCGCTGAAGATGGCCTTCCAGTACCACGCACAGCGGGGCGAGAGCGGCCGCACCTCCTTCGTCCACCTGCGCGAGGGCTACCACGGCGACACGATCGGCTCGATCTCCGTCGGCGGCATCGACCTCTTCCACGCCACCTACAAGCCGCTCCTCTTCGAGACCCATATGGCCGAGCCGGGCGATGCCGCCGGGATGGAGCGGATCCTCGCCGCCCACAACGAGGAGATCGCAGCGGTGATCCTCGAGCCGCTGGTCCAGGGCGCCGGCGGCATGCTGGTCCACCCGCAGGGATACCTGCGCGCCGTGCGCGAGCTCTGTGACCGCTACGGCGTGCTGCTGATCGCCGACGAGGTCGCGGTCGGCTTCGGCCGCACCGGGACGATGTTCGCCTGCGAGCAGGAGGGTGTTGCCCCGGACCTCCTCTGCCTCGCCAAGGGCATCACCGGCGGCTACCTGCCGCTGGCGGCGACGCTGGCCACGGAGGCGATCTACGACGGCTTCCTCGGCGCCGCCGAGGAGTTCCGCACCTTCTTCCACGGCCACACCTACACCGGCAACCCGCTCGCCTGCGCCGCCGCCCTCGCCACCCTCGACGTCTTCGAGCGCGAGCGGACGCTCGAGAACCTGCAGCCGAAGATCGCCCAGTTCGAAGCGCTGCTGGCGGAGGTCGCGCAGATGGACGAGGTGACTGAGATCCGCCAATGCGGGTTCATGGCCGGGATCGACCTCGGTGACCACGACCCGGCCCTGCGGATCGGCCACCGGGTGACCAACGAGGCTCGCCCCCGGGGCGCGATCGTGCGGCCGCTCGGCAACACCGTCGTCCTGGTGCCACCGCTGGCGATCTCGGCCGAGGAGCTGCGCACCCTGTTCGCGATCACGACCGAGTCGATCGCCGCCGCCGTCGCCTCGGCACCGACCACCGAGCGGTCCGCTGGCGCCGCCCCGCCCGTCGCCTAAGAACGCCGATCCGACATTGACCACACTGGGGTGTGGCAAATGTCGGAAGCGCGTCCCAAACTTCTTGTGATGGGGAAGCTGTTCGCTCGTAGTAGTGGCGTGAACCAAGCTCTCGTCGCAGCCGCCGAGGAGGCGCCAGCCGCCGCCGAGCTCGCCTTCGAGGCCCTCTACCGCTCCAGCCGCGACGACGTCTACGCCTACGTCGCCAGCCTCCTGCGCGACCGCGTCGCCGCCGAGGAAGTGACCGCCACCGCCTTCGAGCGCGCCTACCGCAAGCGCTCCCGCTTCGATCGTGAACGCGGTGAACCGCGCGCCTGGCTGTTCGGGATCGCCCGCAACGCCGCCCTCGACGAGCTCCGCCGCCGCGGCCGCCACTCCGAGCTCGCCGCCGATCCCGAGGACCTGGCGGCAGCGACGGTCGAAGAGAGCGCCGTCGCCAGCGAGCGCCGGCTCGCGGTCACCGCCGCCCTCGCCCGCCTCGAGCCGCGCGAGCGCGACCTGATCGCCCTCAAATTCTTCGCCGGTCTCAGCAATGCCGAGATCGCCACCGTCGTCGGCGTCTCCGAGTCGAATGCCGGCACCAAGCTGCACCGAGCCGTCACCAAGCTGAGGGAGGCCTGCGATGGAGCCATCTAGGGACGAGATCCTGTTCGCGACCCTGGAGTCGCTGCGACCGGCGCCGAGCCCCGCCTTCGCCGCCGAGCTCGACGCGCGGGTGGCCACCGGCTTCCCGCGCGAGTCGGCGCCTGCAGCATCCGGAGCCTCCCGCCTCGCGGCCTGGGCCCGCGGCCTTAGGCCGCGGCGGATCGTCCTCGCCGGCGGCGCCACCGCGCTCGCCGCGATCGGGGTGGCGGCTGTGCTCGTCGCCTCGCCCTCGACCCGAGTGAACATCGACACCAGCGGTGGCGGGAATATCGAGGCCGGACCGGTCGTCTCCGGCAGCGAAAGCTCGGCCGGCGCCCCGCGCCACCTCGACCGGACGCCGAAGCAGATCGAGGAAGCATTCGGTGCCGCCGGTTCGGGCAAGCCCACCGCTGACAGCGACTCCTCCAGCTCCAACGGCGCCGGCGTCGAATACGAAGCGTCGGCCCCGACCGCCGCCAGCGCCGGGGCCGCAGCGGGCACCGCCGAAATGGGATCCGCGGAAGCCGGGATCAATGACCAGTACGCCCCGAGCAGCGGCCCCTACGCATCCCAGGCCCACCACCGCGACGTCGAATACGCGGCCGAGATGGTCCTCGGCACCGAGCCCGAAGAGGTCGGCGACGCCGCCGGCAAGGTCTTCGACGCGGTTCACCGGTACGGCGGCATCGTCCTCGACTCCTCGGTCAGCGGCGGCAGCGCCAGCGACGCCGGCGCCGAGTTCGAGCTGCTGATCCCGAGCGCCAAGCTCGGCGACGCCCTCGCCGCCTTCTCCCGCATCGCCGACGTCCGCTCCCGCCACGAGACCAGCAACGACATCACGGCGCCGACGGTGACCACGGCCGAACTGCTGCAGGACTCCCACGCCCGCATCGAGTCGCTCCTCAACGAGCTCGCCGAGACCGAAACCGAAGCCGAGCGGGAGGCGGTCGAAGCGAAGCTGCGCAGCGAGCGCCGCCACGCCGCCGTGCTGAAGTCGAGCCTGACCAACCTGCAGCGGCGCGCCAACTTCTCCCACGTCTCGCTGCGGATCGAGAGCGGCGCCGCCGACTCCTCGTCCGGTGCCGGCGGCTGGGACGTCGGCGACGCCTTCCACGACGCCGGCCAGATCCTCGCCGCTGCCGCCGGAGTGGCGATCGTCGGCCTCGCGATCCTCGGCCCGATCGCGTTGATCGCGCTGCTCGTCTGGCTTGGCAACCGCGCTTGGCTGCGGCAGCGACGCGAGCGCGCGCTCGGCTGAGCGCTCCAAAGCGACCCGCCGCTGCCTACCGCCGGGTCGGGCGCCCCTTATAGGGTTGACGGATGGAGGAACCCAAGCCGGGCCCGGCTGAGATGCCGAACTTCGGGCCGCCCTCGATGCCCTCGACGCCACGGCCGGCGGCGGGGATCGTCCTTCTGCGCCGCGGCGGCAAGCACTCCGAACGCGCGCTCGAGGTGCTGCTGCTGAAGCGCAGCGAAGAGGCCAAGTTCATGCCCGGCGTCTGGGTCTTCCCCGGCGGCGCCGTCGACGCCGCCGACGGCGAGGGCGAGGCCGGCCACCGCGCCTGCGCGATGCGAGAGCTCTCCGAGGAGGCGGGGATCGAGCTGCCCGCCGGTGAGGAGCTGGTCCTGTTTTCCCGTTGGGTGACGCCGGAGGTGATCTCGACCCGCTTCGACGCCTGGTTCTTCCTCGCCCTCGCTCCCGCCCACACACCGCCGCAGGCCGACGGCCGCGAGACGACCGAGGCGGCCTGGGTGCAGCCGGCTGAAGCGCTCGCCTCAAACGAAGCGGGCGAACTCTCCCTCGCCTTCCCGACGATCCACCAGCTGCGCTGGCTCAGCGCCTTCCGCACCTCCGACGAGGCGCTCGCCAACTACCGCGGCAGCGACGTCGCCTCGGTCACCCCGCGGGTGGTCAAAGACGGCGATGAGCACCGCATCCTCCTCCCCGGCGATGAGGGCTACGACGGCGCCCGCCCCGCCGAGTTGATGTAGCGCTGTCGACTTTTGCGCGTCATCGCGCGCATAAGTCGACCTACGAGTCCGGGAAGGGCGCCAGCCCGGCGTGCCAGGGGCCGGGTGCGTAGGTGTGGATGCCGCTCTCTTCCATCTCCGCCTGCAGCCGTTTGAACAGCTGCCCGGCGTTCTTCAACGCTTCTTTCAGCTCCGTTTCGGAGCGCTCGCGCAGGCGCCAGAGGAACCAGAGCTGGCGGTCGTTGATGCCGAAGTCGATCTCGCCGGTCATCGTCGTCACCCAGGCGAGGAAGCCGGGCCCGAACAGCTCGCGCAGGGCGACCGGGTCGTACTCCTTCGGCACTGTCGTCCAGAACCGTTTGTTGAAGTCGATCGACTCGAACTCGACCTTGCGGGAGAACTTCTGGGTCACGACCTCGTGGCCCTCGATCGACTCGACGTTGAAGGCGGGAACGACTTTGGCGAGGTCGGGCATGTGGGCCTTGGCGAGGACCGCGGTCGGCACGATCGCCTTGCTGAGGAAGCCGCCGACTTCCTTTTCGTCGGCGTCGCAGGACGCGCCCCAGAAGCCCTCGACGAGCTGGCCGGTGAGCCGGTTGACGCCGCCGACGCAGAGCGCGACCGGGGCTTCTTTCGGATTGATCCCGCCGACTTCCTCGTACGTCAGTCGGTTGCGCTCGCCGTAGCGGCGCACCGCTTCGGCCCAGTCCTGCGCCTCCTGCTTGCCACTGGCCATCGCGGGATCCTAAGGGGTTACTCTTTGCGTCAAGTCCGGCCCGAGAACAGGAGCCCCAATGCTT
Organism: Solirubrobacterales bacterium; assembly: GCA_035509895.1. Classification (GTDB taxonomy): domain Bacteria; phylum Actinomycetota; class Thermoleophilia; order Solirubrobacterales; family 70-9; genus VAYN01. The sequence goes on from DATKIA010000046.1 coordinate 27,311, forward strand.
ATCGCCGTCATCGTCGTCGTCGTGATCATCGTGATCGCGGTCCTGTACTACATCGCGAAGCGCAACTCGATCATCGCCTCGCGCAACCGCGTCGACGAGTCGTGGAGCGGCATCGACGTCCAGCTCAAGCGGCGGCACGACCTCGTGCCCAACCTGGTCGAGACGGTCAAGGGCTACGCCACGCACGAGAGCGAGGTGTTCGAGAAAGCGACCAAAGCCCGGGCCGAGGCGATGTCGGCCCACTCCGTCGCCGATACCTCGAAAGCCGAGTCGCAGCTGACCGGCGCCCTCACCGACCTCCGCGCCGTGGCCGAGAACTACCCGACCCTGCGGGCGACCGAGAACTTCCAGCAGCTCAGCCGCCAGCTCTCCGAGCTCGAGGACGAGATCCAGGCCTCGCGCCGGATCTACAACTCAAACGTCCAGTCCTACAACACGGACATCCAGCAGTTCCCGGGCTCGATCATCGCCAACCAGGGCAACTTCACCGCGCGCGAGTACTTCGAGATCGAAGACAAAACCGAGCGCGAGCCGGTCTCGGTCAGCTTCGACAAATAGGGCGAGTTCCCTAGGATTCGGCCTATGTCTGCGACGCAAGAGGCAACGCTCTGGATCTGCGAGAGCTGCGGGTTCATCTACGACCCCGCGATCGGCGATCCCGACGGCGGGATTCCGCCTGGAACCGCCTTCGAGGACATCCCCAAGGACTGGTTCTGCCCGGTCTGCGGAGCCCGCACCTCGGACTTCCGCCCACTCGAGCCCGGCGAGGCCTGAGCCGAACCCAGATCCACCTGGCGGCTGGCCAACCGGTTAGGGTTGGCCGGTGAGCCAGTTTGATTTCGATTGGATCGTCGTCGGTTCCGGCTTCGGCGGCTCGGTCTCAGCCCTGCGCCTGGCCGAAAAGGGCTACTCGGTCGCCGTCCTCGAGTGCGGCAAGCGCTTTCGCGATGGCGACTTCCCGAAATCGACCTGGGACCTGCGCCGCTACTTCTGGGCGCCGCGGCTGGGCCTGCGCGGGATTTTCCGCCTGACCCCGTTCAAGGACGTCTCCGTGGTCAGCGGCTGCGGCGTCGGCGGCGGCAGCCTTGGCTACGCGAACACGCTCTACGTGCCGCCCGAGGAGTTCTTCAAGGACCCGCAATGGTCCGACCTCGCCGACTGGGAGTCCGAGCTGGCCCCCCACTACGAGGAGGCGCAGCGGATGCTCGGCGTCGTCGTCCACGACCGTGACGACCCCGCCGATCAGCTCCTGCGCGAGTACGGCGAGCAGATCGGCGTCGGCGACACCTACCAAAAGACCCCGATCGGGATCTACCTCGACAACCCCGGCCAAACCGTGCCCGACCCCTTCTTCGGCGGCGAGGGTCCCGACCGTACCGGGTGCATGCAGTGCGGTCGCTGCATGGTCGGCTGTCCGCACGGCGCCAAGAACACGCTGGTCAAGAACTACCTCTGGCTGGCCGAGAACCGCGGCGTCCGGATCGAACCCGACCGCACGGTGACAGAGATCCGGCCGCTCGGCGCCGCTGACGGCAGCGACGGCTACGCCGTCACCAGCGAGCGCTCTGGCCTGCGCCGCGGCCGCGGCTCGCGCACCCTGCGCGCCCGCGGGGTCGTCGTCGCCGCCGGGCCGCTCGGCACCAACAAGCTGCTGCAGCGCTGCCGGCTCGGCGGCGCGCTGCCGCGAATCTCGAACCGGCTCGGCGAGCTGGTGCGAACCAACAGCGAGTCGATCCTCGCCGTCACCGTCCCCGAGGAGTTCCCGGAAGACCTGACCAAGCGGGTGGCGATCACCTCCAGCATCTACCCGGACGCCCACACCCACATCGAGACCGTCACCTACGGCAAGGACGGCAACTCAATGCACCTGCTCTACACGCTGATGGTCGGCGACGGGTCACGGGTGACGCGGCCGCTGAAGCTGCTGGCGCAGATCGTCCGCCACCCCGGCCGCTTCGCGAAGACGCTCTGGCCGCGCAACTGGTCGCGCCGGACGATCATCGTCCTCGTCATGCAGACGCTCGACAACGCGATCGCGCTGCGGCCGACGCTGAAGCGGAACGGCGATGTCAGGCTGCAGACCGAGCAGGACCCCGAGCGACCGATGCCGACCTTCATCCCAGCCGCCAACGCCTGCGCAGAGTGGCTGGCGGACCGGACCGGCGGCGTCGCCCAGAGCTCGACCTCAGAGGCGCTGATGAACATCCCGACGACCGCCCACATCCTCGGCGGCGCCGTAATCGGCCACAGCCCCGAGGACGGCGTCGTCGACGCCCGTCAGCGGGTCTTCGGCTACGAGAACCTGCTCGTCTGCGACGGCGCCGCTATTCCCGCCAACGTCGGCGTCAACCCGAGCCTGACGATCACCGCGCTGGCCGAGCACGCGATGTCGCAGATTCCCGAAGCCACGAACGGGCGCGAAAACCGAGCAGGTCGGGGGATGCAGGTCGGCCGGTGAGGGGAGCGCACTTTTCTGTGCGTGACCCGATCCGGCCGACCGAAGACCCCGAGATGCGACGGTTTGCAGCGTCCGCCTACGCGGAGAACCTCTTCGCTACGTAGTCCCAGTTGACGACGTTCCAGAAGGCGTCGAGGTATTCGGGACGTTTGTTCTGGTACTTGAGGTAGTAGGCGTGCTCCCAGACGTCGGCGCCCAGCAGCGGCGTCTGACCGTCGGAGATCGGCGAGTCCTGGTTCGGAGTTTTGGTCACCGCGACGGAGCCGTCGGCGTTCTTGACCAGCCAGGCCCAGCCGGAACCGAACTGGCCGATGCCGGCGTTTTTGAACTCCTCCTTGAAGGCGTCGAAGGAGCCGAAGG
>DATKIA010000047.1:0-5018 GCA_035509895.1 Solirubrobacterales bacterium
GGGAGGTCCGCGGCGTGATCGCCGAGGGTGCCGCGCTGTTCGACCTCTCGGTCGACGGCGGCAAAGCGCTCCCGGTCGTGATCAAGGAGCAGCAGCTCCACCCGGTCAAAGGGACGCTGCGCCACATCGACCTCCAGGAGGTCAAACTCGACGAGGCGATCCAGGCCGAGGTCGTGATCGAGCTCGAGGGTGTCGAGACGGCGCCCGGCGTCAAAGCTTCCGGCGTGCTGGAGCACGTCACCCGCGAAATCACGGTCGAAGCGCTGCCGACCGAGATCCCGGACAAAATCGTCGTCGACGTCTCCGCGATGGAGATCAACGACACCCTGCAGCTCTCCACCGTCACTCCTCCCAGCGGCGTCACCTTCGTCGCCGAGGATCCGGAGGAGGTCACCCTGGTCACCCTTTCGCCGCCGCGGGTCGAAGAAGTCGCCGAGCCCGAGGTCGAGGAGGAGACCGAGCTCGTCGGCGAGGGCGAGGATGGCGAGGCCGGGGGCGACGCCGCCGACGGCGGCGATTCCGGCGACTCCGACGGGGAGTAGCCGCACGCCATGTCGCTGTTCCGCCGCCGCGGCGCCAGCGGCGAGGGCGACCGCATTCTGATCGTCGGTCTCGGCAATCCGGGCCCCGAGCACGCCGCCACCCGCCACAACATCGGCTTCGACGTCGCCGCAGAGCTGGCCCGGCGCTGGGACCTCGGCAAGCCACGCCGCAAGTTCAACGGTCTGCTCTACGAAGGCCGGACCGGTCCCGGCGGGCCGCGGGTCGCGGTGCTGTTGCCGCAGACCTACATGAACGGCTCCGGCGATTCGGCCGGCCCCGCGCGCGGCTCGCTCAAGGTCCCGCTCGACCGGGTGGTCGTCCTCCATGACGAGATCGACCTGCCCTTCGGCGAGATCCAGCCCCGACTCGGCGGCGGTCTCGCCGGCCACAACGGGCTCAAGAGCCTGAAGAAAGGTTTCGGCGACCCCGAGTTCTGGCGGGTCAGGATCGGGGTCGGGAGGCCGGACTCGACCGACCCCGAGATCGTCTCGGCCTACGTCCTCGGCCGCTTCCGCGAGCCGCGGCCGGAGGTCGAGGCGCTGATTACCAGCGCCGCCGACGATGCCGAGCGGCTGGTCGAACGGATAGCGTCCGATCCCAGCGATGGCTGACGACGCGCTCACCACTTACGCGGTCGACGAGCAGGGCGTGGCGCTGCTGCGGCTCGACCGCCCCAAGGCCCGCAATGCGATCAACACCCAGATGCTGGCCGAGCTGCTCGAGCATCTTGCGGTCGCCCGCGAGGACGAAGCGGTGCGGGTGCTGGTGATCAGCTCCACCGACCATCTCGGCCTCTCTGCCGGCGCCGACGTCCGCGAGGAGCTCGACGGCGACGCGCACACCGCTCGGATGCAGCTCTTCGCCGACCTCTACGACACGATCGTCGCCTTCCCGAAGCCGACGATCGCCGTCTGCCACGGCGACGTCGTCGGCGGCGGCGCCGAGGTCTCGATCGCCTGCGACATGCGGATCGGCGGCTCCAACCTGCGGATGCGCTTCCCCGGTGCCGCCCTCGGCATGCCGGTCGGCCCGGCGCGGCTCGTCACCCTTTGCGGTCTCGCCACCGCGAAATACATGCTCTTGAGCTCGCGCACGGTCAGCGCCGACGAGGCGCTGCGCCTGGGACTGGTCAACCGCGTCGCGCCGGCGGCGGCGACCGAGCGGGCGGCGCTCGAGCTGGCGGCCGAGATCGCCGCCCTCGATCCCGAGAACGTGGCGCGTCTGAAGCGGATGCTGCACGAGTGGGACGACATCGAGGGCCGCTCGGCGAGTGAGGGCCGCGGCCAGGTCGAGTGGGTCAGCTCGACCGGCTTTCCGCATTGACAAGCCGTCCAGCGGTTTTCGAGCCCTACGCGCTTTAACAAAACCGAATGGTTTTGACTTTCCGAGCGGATGACGGCAATCTGCCGCGCGATGCTGGCCGACATGCACTGCCATTACCCGATGCACGTCGTCGCGGAGGAGCCGCAGCGACCGCTGCCGGGGACGCCGAACCTGACCGTCGAGGCGATGGCCAAGGTTTCGCAACAGCCGGGTTGGCTGGAGAAGCTGCGCGCCGCGGTGCTGCGCACTGCCGCCAGCCGCCTCGAATACGGCGACGACCGCTGGCGGGTCAACCTCGACGAGCTGACCGCGGGCGACGTCCGCGCGGTCTTCTCGGTCCTCTACGGGCCCTTCGCCGAGTCCAAGCAGGACGAGCCGGGTTCGCCGCCGGAGCGTGGCTACTTCGCCGGCCTGCTCGACCAGATCGACCAGGTGGAGGCGGATCTGACCGCGGTCGACCCCAACCGCGATGCGCACGAGGTGGTCCGCAGCGGCACCGACCTCGACCGCGTCACCGATGAAGGCAAGGTCGCCTTCATGCACTGCATCGAGGGCGGTTTCCACCTCGGCGGGGCGATCGACGAGATCGACGCCAACGTCGCCGCGCTCGCCCGGCGCGGGGTCGTCTACGTCACCCTCGCCCACCACAGCACCTACAAAGCGCTTTTCCGGCAGCCGCGCCGTGGGCTCTCGAAGCTCGGCGTCGCTGCGATCGAAGCGATGTACCGGCACAAGGTGCTGATCGACGTCAGCCACATGAACCAGCGGGCCCTGTGTGAGACGTTCGCCCTGCTCGAGCGACTCGACCGCGAGAGCGGCCGCGCGGCGACCGAGTACCCGGTGATCGCGACCCACGCCGGCTACCGCTTCGGCGAACAGGAATACATGCTGAGCCCGTCGACGATCTGCAAGATCGCCGACCGCGGCGGCGTCATCGGCCTCGTCCTCGCCCGCCACCCCCTGCACGAGTGCGCCGGCGTCGCCAACCCGGACGATCCCGGGGAAACGCCGCTGGTGGTTCGGCGCCACATCGACGCGATCCGAGCCGCCACGCCCGAAAACTCGAACGCCCACGTCGCGATCGGCTCCGACCTCGACGGCTTCATCAAGCCGACCGTGGCCGGGATCGAAACCGCCGGCGACCTGGCGATGCTGGAGGCGCCGCTGCGCCAGGCCTACGGCGCCGACGCCGAGGCGATCCTCAGCGGCAACGCGATGCGGGTGGCAAGGGCGGCATTGGGCTAAGCATTATTGGAAGTTCTCCCGACTTGGGAATTGGATTGGCTGTCCAGCGCTTGTAGGGTCGCGACGTGTTGATTCGCCCGGCGGCCCGTCGAAGCCAACCCTTCTTCCTTGTCGCCACCTTGGCGCTGGCCTTGACCATCTCCGCGCTGCTGGTGATGCCGACCCTTGCGGCGGCCCAGATCTACGTCGTCGATAGCACTGCCGACGCCGAACTGGCGGTCCCTGGCACCGATTGTGAAACGGCCGCCGCCGAATGCACGCTGCGGGCGGCGATCGAAGCATCGAACGAAGACGCCGACGCCGACGCGATCGAATTCGACGAAACCGTGTTCGAAGGCGAAGCCGGCCTGGACGCGATCGAAACGGCGACCGGGCTGCCCGCGGTCGGCCAGCCACTCGAAATCGACGGCGGCAGCTGCACGACGTCCGCCGGCCCCAGCGGACCCTGCGTCGAAGTCGTTGCCACCACTGCCCAGAACCTCTTCGTCGTCGCTGCGAAAGACACCACGATCAGGAACCTGGCGATCGGTGGCGCCACGATCGGGATCCTTGTCGCCGGCGGTGAAGAATTCACTGCCGCCGGCAACTGGCTCGGCCTCGCCCTCGACGAGAACAGAAGCGAAAACAACACCGGGATCCTGGTCGAAGCGGGATCCGACCACGCGCTCGTCGGCGGCAGCACGGCGGCCGACGCGAACTACGTCGCCAGCGGCGAAGAAGGAATCGTCGCGGAAGCTGCCAGCGGGTTCAGGGCGATCGGCAACGTGATCGGCCGCGGTCCCGACGGCGGCGAAAACCCTGACTTCCGGCCCACTCGCTTCGGGGTCTACGTCGCTTCCTCGGCGCTGCTCGACGAACTTCCGGAAGTCGCCGAAAACTCGATGCTGATCGACGTCGACGCCACCGGAATCGTCAGCGCCGGCGCCGGCGCCAGCATCGTCGAAAACGACATCGCCGGCCCCCTCGTCGGGATCGAAACCCTGGAACCCAGTGAAGGCGAAGGCAACCTGATCGAAGGCAACGAAATCGAAGCGGCCGACCGCTTCGGGATCAGGATCGAAAACGAACTCAACACGGTGCTCGGGAACACGATCCTCGCCTCCGGCTGGGACGGCATCCTGCTCGAAGGTGTCGAAGCCGATCACAACCAAATCGGAGGCGATCTGCCCGCTGAAGAAAACGTGATCAGCACCAGCTCCGGCAACGGCGGCAACGCGATCGAAATCGAAACGTCGGTGGCAGCCAGCCGCAACGAAATCGCGGCCAATCGCGGGGCCGAAAACGAAGGCCGCTTCATTTCTCTGAGCGGTCATGCGAACGGCGACATCCAGCCGCCGGCAATCGCCTCCGCTCTGCAGACGGGCGCCTCGGGCACGGGCGCGGAGCCGAACGCGACGATCCGCCTCTTCCGCAAGCAGACGACCGCAGCCGGCGAGATCGCCGCCTTCCTCGGCAAGGCGACCGCCGACGGCGTCGGCACCTGGAAAGCCACCTTCGCCACGTCTGTCCCGGTCGGGGCGCTCGTGGCTGCGACCCAGACCAGCAGCGACGGCGGCACCTCCGAAGTCTCGGTACCGGTGAGCGCCGCAGGGGACCCGGTGACGCCGAGCTGCGCGACGGTCCCCGCGCTCTGCCCGCCGCCGACGGGTTCGGTCGTGCCGCCCCCGCCGCCGCTCGTGTCCCCGAAGCCGCTCAAGTGCAAGAAGGGCTTCGCCAAGAAGAAGGTCAAGGGCAAGCCCAAGTGCGTGAAGGCGAAAAAGAAGCACAAGGGCAAGAAGGGCAAAGGGGGCAAGCGCACCGCCGCGGCCTCCGGCCTCTTCTCCTTCTAGTCCGGTCCGCTCGACGCGCTCCCTAGAATCGGATTCGATGTCCCGGATCCGCCGATCCGGGCGTTTTCGCTGCTCATG
>DATKIA010000048.1:0-28479 GCA_035509895.1 Solirubrobacterales bacterium
CCCTGCTTGCCCTTGAGCATGTCCGAGAGCGACTTCAGGGGACGGTTGCCGGGGCCCGTAACCGGGCGACCGCGACGGCCGTTGTCGAACAGGGCGTCGACCGCCTCCTGCAGCATCCGCTTCTCGTTGTTGACGATGATCTCGGGCGCGCCGAGGTCGAGCAGCCTTTTCAGTCGGTTGTTGCGGTTGATCACGCGCCGGTAGAGGTCGTTGAGGTCCGAGGTCGCGAAGCGGCCACCGTCGAGCTGGACCATCGGCCGCAGCTCCGGCGGGATCACCGGCACCGCGTCGAGGATCATCCAGTCGGGCTGGTTCTCGGAGTTGAGGAAGGCGGAGGCGACTTTCAGCCGCTTCACCGCGCGGGCCTGTTTCTGGCCTTTGGAGCTGTTGATGATCTGCTCCAGTTCCTCGCAGTCGGCCGCGAGGTCGACCTGTTCGAGCAAGTCGCGCACCGCTTCCGCACCCATGCCGCCGCGGAAGTACTCGCCCCAACCGAAGGGGGAGCCGAAGCGGTCCTTGAGCTCACGGAAGACGGTCTCGTCGTTGACGACGTCCTTCGGCTTCATCTCGGTGAAGATCTTCCAGACTTCGCCCATCCGCTCGACCGCCTCTTCGAGATAGGCCTCGGTGTCGGAGATCTCGGCGTCGAACTGTTTGCGCAGTTCTTTGACCATTTTGGTCCGGTCGTCGTCTTTGAGTTTGCGCAGCTGCGCCGCGGTCAGTTTCAGCGAGTCGGCCCAGATGTGGTCTTCGTCGTCGAATTTGTCCTGGGTGCCGTCCTCGAGGTACTTGATCCGGCGCTCCAGCGACTCACTCAGCTCCTGGGTCCGTTTCTGCCGTTCGGACTCGTAGGAGTCGGTGACTTTTTTGACCTCTTTCTCGAGTTTCCCGATGTCCTTGTCGCGGGCCTCCTCATCGACCCAGGTGATCATCGAGGCGGCGAAGTAGAGGACCTTCTCCAGCTCTTTCGGAGCCATGTCGATCAGATAGCCGATCCGGCTCGGGACACCCTTGAAGAACCAGATGTGGGAGACCGGCGAAGCGAGGTCGACGTGGCCCATCCGCTCGCGGCGGACCTTGGAACGCGTCACCTCGACGCCGCAGCGCTCACAGACGATGCCCTTGTAACGGACCCGCTTGTACTTGCCGCAGTAGCACTCCCAGTCCTTGGTCGGACCGAAGATGCGCTCGCAGAAGAGGCCGTCTTTCTCCGGCTTCAGGGTCCGGTAGTTGATCGTCTCGGGCTTCGTGACCTCGCCCCAACTCCAGGAGCGGATCTTCTTTGAAGACGCGAGCCCGATCTCGATCGCGTCGAAATTATTGATGTCGATCATCAGTCCTCCACCTCGGCCGGCGTGGCCTCCTCGGCTTTGCCAGCACCATCACCATCAGTTCCGCCCTCGCCCTCGGCGACCACCTGCTCCTCTTGCTCGTCGGCCGCTCCGTTGCTGGAGTCGGCGCGCACGCCGGTCAGGTCCATGCCGAGCTCCTCGGCCGCTTTCAGGAGGTCGTCCTCCTCGTCGGAGATTTCGACGTCCGAGCCCTCGGAGACGACGTTGGCATCGAGCGAGAGGCTCTGGATCTCCTTCAAAAGCACTTTGAAGGACTCCGGGATCGAGGGCTCGGGGATGTTCTCGCCCTTGACGATCGCCTCGTAGGCCTTGACCCGCCCGACCGTGTCGTCGGACTTGACGGTCAGCATCTCCTGCAGCGTGTAAGCGGCGCCGTAAGCCTCAAGGGCCCAGACCTCCATCTCGCCGAAGCGCTGGCCGCCGAACTGCGCCTTGCCGCCCAGCGGCTGCTGGGTGACGAGCGAGTACGGGCCGGTCGAACGGGCGTGGATCTTGTCGTCGACCAGGTGCAACAGCTTCAGGATGTACATGTAGCCGACCGTGACCTTGCCCTCGTAGGGCTCGCCGGTGCGGCCGTTGTAGAGCTGCGCGGTGCCAGATGCCTTGGCTCCGGCGCGCTCGTTGAGATCGATGCCGAGGTCGATGCCGCGGTCCTCGTTCTCTTTCGACCACTCGACCAAGGCGGTGTCGACGTCCTCGACGGTGGCGCCGTCGAAGACCTGGGTCGCGACGTAGACGCGACCGTCACCTTCATCGGAGTGGGCCTGCTTGTAGGCCTCGGAGCCGTCGTCGTACCAGCCGTTCGCCGCGACCCACCCGAGGTGGGTCTCGAGGATCTGGCCGATGTTCATCCGGCTCGGCACGCCGAGCGGGTTGAGGATCACGTCGACAGGGGTGCCGTCGGCGAGATGCGGCATGTCCTCCTCGGGCACGATCTTCGAGATCACACCCTTGTTCCCGTGACGGCCGGCGAGCTTGTCGCCCTCGGCGATCTTGCGCTTGGTCGCGACGTAGACGCGGACCAGGTCGTTGACGCCAGGGGGCAGATCGTCGCCGTCATCGCGGCTGAAGGTGAGGACGTCGATGACGACACCGCCCTCGCCGTGCGGGACTTTCAGCGAGGTGTCGCGGACCTCGCGCGCCTTCTCCTTGAAGATCGCGCGGATCAGCTTCTCCTCGGCGGTCAGCTCGGTCTCGCCCTTCGGCGTCACCTTGCCGACCAAGAGGTCGCCGGAGACAACCTCGGCGCCGACACGGACGATGCCGCGCTCGTCGAGGTTGCGCAGGCTCTCCTCCGAGCGGTTCGGAATGTCGCGGGTGATCTCCTCGTCGCCGAGCTTGGTCGTGCGGGCGTCGATCTCGTACTCCTCGATGTGGATCGAGGTGAGTTCGTCGTCCTTGACCAGGCGCTCGGAAAGGATGATCGCGTCCTCGAAGTTGTAGCCCTCCCAGGACATGAAGGCGACCAGGCAGTTCTTGCCCAGAGCGATCTCACCGCCACCGGTGGAGGAGCCGTCGGCGAGCACGTCGCCCTCCTTCACCTTCTGGCCGGATTTGACGATCGGCCGCTGGTGGATGATCGTCCCCTGGTTCGAGCGCATGAACTTGTGCAGCGGGTACTCGTCGCTCGAGCCCTCACTGGAGACGACGATCCGCTCGGCGTCGACGTGGCTGACTTCGCCCGCGGTCTTGGCGAGGACGACGTCACCGGTGTCGGTCGCGGCGCGGCGCTCCATCCCGGTGCCGATCAGCGGCGGGTCCGGTTTCAGGAGCGGCACCGCCTGGCGCTGCATGTTCGAGCCCATCAGCGCCCGGTTGGCGTCGTCGTGCTCGAGGAACGGGATCAGTGAGGTCGCGACCGACCAGATCTGAGACGGCGAGACGTCCATCAGGTCGACTTCCTTGGGAGTCGCGGTCGCGTACTCCTGCTCGCCGGCGCGGACCAGGACCTGCGGTCCTTTCAGTTTCCCGGTGTTCGGGTCGAACTCGGAGTTCGCCTGGGCGATCACCTTGTCCTCGTCCTGGGTCGCGTCGAAGTGGACGATCTTGCCGGTGACGACGCCGTCCTCGACGACCCGGTACGGGGTCGTGACGAAGCCGTGCTCGGAGATTTCCGCGTAAGACGCCAGCGAACCGATCAGGCCGATGTTCGGACCCTCCGGGGTCTCGATCGGGCACATCCGGCCGTAGTGGGTCGGGTGCACGTCGCGGACCTCGATCGGCGCCCGCTCACGGGTCAGACCGCCGGCGCCGAGCGCCGAGAGGCGACGCCGGTGCGTGAGCCCGGCGAGGCTGTTGGTCTGGTCCATGAACTGCGAGAGCTGCGAGGAGCCGAAGAACTCCTTCATCGCCGCCACGACCGGGCGGATGTTGATGATCGTCTGCGGCGTGATCGCGTCCGAGTCCTCGGTCGTGAGCCGCTCGCGAACGACGCGCTCCATCCGGTAGAGGCCGATCCGGAAGGCCTCCTGGATCAGCTCGCCGACGGTGCGCAGACGGCGGTTGCCGAAGTGCTCGTACTCGTCGAGATGCTCGTAGACCGCCTCGCGCGGGTAGGTGATCGCCTCCGCGGCATAGTCTTTGATCGGGTTCTCCTCGTCGATCTCCTCGGGGATCCCGAGCAGTTTCGGCAGCGAGACCAGCTCCTTGACCAGGGCGATGATGTCGTCGTGGGTCAGGACCCGGGTCTCGAGATCGATGTCGAGGTCGAGGCGGGCGTTGAGCTTGTAGCGACCGACGCGGGTCAGGTCGTAGCGCTTGGGATCGAAGAAGAGCTGCTCGAGCAGTCCTTTGGCGGCATCGACCGACGGCGGCTCGCCCGGGCGCTGCTTTTTGAACAGCTCGATCAGCGCGCCCTCTTCGGTCCGGGTCGCTTCGGTGTCGGCCTCGATCGTGTGCCGCATGTAGATCGAGTTGTCGAACATGTCCAGCAGCTGCTGGTCCTCGACATAGCCCATCGCCCGCAGCAGGACCGTCACCGGCAGCTTGCGCTTGCGGTCGATGCGGACGTAGACGCGGCCTTTTTTGTCGACTTCGAGCTCCAGCCAGGAGCCACGGGCCGGCATCAGGTTGGCGATGAAGACCTGCTTTTCGGGATCCTTCGGCGCCATCACGTAGGCACCGGGGGACCGCACCAGCTGCGTGACGACCACGCGCTCGGTGCCGTTGATGATGAAGGTGCCCCGCTCGGTCATCCACGGGAAGTCGCCCATGAAGACGGCCTGCTCACGAATCTCGCCGGTCTCCTTGTTCTGGAAAGCGACGGTCGCGGTCAGCGGCCGTGAGAAGGTCATGTCCTTCTCACGGCACTCGTCGATCGAGTGCGGCGGCTCCTCAAATTTGAACTGGCCGAAGACGATCTGCAGGTTCCCCGTGTAGTCCTCGATCGGGGATATGTCGTTGATCGTCTCTCGCAGCCCACCGCTCTCGGGATCCGTCAGTTCCGCGAAGGAACGGCGCTGGATATCGATCAGATGTGGGACTTCGAGGGGGTTCTCTAGGCGGGAAAAGCTCCTACGGGTTACGGGGGCAGCGTTAGAACGTGCCAAAGTCGGCGACTCCTCGGGCGGTCAGAGGGACGTAGATAAAGCGCAAATATGGGCAGGGGTACTCAAATGGCGCGCGACCGCGAAAAATAACACACGCGGACGCCCGACTTCAAGCTTGGCTCCCCGACTGGATTTGCGGGGAGCCGACCCGCTGCTTCTACTTGAGCTCGACCGTCGCGCCGGCCTCCTCGAGTTCCGCTTTGAGTTTCTCGGCCTCGTCGCGCTCGACGCCCTCTTTGATCGGACCCGGGGCCGCGTCGACCAGAGCCTTCGCCTCTTTCAGGCCGAGCCCAGTGGCGCCGCGGACAACCTTGATGACCGGAACTTTCTGACCGCCGACCTCAGTCAGGACGACGTCGACCGTCGAGGACTCTTCCTCGCCGCCACCGGCGTCACCGCCGCCGCCACCGGCTGCCGCCGGAGCCGCAGCTGCAACCGCGGTGGCCGAGACGCCGAACTCCTCCTCGAGCGCTTTGATCCGCTCGGAGAGCTCCAGGACGGAGATGCTTTTCAGCTCCTCGATCCAGTCCTCGGTGGAAATTTTCGTTGCTGCTGCCATCGGTAACTACCCCTCTTCCTCGTTCGAATCTTGCTCTGAAGTGTCATCTGACCCCTCTGCCTCAGGGGTCTCCTCGGCGGGAGCGTCCTCCTCGGCGGCGGGCTCCTCCTCCGCCGCTGGCTCCTCTGAAGTCTCTGCCTCAGCCTCGGGTGCCTCCTCGGCGGCGGCAGCCTCCGGCTCGGCGGCCGGTGCCTCGCCAGATACGAGGCCTTTCTCGGCGATCTGCCCCAACTGCAACGCCAGCCCCTGGATCAGCGAGCCGAGGCCGCGGACCAGGCCGGTCAACGGGCTGGCGACGACGCCGGCGAACTGGCCGTTGAGGACGTCGCGCGAAGGCAGTTTGGCGATCGATTTGAAGGCCGTCTCGTCGAGCACGGTGGCTTCCATGAAGCCGCCCTTGTAGGTGAGGACCTCGTGCTCTTTGTTGAAGGTGGTGATCGCCTTCGCCGCCTGGGCGGTGTCGCCGCGGACGAAGGTCAGGGCGGTCGGTCCCTGCAGCAGATCGGCCAGTCGCTCCTCGCCCGCTTTGTCGGCGGCGAGTTTCGTCAGCCGGTTCTTGACGATCCGGAAGCTGGCGTCCGCCTCGCGCAGTTTCGAGCGCAGCTCGGCGGCCTGGGGTACGGAGATGCCGCGGTAGTCGACAGCAAAGATCGCCTCAGATGCCTCGATCTGGGCGGCGATCTCTTGGATGGTTGCGGACTTTTCCTCGCGGTTCATCGTCTTACCTGCACCGGTCTTGTGGGCTTGGCCCCGCCGATGGTCTCGGGTTAGCGGCGACGCAGTGTAGCGACTGCTTTATGCAGTTGCCGGCTCCTCGACCGCTTCCGGCTCAGGAGCGGCTTCCTCCGCGGCGGGCGCGGGCTCCTCGACCTCGGTCGCGACGGCGACGGCGGCGTCCCCGTCGGCGGCTTTCGCGGTGTCGACGCGGACGCCGGGGCCCATCGTGCTTGCCAGCGTGGCGGAGACGATGTATTTGCCCTTCGCCGAAGACGGCTTGGCGCGGATGATCTCGTCGACGACGGCGCTGTAGTTGTCGAGCAGTTTGTCGGCGTCGAAGCTGGCCTTGCCGATCGCCATGTGGACGATCGCCTGGCGGTCGGTCCGGTATTCGACTTTGCCGGCCTTGGAGTCAGTGACGGCTTTCTCGACGTCGTCGGTTACGGTGCCGACTTTCGGGTTCGGCATCAGGCCCTGCGGGCCGAGCACGCGGCCGAGCTGGCCAACACCTTTCATCATCTCCGGGGTCGAGATCGCGACGTCGAAGTCGGTCCAGCCCTCCTGCACTTTCTCGACCAGGTCCTGACCGCCGACGAAGTCGGCACCGGCCGCCTCGGCGTCACGGGCCTGCTGGCCCTGGGCGAAGACGGCGACCTTGACGTCTTTGCCGAGGCCGTGGGGCAGGGCGAGGGTGCCGCGCAGCTGCTCGTCGGCGTGGCGGACGTTGACGCCGAGCAGGAGGTGGAGCTCGACCGTCTCGTCGAACTTGGCGCTGGCGGTCTGCTTGATGAGACCGATCGCCTCGGCCGGCGGGTAGGCGCGGTCGCGGTCGACTTTGTCGTACTGCTGGCGGTATCGCTTGCCGTGGGCCACGGAAATCTCCTATTTGACGTCGACGCCCATCGAGCGGGCGGTGCCGGCGATGATTTTCGAGGCGGCGTCGATGTCGTTGGCATTGAGGTCGGGCATCTTGCGTTCGGCGATCGCCCGGATCTGGTCCTGGGAGATCGTCCCGACTTTGTTCACGTGGGGCTCGCCGGAGCCCTTCGAGATCTTGATCGCCTCCTTGATCAGGACCGCGGCCGGCGGCGTCTTGGTGATGAAGGTGAACGAGCGGTCCTCGTAGACCGTGATTTCGACCGGGATAATCGTCCCGCCTTCGTTCTGCGTCTGCGCGTTGAACGCTTTGCAGAAGTCCATGATGTTGACGCCGTGCTGGCCCAGCGCCGGGCCGACCGGCGGCGCCGGGTTCGCGTTGCCCGCCTGGATCTGGAGCTTGATGAGGGTTAGGACTTTTTTGGCCATGAATAAAGAGGGTTGGGGAGCATAGCTGGCGAGAGAACCAAGCGATCCAAGGACGCAGGGAGCGCCGTGTGCTCCGCACACAAGCGACCGAGGACGCCGGAGCGCGCCGGTTATCTCGTCAGCTAAATCTTCTTGACTTGGTCGTAGCCCACCTCGACCGGGGTCTCGCGACCGAAGATCGAGACCAGAACCTTGAGTTTCGCCGCGTCCTCGTTGATCTCGGCGATCTCGCCGGAGAAGTCGGAGAGCGGACCGGAGATGACTTTGACCGATTCGCCGATCGAGAACTGGGCCTGGGTGCGGGGCCGCTCGGCGGTCTCGCGGTGCAGCAGGCGGTCGACCTCGGGTTTGGAGAGCGGCACCGGCTTGTTGCGGGAGCCGACGAAGCCGGTGACGCCGGGGGTGTTCTTGACCAGCCCCCAGGCGTCGTCGGTCATCTCCATGTTGACGAGGACGTAACCGGGCATCGTCCGTTTCTCGGACTGCACTTTCTGCCCGTCCTTCATCTCCGAGACCTGTTCGGTCGGGACGACGACCTGCCGCACGTTGCGGTTTTGGCTCATCGTCTGAACCCGGTGCTCGAGGTTGTGCTTGACCTTGTTCTCGTGCCCGGAATAGGTGTTGATCACGTACCAGCGATACAAAATTGAAAGCCTTTGCGTTTGAGGGTGGGGGCTACAGGATCAGCTTGATCAGCCAGTTGAAGAAAGCGTCGAGGGCGCCGAGGTAGGCCGCCGCCACAGCGACGAAGAGAATCGTCACCGCAGTCGCCTGGATCAGCGTGTCGCGATCCGGCCACTGGACTTTCTTCAGCTCGGCCCAGCAGGACAGCAGGAAACCGATGACGCCGCCGCGCTGGGCGCGTTCGGCCTTGGCTTGTTTCTGTTTTTTTTCGAGCTGCTGCGCCTCGCGGCGCTTGCGCTCGTCGACCTGGCGCCGCTCCGCTTCCTTCTGCGCCTTCGCTTCGGCGCGGCGCTCGGCTCGCGAGGGCTTCGGCGCGTCGGGGGTCTCGATCAGCTCCTCGGGGGCACCGATCTCGACGCCATGGATCGCGGCCTCGAACTCGGCCACGTCGCCGGACTTCGGGACCTCCGTGTCGTGCTGGGCCTGCGAGATGCTCTCGCGGCCGCCGTCGGAGCGTTTGCGCTCCTCAGCTTCCCGAGCCCGGCGCTCGGCCTTGCGCTGTGCGCGGGTTTTGGCCATCGCCGGTTACCGGGTCTCCTTGTGCGCGGTGTGGTGGCCACACCAACGACAGAACTTGCGCATCTCGATCCGGTCCGGCGTATTTCGCCGCGACTTGTTGGTCTGATAATTCCGTCGCTTGCAGTCTTCGCAAGCCAGGGTCACCGCAATGCGGACATCTCCGCGAGCCATCTTCGATTCCTCTTCCCTACTCGGCCGTTACAGAAGAAAACCCCGTGCCCGAGGCGCGAGGCTGGACCTAGGATAGCGGGCTGCCGCCGCAGCCGACTACTTGATGCGGAGGACCTGTTCGCTCAGCGCCGGGGTGCCAAGCGGCTGCATCGTGCTGGCCGTGGCGAGGGCGCGGCGAACGCTGGTGTCGCTGCTCTCCGAGGCGCCGTCGCCGAGTGGGACGACGAGGCTCCGTCGCTGGCCGCCCATCACCGAGAACGGCACCTTGTGGCTCGCCCCTTCGATCTCGAGCGAGACGGTGCCGGCGCAGACGCCGGAACCGGGACCGTTGCACTTGACGGAGACGACCGCACCGGCGCCGGTGAGGCGGACGGTGTCGCGGGCGAAGGTCAAGGTCATCCGCGGGCCACTGACGTATTCGGCAGCGGTTTCGGCCGAGGCCGCAGCTGGCAGGGCCAGCGCGGCGAGGATCGTAGAGGCGGCGGCAAGGGTGGCCAGGCACGCCTTCAGCGTGCCAATCGAGCTCTTGCCGTTCCGCCTTTCCATGGCGCACATGGGACCACAAACGTTCGAGAACCTCACTCGGAGATTCGTCCAACCTGCCTCGTAGGGCTAAAGGTCGGCCTAGAGGCCGAGCGTTTTGGCGATGATGTTGCGCTGGATCTCGGAGGTGCCGCCGTAGATCGTCGAGACCAGCGAGGCGCGGACGAGACGCTCCATGTCGTACTCGGACGAGTAGCCGTAGCCGCCCATCATCTGCATCCCCTCCAACGTCGTCCGCTTCGCCACTTCGGTCACGAACAGCTTCACCATCGAGGCCTGCTGGGGCAGCATCCGGTCCGGATCCTCGTCGGTCAGGGTCGCGACCCAGCGGGTCATCAGCCGCGCCGCCTCGAGGTCGGTGGCGAGGTCGGCGATCCGGTGCTGGAGCGCCTGGAAGGAGCCGATCGGGCGGCCGAACTGACGTCGCTCCTTGACGTAGACGAGGAGGTCGTCGAAGGCGCGCTGGGCGATGCCGAGCATCGTCGCGGCGAGGATCAGACGCTCGACGTTGAGCCCCGCCATCAACTGCATCCAGCCCTGGTCGACCGCCCCGAGGACGGCGTCGGCGGGGGCAGCGCAGTCGGTGAAGTAGAGGTGGTTGGTCTCGCGGCCGCCCATCGTCTCGATCGGGACGACCTCCATCCCGTCGGCATCGCGCGGCACCCAGATCATCGACATCCCCTCGTGCTTGTTCTCGCCACGGCTGGTGCGGGCGACGACGAGGATGTGGTCGGAGAGGTGGGCGTTGGAGCAGAAGACCTTCTGGCCGTTGAGGACGAAGCCGCCGTTGGAGGCGGTCGCCGAGCAGCTGAGGGCACCGACGTCGGAGCCCGCCTCGGGCTCGGTCATCGCGATCGCCTCGACCGCGCCGCCCGCGATGCCGCCGAGGATCTCCGCCTTCTGCTCCTCGCTGCCGAATCGCTGGGTGGCGCCGGCAACGATCAGCGTCGTCGCGTAGCCGCCGATCGGGGCGAGGCCGCGCGAGGTCTCCTCCATGAACAGGCAGGCGTCGAGCATCGTGCCGCCGGAGCCGCCGTACTGCTCGGGGATCGTCAC
This sequence comes from Solirubrobacterales bacterium, assembly GCA_035509895.1. Lineage (GTDB taxonomy): Bacteria > Actinomycetota > Thermoleophilia > Solirubrobacterales > 70-9 > VAYN01. The sequence goes on from DATKIA010000048.1 coordinate 10,455, forward strand.
CCCGAGCCAGCCGAGCTCCGCCATCTGGTTGTAGAGCTCGAAGTTGTGGTGCTCGCTGTAGCCGTTGGTGAGCCGCTCGCGCTGGTCCTGGGTGCCGCACTCGCGGTCGCAGAAGTTGCGGATGGCGTCGACGAAGTCCTTCTGCTCGTCGGTCAGGGCGAAGTCCACGGCGCCACCATATATGGAGAGCCCCGGTCCTTGGCTGCTCAGCCAGGACCGGGGCTCTGCTCGCTCAGCGCAGGCGCAGCGGCCGGCTGATCGCGGTCGTCTTGCCCCCGGGGCCGCTGGCGGTGACGCGGCAGCGCACCGTGTGGCCGCTGGCGTTCGGCGGCGCGTAGGGGCGGGCGCCGGTGACGCGGGTGACGCGGCGGTCGAGCATCCAGCGGTAGCCGAAGGTGCGGCCGGCGTTCGACCAGCTGCCGGGGTGGCAGACGAGTCGGTTGCCGGCGCGGCTGATCCAGGGCGGGCTGACGTTGGCGGGAGCGTCGCTGCCGCCCGCGCCGGTGCCGGGGCCCATGCCAGGCCCAGTACCGGATCCACCGCTGCCAATCGAGATACGCATTTCGGCCGCCGACCACGTGGAGCCGACATCGTTATAGAGATAGCTGCAGATCAGTACCTGGCCCGTCCCCGCAGGCGTGAAGCCAACGGAGTTGGTGAAGTTGCCGAATTCATCCGAGGCCGGGCGCAGCGCGATCGCAAGGATCGCCCCGGCCTGTTCGCCGATCGCGCCGGCGCTGCCGGCGTCAGCGGGGCAACTGGACATCAGGTTGCCGGGCAGGGCGACGACCTCGATCCAGGACATGTCCCACCATTCGGTAGGCGGGGCGACGACGCCGCTGAGACGGATCAGCAGCGGCTGGCCGGGCGTGCCGGTGGTCGGAGCGGTAAAGCTGATTTGGTGGTTGGTCGCGAGTGCCGGCGCGGCGGTCGCGGCTAGGGCGATCGCCGCAGCCAGAGCGGCGATCGTTCCCGAGACGAGCTTCTTCACTGCAGTCCTCCTAAGTTCGGTGAGTAGACCGGGCATGCCGACGAACCTAAGAAGGGGCTTTGAACGGATCCTTACCGCGGGCCGGAGGCGGCCGGATCGCGCAGCAGCGCCAGCTTCGGAGAGCCGAATGCGGCTCCGGTCAGCGGCATCTCGAGACCGGGGAACTCGACGCTGAGGTCGCCGTTCCAGCTGGGTGGCTCGCCGGGGTCGTCGCGGAAGCGGCCGCTCCCCGCAAACGGCGCCGGCGGCTTCAGCGCCGCGCTCGCCCCGCTCTCGTCGTAGGTAAAGCTCGAGCCGCCGGCGCTCGCGTGGGCGATCCGGAGTACGGAGACGACGCCGTCGATCATTTCGCCCCAGATCGCGTTGAAGGTGGCGCTGCGCCGGTCGCCGTAGGCGAAGAAGCCAGGCGCGTCGCTGCCGAAAACGTTGAAGGCAGCGACCCGCGGAACCTCGCCGGCGGCCGCTCTCGCAGGCGGCCGATGATCGGAGCGCGTATGGCAGTTACGGAACGGCGAGGTACCGACGGTGCCGGGGGCGCTGGTCTGCTCCACCGTCGTGTAGCCGTTTTCGGCGGTGAAGGAGATCGTGCCGGTGAAGGTGCCGAGGTGGCGGGTGATCCTCGTTGCGCCGACGCAGCGTTCGGACTTGTCGGAGAGGTCGACGGTAGTGACGCGCTTCGCGCCCGTGGGCTGGAAATCGACCGCGATGCGGCCGAATGGGCCAAGATCGGCCTCGATCCGGCTTGGGTCCCGCGGCGTGCCGCGGGAGGCGTAGATGCTTTCGGTGTAGTTGCCCTTGTTGCGAGGGACGAGCCGGCCGTCGGCCGCGATCGTCGCCGTGGCGAGGCGCTCGCGGGAGACGTTGACGGTGACGAGTTCGCGTTCGCTCTTGACCGTGATCGTGTAGCCGTTGCTGGCGGCGACCGAGAACTCGCCGGACGGTGGCGGCGAGTGGCGCAGGTTGGCGTTGGCGCCATGGCCGAGCGCTTTCCCCGGCGCCGCCGCCAGGGCCGCGACTGCGAGTGCCAGTGCGATGCTCCTCCCTGTTCCCACCAAGCCCGGAACGAGACTCGAACTCGTGACCCCTTCCTTACCATGGAAGTGCTCTACCAACTGAGCTATCCGGGCAGATTGCGATCGATCTTAGAGATTTTTCCGTCCGACGCAGATGCGAACATACGTTCCCAATATGGAGAACGGAGAGCAGATGCCTCAATTCGACGCATACGAAGACCTGGTTGGAAAGTGGCGCTGGCGCTTGGTCGCGGGCGGCGGCAAGACGATCGCCACCTCGGGCGAGTCGTTCGATTCCCACTGGCACGCCCTACGGGCGGCTGAAAACGTGCGGGGCGTCGCCAACGGCGCCGCCATCTCGGGCGACCCCGCCAACGGCGTCAAGGACGCGCTTAGCGCGATCATCGACCGGGAGATTGAGCAGGCTCGCTGAGTCGCTGACGCCGCGGGACGTCAGCGGCCGGCCAACCGGTGATGCACTAACTGCACCGCCATCGCGCCCTCTCCGGCCCCTGAGGCGACGCGCTTGATCGAGCCGGAGCGGACGTCGCCGACGGCGAAGATCCCGGGCTGGCTGGTCTCGAGGAAGTAGGGGGCGTCGTCGCCGACGAAGGCGCCGCGATGGTCGTCACCGAGGGCGGCGCCGGTGAGGACGAACCCGTTCTCGTCGGTCGCGACGCAGTCGCCGAGCCAATCGGTGTTGGGGCTGGCGCCGATGAAGACGAAGACGGCCCGGGTCGGCATCTCGGTGCGCTCGTCGCTGCGGTTGTTGACGACGACGACCGACTCCAGCGAGTCCTCGCCGCGGAGCTCGACGATCTCCGAGTGGGTCATCACCTCGATCCCGTCACGGTGTTCGATCTCGTCGACGAGATAGCGCGACATCGATTTGCCGAGATCGCCGCCGCGGATCAGCAGGCGGCAGCTGGAGGCATGCTGGGACATGTAGATCGCCGCCTGGCCGGCGGAGTTGCCGCCGCCGACGACCATCACCGGGTTACCGGAGCACATCTGCGCCTCGACCAGGGTCGCCGCGTAGTAGACGCCGAGGCCCTCGAAGCGCTCGAGGTCCGGCACGTTCGGTTTCCGGTACTGGGCGCCGGTGGCGACGATCAGGGTGCGACCGTTGACGACCTCGCCGTCTTCGAGCTCGACCCGGTAGTGGCCGTCGTTGCGGGACAGCATCATTGCCCGGGCCGGCATCGCCATCCGGGCGCCGAACTTCTTCGCCTGCAAGAGGGCCCGGGCCGCCAGCTCGCCGCCGGAGATCCCGCTCGGGAAGCCGAGGTAGTTCTCGATCCTGGAGGAGGTGCTGGCCTGGCCACCAAAGGCGGTCGAGTCGATCGCCTGGGTGTCAAGGCCCTCGGAGGCGCCGTAGACGGCGGCGGCGAGGCCGGCCGGGCCGCCGCCGACGATGACCAGGTCGCAGAGCGCCGGGGGGGCGCCGGCGGCACCGAGGCCTAGTGCGCTCGCCAGCTCCGCGTTGGAGGGGTTTTTGAGGACCTCGCCGGTGCCGATCAGGACCGGCGTTTCGGCCGGCTCGACCGCGATCGCCCGCAGCAGCGCATCGATCTCGTCGTCCTCCTCGAGGTCGGTCCACTGGTAGGGGACGCGGTTGCGGCCGAGGAACTCGCGGATCCGCCTGCTGTCGGGACTGAAGCGGGAGCCGATCAGGTGGACGCCGGCGCCGATGTTGATCAGGCGGGCGCGGCGGGCGAGGTAGGCCGGAAGGACGACGTTGCTGAGTTCCTCGTCCTGGGCCAGCAGTTCCCGCATACGCTGGGCCGGCACCTGGATCACCTCGCCGCCGTCGCGGACGACCGCCGAGAGGTAGACGCGAGCCCCGGTCAGCAGCCCGAGCTCACCGAGGAACTGGTGCTCGCCGAAGACCGCCAGCACCCGGTCCTCCTGTTCGAGGCCCTGGACGATCGTCACCGCGCCCGATTCGACGACGAAGAAGTCGTAGCTGTCGTCGCCGTCGCGGAAGAGGACCTCGCCGACGCTGGTCGTCCGAACCTCGCCGAGGGCACGGAGGCGGTCGCGCTGCGCCTCGGTCAGCCGCGGTGCCCGCTCGCCGGCTGGCTGGACCTCGATTCCGGCTCCCAGAGGTTCGCTCATCAGCGCTCAATCTAGATCAACGCTGAACCGCGGTGGCCGCGGCTGCGTATGCTTGGCAACGCAAGCTCGGGTCTCGTCCACCGAATCACCGGATGACCCGCTACAGAACCACCCCCCTCCTTCTCTTCCTCGCCTGCGTCGCGCTCGGCGCCGTGCTGCTCAGCGGCTGCGGCGGTGGCGGTGACAGCGCCACCGCCCACTCGGCCGCCAGCGTCGGCGGAACCTACGCCGGCGGCGAAGCTACGCCGCCGAAAGCAGCGCCCGCGCTGAAGCTGAAGAACTACCTCGGCGAACCCGTCGACCTCGCCGAATACGAGGGCAAGGCGGTGCTCGTCACCTTCATCTACACCCACTGCCCCGATGTCTGCCCGTTGATCGTCAGCCACCTGAAAACGGCGCAGGCGGAGCTCGGGTCGAAAGCCAAGGACATGCAGATCGTTGCCGTCTCGACCGACCCGGAGGGGGACAACCCACGCACCGTCGCCCATTTCCTGGCCGAGCACGGGATGACCGGCAAGATGCAGTACCTGATCGGCTCGCCGGCGGAACTACGCAAGGTCTGGACCGACTGGAGCATCGTCGCCAAACGGGAAAAGACCGGCCGCGACCTCGTCGAGCACTCGGCGCTGGTCTACGGGATCGCGGCCGACGGCAAGATCACGACGCTCTACCCGGCCAACTTCGACCCGTCCCAGATCGTTCACGACGTCCCCCTGCTGGAGCAGCAGTAGGCCGACCGTGCGGCGCTTCCTCGTCCCCGCCGTGGCGGTCGCGCTGGTGGCGGGGCTGATCGCCTATGAGGCGCTCTCCGCCGGCTCCGGCGAAGCGGGCAAGCCGGCGCCACCGCTGCCGACCGCCGTCCTGCAACCACCGCGCGAGTCGCTCGCGAGCCTGCGCGGCGAGCCAGCGCTGGTCAACTTCTGGGCGAGCTGGTGCGAGCCCTGCCGCCAGGAGGCGCCGGAACTGGAGCGCTTCCAGCGCTCGCTGCGCGGCGCCCATCTGGTCGGCGTCGACTACACCGACCGCGAGGGCTCGGGCCGGGACTTCGTCCGTAAGTATGGCTGGAGGTTTCCGATCCTCGACGACCCCGACGGCGTCTACGGCGCCCGCTACCACCTGCCCGGACTGCCGACGACCGTCGTCCTCGATGCCAACGGCCGCATCGTCGAGACCTTGCGCGGGCCACAGACCGCGGCCGACCTCCGCGCAGCGCTCCAGGCGGCTAGGGAGTGACGGGGGTCGACGGCGGCGCGCCGGTTTCCAGCAGCGTCGCCAGGTAGATCACAACCGGAGCCGAGCCACGGTTGGCGGCACGGTGGACGTCGGAGGGCTGCTCGACGATCCACTGCCCGGGCCGGATCTTGCCGGTCTGCCCAGCCTTGATCGTGCGGACCTTGCGCGGGCTCTGATCGGACTCGCCTTCCCTGACGACTGCCGAGCCGCGTTCGACGGTGTAGCTGAGCGTTCCCGACTCGATGTGGGCGACCTGAGTGCCGAGGTGGTGGTGCAGGGCGAGCTTCGCACCCGGATCGATCTCGACCCGGCTGAGGACCAGGGTCCGGTCGGGCGCACCGCGCACGCTGCTGGTCTCAGCCAGGGCGTTGCGAACGGCGGTGGGCTCGGCCTTCTGCCCGAACGCGCCAGGCAGCACCGCGCTGAGAGCGAAGGTGACGACGAGGGCGAGCGCTACGAAGAGGTGGGAACGGCGGATGCGGGGACACTAGGGTCCGCCGCGGATGGCGCCGGTTGGAGCCCGAACTCGGCGGCGAGCAGCCGGTAGGAACGACGCCGCGCCGCGTGGTCGTGGGTGATCGTGACCACGATCACCTCCTCGGCGTCATAGGCCGCCGCCACCTCCTCGATCTCGGCCCGGACCTGGGCCGCGGTACCGGTCAGCTTGCGCGGCTTGCCGCCGAACCCCTCCTGCTCCTCGCCGTGCAGATCGAGGTAGCGGGCCGCTTTCTCAGGCGGCGGCACCGCGACCGGCCGGCCGCGGCGGAGCAGGTCGAAGGCCATCCGCCAGCTGGTCGAGAGCCGCTCGGCCTCCGTCTCGGTGTCGGCGACGATCGCCCGCACCGCGACCGCCATCCGCGGCGCCGCGAGGCGCTTGCCGGCGGCGAAATTCTCGCGGTAGACGACCGAGTAGGGAGCGCCGCGCGGGTTGATGAAGTCGGCGAAGGCGTAGGGCAGGCCGAGTTCGCCCGCCCAGGTCGCGCTCTGTTCGGAGGAGCCGAGCAGCCACGGCTCCGGCACCTCCGGCCCGCCGGGCAGCGAGTCGGCGAGACGGGCCAGAGGGTGGCCGGCAGGGAAGCTGCGCTCGTAGTAGCCGAGCAGCTCCGCCAGCTGCTCGGGGAAATCGTCCGGCGGCGCCTGCGAGCGATCGCGCTGCAGCGCCTGGGTCGTGATCGGGTCAGTACCCGCCGCCCGACCGATCCCAAGATCGATCCGGCCCGGGAAGAGGCCGGCGAGAACGCCGAAGTTCTCGGCCACCTTGAGCGGGCTGTAGTGGGGCAGCATCACGCCGCCGCTGCCGATCCGCATCCGCTCGGTCGCCGCCGCGAGCGGGCCGATCAGGACCTCGGGCGAGGGACCGGCGACGAGCTCACCGCCGTGGTGCTCGGCGACCCAGTAGCGGTGGTAGCCGAGCCGCTCGGCGAGCTGCGCCAGGTCGACCGAGTTCCGCAGCGCCTGCGCCGCCGTCGACCCCTCCGAGACCGGCGTCTGGTCGAGGACGCTGAGGCGCACCTAGATCGTCGACTCCGTGGCCAGGTGCGACTGGGGGCGCGCCCGGCCAAGCGGATCAAGGACGCAGGGCGCCGCCTTTGCCGGTTGGCAAAGGCAAGCCCGAGGACGCCGAGACGCGATGAGAACGCAGTTGTTCCCGGTATGCGGGAGCAACTGCGTTCGCGCCGGGCGTGTCATCCAGGTGTGCCTGGTCGCGGAGTCGACGATCTATACCGGGACGCCGTTGGCGGTCAGCGTCACCTCGACGTTGCCGCGCGTGGCGTTGGAGTACGGGCAGACCTTGTGGGCCTCGCGGACCAGCTCGACCGCCGTCGCCTCGTCCTCGACCGAGGGCAGACTGACGTCGAGGGTGACGGCGACGTTGTAGCCGCGCTCCTCGGTCGTGATCAGCGCGACCTTGGAGTCGATCGCGACATCGCCGACCTCGGCCCGCAGACGCTGGCCGACGACGCCGAGCGCGCCCTCGAAGCAGGCGGCGTAGCCGACGGCGAAGAGCTGCTCGGGGTTGGTGCCCTCGCCGTCGCCGCCCATCTCCTTCGGCAGGCGCAGGTCGACCTCGAGCATGCCGTCGCTGGTGCGGCCGTGGCCGTTGGACCGAGCGCCGGTGACGTTTGCCTCCGCGGTGTAGACGACCTTTGCCACTTCCGGAACTGTAGCCAGCGGCGCTCCTCGGCTCGAGGATTAGCGGTGGCGGAGTTGGCGAATCCGAAAGTGGTAGACGGCGGGCGTCGAGTCGACGTTGCCGGCGGCGTCGATCGCCTCGATCCGCACCACGTGGCGGCCGAGGCCGAGGTTGAAGGTGCGCGGCGAATGGCAAGACCGGTAGGGCTTGGAGTCGACCTTGCAGCGGAAGCTCGAACCCTTCTCCGAGGAGCTGAAGCGGAAGCTGACGCGGCGGTGGCGCTTAGCCGTCCAGAGAACCTTGGCCGGATGCTTGGTGACCTTGGTCCGCGGCGGTTTGACGTCGGGCGCTGGCGGCGGCGGCGGAGCGGGCGGTTTCAGCGGCGTCACCGAGACCCGGTAGTTGTTCGGCGCGGCTTCGCGCACGGTCTCGCATTCGACCGGCACCGGGTCGTTGAACTGAGGGTGGATGTCGATCACGGCGGTGTCGATGCCTTCGCCGCAGTTGATCGCTACGTCGTCGTCGCCGTTGTTGGCGAGGACCACGTCGTTGGCGGCCTCACTGAAGAACGAGTCCGCGCCTTGGTGCCCGAGCAGCTGGTTTTCGACCCCGTTGCCGATCAGAACGTCGGCCAGCGTCGAGCCCTCGAGGTCCTCGATTTCGGCCAGGGAATCGAACGTCTCCCCCGGTTCGGAGCAGGCGGGTTCGCCGCCGGCGCCGGGGCGCCCGGCCAGCCCCTGGTCGAGACGGGGCTCGATCCCGGGACCGGTTCCCCCCTCTTCTTTGAACTTGGCCCAGGAGGCGTTGTCGCGCCCCGGGCCGCCGTTGATCACGTCGCCTTCGCAGATCACCGTCGAGAGGATCAAGTCGTTGCCGTCGCCGGCCAGGACTTCGTCGTCCCCCTGGTTGTTGACGAGCCCGTCGTCGCGGCCGAGGCCGCTGAGGACGTCGTTGCCCGGCCCGTCGACGAGGGTGTCGTCGCTTTCGTTGCCGGCCGTCAACTGGTCGGCTTTGTTGCCGCCGAGCAGCATCAAGGAGGTCGTTGCCGGCAGCGCTTCAGCCTTCAGCTCGTCGTTGCCTTCGAGCCCGGCGACCAGCACCGAGTCGAGCGGCGTCGTCAGTTTGCACTGGGCTTCCCCTGCGCTTTTCACTTCACAGCCCGACTGGGCCGTGAGAGCGGTGTCGAATTCGGCACCGCTGAGCTGGAAGACGACCGTTTCGCTCGGGGAGGCAGCAGCGGTGACCGTGATTTTGTCGTCTTTGTCGCTGCCGATCAGGTAGAGCTGGGCAAATTCGCCGCTCGGGACCATCGCCCCGACGCTCACTTTCGAGGTGTCGCGGACCGTCACCGGCCCTTTTTCGGCCAACGACTCGCAGTTGGTCGCCGAACCGCCACCGAAGCAGTCGTCCCCGTCGGCGCCGCCGTCCAGTGCGGTGCCGGCTCCCGGACTCCCGATCAGGACGTCGGCGCCGCCGCCGCCGAAGATCGCTTGGGTCGACGGGGTGCCGACGATGTAGTCGGAGAAGGGCGAGCCGATCAGCCGCTCGAAGTCGGCGATGCCGACTTCGTCGACGCCACCGCCGTTCTTCGCTCCCCCGTTGTTCCCGTTTTCCTTGATCGGCAGGGCCGGGCTGAGGAAGACACCGCGTTCATTGGCGCCGTCGTCGGGGAATCCGGGGTGTTCGCTGAAATCGGGATAGGACTGGTTATTGCCAAAGCCCGGCGTGGCGCCGGTCGCGTAGCTGAGCGTGTCGACGTCACTCGCGGGGCCGGAGTCGAAGAGCTCGTCCTGGGTTGGATCGCCGCGGACGAAGTCGCTGCCGGATTCGCCGTCGACGTGGTCGCCGCCGAAGCCGCCGGAGAGCTTGTCGTTGCCGGGGCCGCCGTCGATGACGTCGTCGCCGATCCCGCCCCAGAGCCAGTCGTTGCCGCCGTTGCCGAGCAGGATGTCGTTGCCGCGGTCGCCCCAGACGACGTCGTTGCCGGGGCCGCCTTCGAAGACGGTGCTGCCGAGTTCGAGATGGCACCCGGGGAACGGGCATTCGGTGATCGCGGCAGTGATCGGGCCGGCGATGATCTTGTCGTCGCCGGCGCCGGCATCGACCGCGGTGACGGTCGCCGGGACGTGGATCACGTCGTCGCAGGGCGTGCCGAGGATCACCTCTCCTTCGCGCTGCGGCCCTTCGAGACAGCTCGGCGGATCGGCTGCGGAGACCTCGGCGCTTGCGGCCGGCGCCAACAGGAGGGCAGCGAGCAGCGCGAGAACTACCGGCAGGATCGCTCGCTTGGCATGCGCAACCATTATCAATCAATACCCTAGCCACGCATGAAGTTCCGATTTCCGCTCTGCCTGCTCGCGATCCTGCTCGCGGCGATTGCCGCCGCCGGCTGCGGCGGCGCCTCGGAGGAAACCTCCCGTCCGGCGCCGGCGGCGACCGAGTTCCCGGCCGGTAAGGGCAAGACGATCACCCAACTGCTGAACGATTCCGGTGCCAAACCGAGCAAGCTCGTCGTCGCCCCGGCTGCGCAGAGCTTTGTCGTCGGCCCCAACCGCTACCCGTTCGGGGTCTTCACGAGCGGCGGCGAACAGGTTGACGACGCCGACGTCGCTCTCTACTTCGCACGCGATGAAAAGAGCCCGGTGCAGGGGCCGCTGCCGGCCGAAGTGACGTCGCTGGAAACCAAGCCCGCATACCACGCCGCCGCCAGCAGCGATGCGAAGAGCGCCTACGTCGTCCCCGCAGTCGACTTCGACAAACCGGGACCGTGGGTCGGGATCGCGATGCTGAAAGGACCGAACGGGCTGGAAGCCTCGCGGGTGCCGAGCCCCGTCGCCGGCGAGTTCCCGAAGATCCCGAAAGTCGGTGAGAGCGCGCCGGTGATCCACACGCCGACCGCCGCCGACGTCGGCGGCGACCTGGCGAAAATCGACACCCGGGTCCCGCCCGACCAGATGCACGCGGTCGACTTCGCCGACGTCGTCGGCAAGGAGCCGGTCGTGCTCGTCTTCGCGACCCCGGCGCTCTGTCAGAGCCGGGTCTGCGGGCCGGTCGTCGACGTCGCCCAGCAGGTCGCCGACGAGTACAAGGACGAAGCCGACTTCATCCACATGGAGGTCTACAACGACAACGACGCCGGCAAGGGAATCCGGCCCCAGTTGCGCGCTTTCGGCCTTGAAACCGAGCCCTGGACCTTCCTGATCGATGCGAATGGCGTCGTCCGCGACCGCATCGAGGGCGCCTACGGTGTGTCCGAACTGGAACAAGCTATGAACAAGATCCTGCCTGGCTGAACAGCCAGCACCCCGCTAGTCTTTGGCACCTCGCGCGCCGGAGCTGCAGGGCCCGGTGCGCAGTCCCGTTGGGAGGCAGGGTCGACGACATACGACGCTGCAAGGAGAGATATGAAGCACTGGATCGCCGTTCCAGCCCTGGTCCTCGGGCTATGTCTGGTCCTCACTGGGCTCGCCGCACCGGCCCTCGCCAAGGGCGGCGGCAAGAAGCAGGCGGAGCAGGTCTTCGAAGTCTGCAAGCACGGCTGCAAGTACCGGACGATCCAGAAGGCAGTCGACGCCGCCGGCTCCTTCAAGTTCAAGAAGGCGAACGCGAAGACGAAGGTCGTCGTCGCGGTCAAGCCGGGCAAGTACGTCGAGGGCGTCGTCGTCGACGGCACCGCGAAGAAGAAGTCCTTCGACGGCCTGACGATCGAAGGCACGAAGAAGAACCGCAAGAAGACGATCCTCGAGGGCAAGAACGCCAAGGGCGAACTCGGCGCCGCCCAGAACGGGATCGAGGCGGTCGACGTCGATGGCTTGGTGATGAAGAACCTGTGGGCGCGGAACTACCAGTCCAACGGCTTCTTCATCCACGCCGACGTCAAGAGCGGCCAGCGCTGCGACGGCTACACGATGGACAACCTGTTGGCCTCCGACAACCGCTCCTACGGCCTCTTCGCCAAGGGCTGCCTCGGCGGCAAGATGATCAACTCCGCCGGCTACCACCAGGGCGACTCCGCCTTCTACGTCGGCGAAACGCCCTGCGACAGCAAGAACTGGACCAACCACGGCGTCGTGCCGAAGCCGAAGCCGTGCCAGCGCAAGCCGAAGTGGACGCTGCTGAAAAACGACCGCAGCTACGAAAACGTCCTCGGCTACTCCGGCACCAACTCGAAGTACGTGAAGATCGTCGAATCGGCCTTCTACAACAACGGCGCCGGGATCGTTCCGAACACGCTCGACAGCGAGGGCTTCGAGCCCAACGGCTGGAACGTCTTCGAACGCAACGACGTGTTCTGGAACAACTACAACTACTTCCTCTCGCAGAGCAAGTTCCACACGGTCTCAGCGGGGCTCGGCAAAGTTGGCTCCTCGGTGGTCAACTACCCGACCGGGGTCGGCATCGTCCTCTATGGCGGCGCCAACAACGTCGTCCGCGACAACAACGTGTTCGGCAACTACAAGTGGGGGATCGCGTCGTTCTCGGGGCCGGGCGAAGTCTTCGTTGCCAACGAAGGTGACGACGCCAAGAGCATCAACAACCAGATCGTCGAAAACACGATGGGGCGCGAAGGCGCCGACCCCAACGGCGAATACGACTTCTGGAACGACGCGACCGGCGGCGGCAACTGCTGGGGCGGCAACAGTCCGGCGGCGACCTTCGCGCCCGGCAACGGCACGACGCCCTTGAGCACGATCTACCCGCTTTGCCCGCAGCCGGAAGTGCTTGCCGACCAAGTCCGCAGCCTCAACATCAGCGCCGGGCTGCAGATCAACACCAGCGACGAAACGGATCCGAAAACGATCCTCGGCTATGCCGGCTCGACGCCGCCGCAGAACCAGCAATGCACCTGGGTGCGACGGGTCGCCGCCCACCCGCCGTTCGAGAAGTTCAAGCCGGTCGAGGTCGCGGCGCTGCCGGGAGAACTGACGTGCAAATAGCGCGCGCGAAGGTCCTTCGCAGCCTGATTCCGCTCGCCGGCCTCGCGGCCGCGGTCGCCCTCTTCTGGGCGCCCGCGGCCCCGGCCGCGCCAAGTGGGGCACCGAAGCCGAAGATCGTCAGCGTCAATGACTTCTATTTCGGGCCAAGCGCGGTGACGATCAACAAAGGCGGCACCGTCAAGTGGGTCTGGTCGGAACTCAATACCTATCCCCACGACGTGCACCTCAAGCAAGGCCCGAAGGGGCTGGCGAAGAAGTCGAGCTACTCGACCAAAACGACGGCGGTGACGGAAGCGGAATTCAAGAAGAAGTTCGAAACGCCCGGCACCTACAAGTTCATCTGCACGATCCACCCGACGGAAATGAAGTTGACCGTCACCGTGAAGAAATAGGGAGTCGCTGTGGGCTTCGACCCGATTGACCGGCGCGCCTTCCTCGGCATGGGCGGGATGGCGTTCATCTGCACGCTCGCCGGCCAGGAAGTCAGGACCGACGAAGGACAGATCGACGTCAACTCGCTCGCCCAGCGGGTCGACGTGCCGCCCCGGGTGCGGGCGGCGGACGCCGACGGCGGCCAGGCCGTGACCTCGGACCTGGCGGCGGTGGTCAGCGCCGGCCCCACCCGCGAATACTGGATCGCCGCCGAGGAACGGCCCTGGAACATCGTCCCCACCCACCGCGACCAGATGATGAACGAGCCGGTCAAGGGGCGGAGCACCTTCCAGGCCTACGGCTACCGCCCCTACAGCGCCAACTTCGGGCAGCCGCTGGCGCCGGCGACGGTGCCGGGGCCGCTGATCGAAGGCGAAGTCGGCGAGACGATCGTCGTCCACTTCCGCAACAAACTGAAGGCGCCGGTGACGGTGCACCCGCACGGGATCTTCTACGCCAACGAGATGGACGGCACCTACAAGGGCAAGTGGACCGATCCGGGCGGCTTCGTCCAGAAGGACCGCACCTTCACCTACGTCTGGGAATGCCGAGAAGGGACCGAAGGGACCTGGCTCTACCACGACCACGGCCCGATGGACCCGCTGCCGGTCTTCAAAGGCCTGCACGGGCCGCTGATCATCCGCAAACGCGGCGAGGTGCGGCCGGCGCGCGAGTTCTTCCTCGCCTTCCACACCTGGGACCCCTCGATCACCGGCCTGAAGCAGATCTTCTACTGCATCAACGGCAAGGCCTACGCCGGCAACACGCAGGACCTAGAAGCCAAGGTCGGCGAGGTCGTCGCTTTCCACGTCTACGGGATCGACAACTTCTTCCACACCTTCCACGTCCACGGCCACCGCTGGAAAGAACCGGACGGGACGATCGTCGACAACAAAACCTTCGGCCCCGCCGACTCCTTCCGGGTCGAATTCACCGAGGACAACCCCGGCCGCTGGTTCTACCACTGCCACGTCTTCCAGCACCTGCACCAGGGGATGAACGGTTGGTACCTCGTCTCCTGACTCGCCGAGGTTGCGTTTTCCGTCGCATAGCGACGGTTTTTGCAAGCTCGGCGGTGATGGCTGGGGTCCTGGCGGCGCCGGCGGGGGCGGTCAACAGCAGGGTCTCGATCGCCAACTACCGCTGGTCGAACCCGGCGGTGCAGATCAACCTCGGCGAGAAGGTGACCTGGGACTGGCTCGGGCCCGACCTCGCCCACTCGGTCACTGGGATCTCGGCCAACGACCTGCAGTGGGACTCCGACCCCGGCACCGACGCCCCCGCCCACCGGGCCGGCGACTCGTTCACGCTGCAATTCAACTCGCCAGGGACCTACCTCTTCCAGTGCAAGCTGCACTCCTTCGTCCGCGGCGAAGTGATCGTCTCCGACGTCCCTGGCGATCCCAACTCCGACCCGGGTCCGCAGCCGCCGCTCAACGTCGACGTCAAACCGCCGACGCTCGGCAGCGTGGCGCTGAAGAAGAGCACCTTCAAGGGCACGAAGGGGACCGGCACCAGCGCCCAGATCAGCGACCGCGGCACGCTCGACGCCGAGTACTACCGCTTCAACTCAAAGGGCAAGCGCGTCTACAACGGCTACAAGACCTGGCGCACCTTCATCGGCATCAACCAGTTCGCCCTCGGCGCGCGCTGGAAGCACTTCCGGGCGAAGCCGGGGCGCTACGAAGCGGTGCTGCGCGCCACCGACACCGCGCAGAACGTCTCGAAACCGGTGAAAAAGCGCTTCACGATCGCCGGCTAGCGCGGCGCTTCGATTTCGATGACTTGCGGCGTTTGGGCGGGCTGCCAGCGTTCTGCAAGGTCCGCTCGGCCGCCTTCTCGGTCTCGTCGCCCATCGTGATCTGGAACATCGCCAGCAGCGCCCCGGATGCGAGCGGGCGCAGCCGTTCCAGCGCTTCGATCACTTTCGGCCACTGCTCCTCCGGCCGGCCGGCCTTGTCGAACGGCTCCCAGATCTCCTTGGTGAAGATGTCGACGTAGGCGCGGGCGGCGCCCTCGGCGGCCTTGTGCAGCTGGTCGGCGAGCCCGAGCCCAGCCTGGGCCGAGACTCCGAAGCCGATCATCTCGGTCGCCGCGCTGTGCAGGCGCGGGCTGATCACCTCGATCTTGCCGTCCGGGAGTTCGCGCAAGACGCCGAGCTTTTCGCTGTGGCGGACCATCTTCGGGTCGATCTTCGACAGGCCCCAGCTGGCGGCGATCTCCTCCGGCTCGAAGATTTCCGGCGTCTCGTCCTCGAACGGGGCGCGGATCGCGCGGGCGAAGTCGACGATCTCCTGCGAGCCGTCGGTGCCCTCGAGGAAGCGGCGGATCGCCTCCAGGTTGAGACCCTCCGCCTGCATTTCCCGGGTCAGCTTGATCCGGGCGACATGGGCCTCGTTGTAGTAGCCGGTGCGACCGTGGACCTCGGGCGGCGGCAGCAGGCCGCGGGTCTGGTGGGCGCGGATGTTGCGAATAGTCATCCCGGTCCGCCGCGCCAACTCCCCGATCGTCATCTTCCCGTCCGGGACTTTTCCTTTTCTCTTGCTATTGGCCGTGGTCATGCGCCCATCGTAAGTTGCAGTCTCTGGCCGTTCATCTTCGCCGCCCCGTCGGAGCAGACGAAGGCGATCGCTTCCGCCAGCTGCTCGGCCGGGGTGAAGGTCGGAAAGTCCTTGCCGGGGTTCTCCTCGCGCATTTTCGGCGTCAGGATCGCGTCGACGACGACGATGTTGGCGGTGGCGCCGCTGGCGCCGAAGCCGTCGGCGTAGGCGAGCGTCCAGGCCTCCGCCGCCGCCTTCGCCGCCGCGTAGGCGGCGTTGGAGTTCGTCGGTTGCTGCGCCTGCTTGGCGGAGACGAGGACGAAGCGGCCGTGGTCGCTGGCGGCGATCTGGCCGTGGAAGGCGCGGGTGGTGAGCTGGACGGTGCGGATCAGGAGGCCGTGCAGCAGATCCCAGTCGGCCAGCGGCGCCTCCTGCAGCGGCTGCCCACCGCGCCAGCCGCCGACCAGATGGATCAGCCCGTCGACGCGGCCGAAGCGCTCGACCAGCGCCGCGCACCAGCCCTCGACCGCGTCCTCGTCGAGCAGGTCGACGGCGCGGCCGTCCCAGCGCTCGACCGGGATCCTGAGCTCGCCGGGGAGCGAGTCGAGCAGCGCCTGGTCGCGATCGGTCCCGGCGATGGTGGCGCCGGCGCGCGCGAGCTCGCGCGCGACCAGCGGCCCAAGGCCGCCGCCGACTCCCGCAATCGCGATCACACGGCCGTCGAGCGAGCTCATCAGCCCCATCTTGTCCTATTCGGCCTCGGTGCGATCGGTCAGCCGCATCTTTCTGTCTGAGGGATGGGGGAACATGCGTTCGTGATCACCGATCGAAATGAAGCTCGGCCGCACCCGAGGGAAAGAGCAGTCAACCGCAGTGTGCAGGGAGACGTGGGCGAGTCCTCCGCGGTTGAGTGGCTGACCAGCAAGGGGGCGTTGGTGTGGAGCCCGATCGGCCACAGTCCCGACGCCGACCTGATGGCCGAGCTGGATGGCCGAGGCTTGCTCCGAGTCCAAGTGAAGACATCGACCCTCCGCAGAGCAACTCCCCGCGGGGATCGGAATTGGCAGGTCTCGATAGCGACCAACGGCGGAAACCGCAGTTGGAGCGGTGTCGCCAAGGTGTTCGATCCATCGCGAGTTGACTACTTGTTCGTGCTCGTTGGCGACGGTCGCAGGTGGTTCATCCCCGCGTCGATGGTCGAGGCCAAGCATCACATTGCACTTGGCGGAACGAAGTACTCCGAGTTCGAGGTGGAGCCTGGGACGCCATTCGAAGCGCTCGTCTATTCGGATTCGAACATCAATAGAATCATCCCCTCTCTGGGGGAGTGCCAGAGCGGTCAAATGGACTTGACTGTAAATCAAGCGGCTATGCCTACACAGGTTCGAATCCTGTCTCCCCCATCGCCACCAACCAGCGCCCAGATTCTGTTCCGGCCGAAACGCCAGGCGACGATCCCGAAGGGGCCTTGCGAGGAGGCAGGCATTCGCGCTGGCGACCGCCTGCGGGTCAGCGCCGATGGCCCAGGTCGGGTCGTCCTCGAACGGATCGCTAAGCCGGCGGCTGCGCCGCCAAGCGCTCGCCCATTCGCTCGTTGAAGCGGGTCAGCGCCGAGAGCGGGCGCATGAAGACGGTCAACTCGGCGACCCGGCCGTCCTCGTCGAGCTCGAGGAAGTCGACCCCCTCCAGCTCGCGGTCGCCGACCATCGCCTTGAAGCGAAGGAAGACCGCGTTGTCCTCGACTGCCTCGTCGACGTAGCGGAACTCTTCAAGGACCTCGATCACGTGGCCGAGGACGACGAGGACGACGTCGCGGCCCTCGAAGCCGCGGAACAGGATCGGGCTGTGGAGGACGACGTCCTCGCGCAGGGTCTCGCGCATCAGCTCGAGGTCCTTGGTCTCGGCGGCGCGACGGAAGGGGTGGGGCTCGGGCATACCGTGACTCTACCCGCCATGGATCAGTGCAGTGATGAGATACTCGCCGCGATGCCAAGCGATCACGCCGTCGCCAGCTTCAGCAACTTCCTCGGTGCCCGCGGCCTACGCTGGATGGGGAAGCTCAACGTCCCGGTCTACCGCGCGACCGGCGGCCGCCTGATGGGCAAGGTCAATAAGGCCCCGGTCCTGCTGCTGACCACGACCGGGCGCAAATCGGGGCAGCAGCGGACCGCCCCGGTCGTCTACCTCGCCGACGGCGAGCGGATGGTCGTGATCAACACCAACGCCGGCACCGGCAAGATCCCGGCCTGGTCGCTCAACCTCGAGGCGAGCCCCGCAGCCGAGGTCGAGGTCGGGCGCCGGCGGATCCCGGTCACCGCCCGCGTCGCCAGCGGTGAGGAGCGGGCCGACCTCTGGCGCCGCCACAACGAGCAGTACGCCGGTTTCGACGACTACGACGCGAAGCTGGAGCGCGAACCCAAGGTCATCGTGCTCGAACCGCGCTAGCTGGCTTCGCGGAGCATTTGCGCCTCTGGCAGGCGCTTCAGCTTCTTCAGCGTGTTGTTCTCGATCTGGCGGATCCGCTCGCGCGTCACTCCGAACGCACGCCCGACCTCTTCGAGCGTGCGCGGCTCGCCGCCGAGCAACCCGTAGCGAAGCTCGATCACCTCGCGCTCGCGCCGCGGGAG
>DATKIA010000049.1:0-140674 GCA_035509895.1 Solirubrobacterales bacterium
CGGTTTCCTCCTTGAGCTGGGGCTTCGACACCGCCAGCCTCCAAGGAGGGCCGGATGAACAACGTGCTTAGGAATTACACCTAGGAGGGATTGGCGAAACCCGCGTCTGCGATCCGGCGAGCGCCGGACCAAGCGGGGCAAGGACGCAGGGAGGCCGAATAGCAGCGCTATTTGGCCGACTGAGGACGCCGCAGCGCGCCGTGTCCGCCGCCGCCCGGGCGCGGGCGCGGGTTTCGCCAATCCCTCCTAGCAGCCGACCGCCCCGCGCCCACTGATCTGCATCGTCACAATCTCCTGCCGATGCCAGGCATAGTCATAGTCGGCGCCCAGTGGGGCGATGAGGGCAAGGGCAAGATCGTCGACCTGCTCGCGCAGCGGGCGGAGGTGATCGTCCGCTTCCAAGGCGGCAACAACGCCGGCCACACGATCGTCCGTGACGGGGAAGAGTTCAAGTTCCACCTGATCCCCTCGGGGATCCTCCACTCCGACAAGGCCTGCGTGATCGGCAACGGCGTCGTCGTTGACCCGCGGGTGCTGCTGAGCGAGATCGACGGTCTCAAACGGGCCGGGGTCAGCGTCGGCAACCTCCGCCTCTCCGCCAACGCCCACCTGATCATGCCCTACCACGTACTGCTCGACACCGCCGGCGAGACGAAGCTGGGGAAGAACTCGATCGGCACCACCCGGCGCGGGATCGGGCCGGCTTACGCCGACAAGGCACTGCGGCTGGGGATCCGGGTCCAGGACCTGCTCGACGAGAAGATCCTGCGGACCAAGATCCGGGCGGCGCTGGGGCCGAAGCAGCAGGCGCTGCGCGAGCTCTCGGTCCAGCGGCGCAAGCAGCGCAAGGAAGCCGGTGAGGACTCGAAGGCCGGCGAGAGCAGCGGCGACGCCGTGCCCGATCCCCGGCTCGACGTCCACACGATGGTCGAGGAACACGTCAGCTTCGGCCACCGCCTCGAGCCCCACATCGCCGACACGGCGAAGCTCTGCTGGGACGCGCTCGACAGCGGCAAGACGGTGATCTTCGAGGGCGCCCAGGCGGCCCTGCTCGACCTCGACCACGGCACCTATCCGTTCGTCACCTCCTCGAACCCGATCGCCGGCGCGGCGACCGTGGGTGCCGGTGTCGGCCCGGCCGACATCGACGAGGTCTGGGGCATCGCCAAGGCCTACGCCACCCGGGTCGGCGCCGGGCCCTTCCCGACCGAGCTCGAGGACGAGACCGGTGAGCGGATCGTCGAGCGCGGCCACGAGTACGGCACCACCACCGGCCGCCGGCGCCGCGCCGGCTGGCTGGACCTGATTGCGCTGCGCTACGCGGTCCGCCTCAACCGCATGGACGCGCTCGCGATCACCAAGCTCGATGTCCTCAGCGGGATTGGCCCGCTGCGGGTCGCAGTCCGCTACCGCTCGAAGGAGGGCGCCGTCCTCGACAGCTTCCCCTACCACCAGTCGATCCTGCACTCGGCTACTCCCGAGTATGAGGAGCTGCCCGGCTTCGACGAGGACATCGGCGGGTGCCGCGAGGAGGGCGACCTGCCGCAGGCGGCGCGCGACTACCTCAACTTCATCTCCGAGTTCGTTAGCGTCCCGGTCCGGCTGGTCGGCGTCGGCCCCGACCGGGATCAGGTGGTCTGGCTCGGGTCCTGATCCGAGCGGACCGGTTGGTCTCGAAACCAACCGGTTTAACCCTCTCCTGCATTACTTCGGTACGGTCTTGGTTGTGGCTTCGAGCAGACGCGCAGCGAGGCTGAGCGAGCGGCTGCCCAGGGGTAGGCACGGCTTGCCGCGGGAGGCGGTGACCGCATCCCAGCGCAGTCGTATCCACCAGGCGATGATCGAGGTGGTCTCCGAGCGGGGATACCCGGAGACTCGGGTCGTCGACGTGATTGGGGTCGCCGGCGTTTCGCGCAAGACCTTCTACGAACTGTTCGACAGCAAGGAGGATTGCTTCCTGGCGGCCTACGACGTGCTACTCGGCAACCTTCTCACCGACACCGCCGATGGCTTTGAGTCGAAGCCGGGCGCACCTTGGGCGGAGCGCGTCGCCGCCGGCCTGAAGGCGCTGCTCGACCACCTCGCCGGCCATCCCGACGAGGCGCGGTTTGCGATCGTCGAGGTGCTGGCCGCCGGCCCGAAGGCGCTGGCCCGACGCGATGCGGCGCTGCGCCAGTTCACCGGCTTCCTCGAGTCCGGGCGATCGGAGACCAGCGTCGAACTGCCCGGCATCACCTCGCTCTCGCTGGCAGGAGGGGTCAACGAGCTCCTCTACAGCGAGATCCTGCATGGCGCCGCGGCGCGGCTGCCGAGCCGGCTTCCGGACCTGATGTTCTGGATCGTGCTGCCCTTTCTCGGCAGCGAAGGCGCCGCCGCCGAGCGCGACCGCGTGCGCAGTTCGATGCAGCGCGCCTAAGTAGGGAGAGACACTCAATTTTCTATTTGTTAAGGCGCTCTCTTTTGCGTTAAGAGGGGTTTATGGATTGAGAGAAGTTGGTAGTTTGCGCCGGGGAGGGATTGCTTCACCGATTTACGTCAAGCTTTCGACGGCTTCGGCTCTGGACGGGCGAGCCGCATAAAGGAGAGATATAGGGATATGCGTAAGTACCTGAAGATCACCATCGCCTTGGGGGCGCTGCTGGCGCTCACCGTGGCCGGTATCGCCTCGGGGGCGGGGAGCAAGGAAGAAGTCACGATCGGCAACCTCAACTTCAAAGCCGGCGGGACCTTCAGCCCGAAGGTTCTGTCGAAGACCAAGCCGACCCCGATCGCCCTCAGCGTCGAAGGCCAGATCAAAACCCTCGA
This sequence comes from Solirubrobacterales bacterium, assembly GCA_035509895.1. Taxonomy (GTDB): domain Bacteria; phylum Actinomycetota; class Thermoleophilia; order Solirubrobacterales; family 70-9; genus VAYN01. Next base: position 2,806 of record DATKIA010000049.1, read on the forward strand.
CGGAAGCCACCCACCGGCGCTGAAAGAAGCCCTGGTCGAAACCGATAAGAACGGGACCGTCCAGGTCAAAGGTTTCCCGACCTGCAAATCGGGCCAGCTGCAGTCGCAGGACACCTCACACGCGGAAGCGATCTGCAAGCCCGCGATCATCGGCACCGGGACCACCAACATCGAGATTGCCTTCCCGGAATCGAAAGTCGTGCCGGTCTCCTCGAAACTGCTCGTCTTCAACGGCGGTGAAAAGGGTGGCGTGATCACCTTCTACATCCACGCCTACATCACGGTGCCGGTTCCGGCCGCCGTCGTGACCACTGTGAAAATCAAGAAAATTCACAAAGGTCGCTACGGACTCGAATCGATCGCCAGCATCCCGAAAATCGCCGGCGGCAGCGGCTCGGTCAAGTCGTTCAGCCTCAAGATCGACAAGAAATACACCTACAAGGGCAAGAAAGTCAGCATCCTCAGCGCGAAATGCCCTGACGGCAAGCTGCAGGCGCATGCCACCGCCGTCTTCTCCGACGGGACCCGCGCCTCGACCGAATTCATCCGCACCTGCACCGGCAAGGGCTGAGATTCGGCAGCACCGTTCCTGAGTTTCCTTAGGACAGGCAGAACCAGCGAAGGGCGGCCCACGGGCCGCCCTTCGTCGTTCATCTGGCCGGTAGTCCCAGGACCTGAACGGATCTGCCCTACCCTGGCGGGATCGTGCGACGTCCCTGTCGGAAAACGATGATGGCCGTGCTTCTCACCTCCGCGCTGGCCGGATTCACCACGGCAACCGCCGAGGCTGTAAACCCCGTCATACCCTGGGGTGCCGGCTGCCGACCGGTGGCGACGGGCGCGATCAGGACGAGCGCCAGCTGCGGTGCGGAACTGGTCGAAGGGCAGGCGATCGCTCCACCCCAGGCACCGACCCTGGTCAAGCAGGTGATCGCCGCGGCCAACGAAATCAGCGACCGACCCTATGTCTGGGGTGGCGGCCATCGCAGCTTTTTCAGCAAGGGCTACGACTGCTCGGGGGCGGTCAGCTACGCCCTCCATGGTGCAGGCCTGCTGATGACGACGATGGTCTCGGGTCAGCTCGCGCACTGGGGCGAAGGCGGGATCGGCCGCTGGATCACGATCTACGCGAACGCCGAGCATGTCTTCATGGTCGTTGCCGGCCTGCGCTTCGACACCAGGGAAGACCTGCCGGGTGAGCGGGGCCCGCGCTGGAAGATGTCCGAACCGGACCCCCGCATCCTCGGCCGCTTCGCGGTCAGGCATCCGGGCGGGCTCTGAGACCCAAAATCGTCGTTGTCGTGGCCCCTCCGGTCGATCATGATCGAAGGCGGTGGGCAGGGATAGCTCGACGATCGTGTTCTTCCCGGCGCGCGCGTTCGGGCCCATGACGAACAGCGTCGGCATCGGTGACGCGCTGCGCCGGCGCGGCCACCGCGTCGTCTTCGTGGTTGAGGAGTCGTTCGCCGGGACGCTCGAGGAACGGGGCTTCGAGGAGCACCTGGTCAGGCTGGCTCCACGGGGCCCGGAGGGCGAAGCGCCTGGTCAGCTGTGGGAAGGATTCCTCGAAGACAAAGGACCGGTCCTGAGGCTGTCGACCACCGAGCAACTGAAACGATTCGTCGCCCCCACGTTCAGGGCTCTCTTCGAGGGTGCCAAGTACGTCGACGATCGTCTGCTGGAGATCTTCGCCGAGCTGCAACCGAATGCGATCGCGGTCGACAACGTGATCACCTTTCCCGCTCTCTTCTCCTCGCAGATCCCTTGGGTGCGGATCGTCTCCCGTAACCCGGCGGAGATGAAGGACCACCAGGTGCCGCCGCCCTACTCCGGCCTGCCTAGTGAAAGCGGGGCCGGCTGGGATGAGTTCTGGGCCGCCTACCGTGAAGCCAATGCCGAGCTTCATGACGAATTCTCGGAGTACTGCCAGGAACGCGGTGCGCCGCCGCTGCACAGCGACGACTTCATCCACGAGAGTCCCTGGCTCAACCTCTACAGCTACCCAGAGGAGCTCGACTACCGGCGCGTCCGCCCGCTCGGACCCCACTGGCATAACTTGGGGGCCAGCGTCCGCAGCACCGACCCCGCCTGGGACGTGCCCGAATCCTTGGCCGAGAGCAGCGATCCGCTGCTCTACCTGAGCCTCGGCTCACTGGGCTCCGTCGACGTCAAGCTGCTGCGAAGGTTGATCGCCGAGCTCACCGACGCTCCCTACCGCGTGATCGTCGCCAAGGGCCCACGGGCGAGGGAAATCGACCTACCGCCGAATATGGCTGGCGCCGAGTTCCTGCCCCAGGCCTCGATCCTGCCCAAGGTCGACCTGGTGATCACCAACGGCGGCACCAACACCGTCCTCGAGTCCCTCTACTTCGGCAAGCCGCTGGTCCTGCTGCCGCTGTTCTGGGACCAGCACGACAATGCCCAGAGACTGCACGAGAAGGGGTACGGAGTCCGCCTCGAAACCTACGACCACAAGCCGGACAAGCTGCCTGACGCGATCAGCCGGCTCCTCGGCGACCGGCAACTCTCAGCGCGTTTGGCGAGAATCTCGACCCGCCTGCAGCAGGCGCGGGGTGCCGAGGCGGCGGCTGCCAGGGTCGAGCGCATAGCGCTCGACCCGTAGGCGAATCACTTCATGCCAGACCCGCGAACGTGCGAAAGCGCGCGCTCTCATAGCTGTTTGACTTTACAGATTAATCGCCTACTCTTGCGCATTGGGAATGGCTTGGGACAAGGAGATCCGGCGATGATCGACCTCGTGACGTTGGGGCCGACGGGCACCTGCCACGAGCGCGCCGTGATCGCCTACATGGGCTTCCAGGGGGTCGAGGACTTCGAGATCGATTTCATCGGAGACTTCTTCGACGGGCTGGAGAAGATCCGTGGAAGGGAGAACGCGTTCCTAATCCAGTGCAGCGCCCATCCGCTGGTCCACAAGATCACGGAGCGCTACTGGAACGACGTCTTCGTCGTCGACACGTTCATCTACCCGACCAAGGCATTGGCGGTGCTAGCCCGCCGCGAGGTCGAGCGGCCCAGGACCCTCGGCCTCGTCCCGGCGACTTCCGGCTACATCGACGCCGGCGACTGGGAGGAGATCATCGACGTCCAGTCGAAGCCGATCGTCGCCGAAGAGTTGCTGGCCGGGCGCTACGAGGCGGGCTTGACCCACCTCGAGCACCTCGAGAAGCATCCTGAGGCGCTGCGGCTGGAGCTCGAGATCGGCGAAATCGACACGACCTGGGTGGTGTACGGGAACCGCAAGCGATTCGAAGGCGACGTGATCGGGATCCCGTCGCCGGAGCTATTCGGCAGACCCGTCGCGGCCTGAGCTCAGATCGTGCATTCGGTCAGGCCGTAGGCCGTGGCCTTCTTGTCGGCTTGAGCGAAAGCCGAGATGCTTTTCGGCCCGGTGGGTTCCGCTTCGAGCTGGGAGGTGCCGTCTTCGAAGGCGGCGATGATCGCTTCCACTTCCTTCTCCTGGCCTTCGGGCGGACCGAGATCGCCGAGTTCGTCGGTCATCGTTTCGACCGGCTCGAGCGCGAACGACATCGTTTCCTCTTCGTCCGCATCCGCCAGTTCCGCTTCGGCGTCCTTGGCTTGGCTCGCCCTTTCGTTCTGCATCGTCGCGCAGATCGCGTTTCCCTGTTTAAGGAATTCCGCCTTGGTAAGTGGATCGGAGCCGCTGCCACCGCAACCCGCGAAGACGAGACAGGCGACCACCAGGGCGATGGCTCCCGAACAGACCCATCCCTTCTCCCGATGCCCCCACATAATTTGAGCAGTCTAGCTTAATTATTCAATTTGCGGACGGGCCTTTTGCCTGGGCGCGTTCGCCGCGGCGGTGGCGGATCAGGACGGGGGCAGCCCAGCCGATCAGGGCGCCGATCCCGATCGCGACCAGGAGGACGACGATCAGGGGGGCGTCGAAGCTGGCGAAAAGGACTTCGACCTTGACCTGCTGGGAGTTCTGCAAGCAGACGACGAGGACGAGGGCGATGAGGACGCCGATCGTCCAGGCGCGCCAGTTGATCGCTTTCTTTTCCTGCGGCGGCACCTGGTCATCCTAAGGCGGCGCTGGCATCATGGCGCGATCCCAATCCAAGGCGGCACTGCGGGGGTGGCCGCCCCCAATGTGGAAGGTGACTGATGGCGATCACGGATTTCGAGAACGAGCAGATCGAGAAGGCGAACGCGAGTGGAAATGTGCCCGCCGTCTTCATCCACGGCCTCTGGCTGCTGCCGAGCAGCTGGGACAACTGGGTCGGGGTCTTCGAGGGGGCCGGTTACGCGGGGGTGACGCCGGTTTGGCCGGATGATCCGTTGACGGTCGAGGAGGCGCGGGCGAATCCGGACGTCCTCGCCAAGAAGTCGATCAAGCAGGTCGCCGACCACACCGCCGAGGTGATCGCCAAGCTCGACAAGAAGCCCGCGGTCCTAGGGCACTCGACCGGGGGCCTGCTGGCGCAGATCATCGCCGGGCGCGGGCTGTCGGCGGCGACGGTGGCGATCGACCCGGGGCCGTTCCGGGGCGTCCTGCCGCTGCCGCTCTCGGCGCTGAAATCGGCGGCGCCGGTGCTGTCCAACCCGCTGAACAAGAACCGGGCGGTGACGCTGACCCTGGACCAGTACAAGTACGGCTGGGCCAATGCGCTGACCGACGAGGAGGCGAAACAGCTCTACGACACTTACCACGTGGCGGCACCGGGGCTGGCGCTGATGCAGATGGCGAACGCGAACCTGAACCCGTTGACCGAGGCCAAGGTCGACACCAAGACCCCGCAGCGCGGGCCACTGCTGATCATCGACGGCGAGAAGGACCACACGGTGCCCTGGGCGATCGCCAGCGCTTCTTATAAGAGGCAGAAGCGAAACGAGGGAGTGACCGAGATCAAGTCGATCCCGAACCGCGGTCACTCGCTGACGATCGACAGCGGCTGGCGCGAGGTGTGCGACACCTCGCTCGGGTTCGTCAAGCGGTTCACCTAGGGAGGCAGCGAGGAGGGTGGCGACGCAGGTGAGTGTGTCGGGGACGGTGCCGTCGCCGAACGACCAGCGAGCTGCCGCCGCCTGCCTTGCTGCGTGTTCCGCCAGCTAGTAGGCGGTGTTCCGCGAGCGCGGACGCGGCAGCGCCTTGTAGCGGCGCTCGCGGCCGCGGTTCCAGAGAGCGGAGTCGACCTCGGCGGCGGCGAGGGGCGGCGCCCCGGAGCGGGCGCGGGCGGCAACGAGCAGCTCGACGGCGTGGACGGCGCAGGCGCGAAGCTCGACCTCCTCGGGGGAGCCGTGGACGAGCAGGTCGCCGGCTTCGATCCGGGCGGTCAGAGCGGGATCGAGGGAGAGGACGCCGTCGACGCGGAGGACGTGGGGGACGAGGTTGTCGGCGAAGGCAGTCAGCTGGTCCAGGCCCTGGAGCTCGGCAACTCCGGCGCGGGCGAGGTCGGCGGCGGCCAGCTGGGCACGCTTGAAGAACGGCACTCGGCGCTCTCCATATTTAGAGACGTCGGCAAAGGCCTCCCAGGCGGCAAGAAGTCCGGCCAGCGCCGGGACCGAACCACGCGCCAAGTCAACCGTTGCCGCAAAGCTGCCGCCGTGCTCAGCTTCGAGATGCTCGCCGACGTTGTGCAGTGCTGCCGCGAACTGCGCCATCAGCGGATGCTCGGGGTCCTGGCCGAGGACCGCGGCGAGGTCGGCGGCGCCGAGCCGGGTCAGCTCGGCTGCTGGCCACGGTCCGTGTTCGCGGAAGCGCTGACTTAGGCCGGCGGCGACGGTGAAGAAACCGCTGTGGCCGGGGCGCTTGCGGATCGTCGGCCACCAGCCGGAGCCGAAGTTGATCGCGTTGAGGCAGATGGCGAGCGCAGCGCGGCTCTCGCGGTCGGCGTCGGGGCCGAGTTGGTTGTCGGGCGCCTCCTCGTCGGGCGAATCGATCGCGGCTGCGTAGGCCTCGATCGCCGCCGCCTCGATCCGCACCGCGCTCGCTCGCGCGGCCACCCAGGCGCAGGCGTCGCGAACTTCGTCGGGGAGGGAAACTGGGGGCATGGACAAAGCAGAGATACAGGTCCGCCGCGGCGGAGTGAAGGACGCCGCGGACGTCGCTCGGCTCCTGCACGACTTCAACGTCGAGTACGAGGAACCGACGCCGAGCGTCGAGCGGCTGACCGGGACGATCGCGAGGCTGCTCGGCGCCGGCGAGATCACCGTCCTGCTGGCGGGCGGCGGGCCCGATGGGCTGGCGCTCCTGCGCTTTCGCCCGGCGCTCTGGGCCGAGGGGCTGGAAGCGTATTTGCAGGAGCTCTACGTGGTCCCGGAGCTGCGCGGGAAGGGGATCGGCCGCGGCCTGCTCGAGGCGACGATGGACGCCGCGCGGGAGGCGGGCGCCTCCGGGATCGACCTCAACACGGGCGAAACCGACACGGCGGCTCGGGCCCTGTACGAGAGCTCCGGATTCAGCAACCGCGAAGGCTCCCCCGACGGTCCCGCGATGCTCTTCTACGAGCGCGAGCTATAGCTGCCCGCAGCCCAGTGCTAGCCGAAGGGGATCAGGCGTGGGCGGAGGGCGACGAAGCAGAGGTCGTCGCGGATCGGCTCGTCGGCCCAACCGAGAACCGCGCCCTGGGCCTCACGGACCAGGACCCGGGCCGGCAGCTTGGTCAGCGGCTCGAGTAGATCGGTGAGGCCGTCGCGTCCGAGGAAGCCGTTTTCACGGCGGACGTCGGTGGCGCCGTCGGTGTAGACGAACAGCCCCTCCGAGCGTTCCAGCTGGAGCTCGGCGGTGGCGAAAGGAGCGTCCCGTTCGACGCCGAGGAGCGAGGTGGGACCGTGCGGCGTCAGCTCCTCCAGCGTCGGCAGGCAGAGCGGCGGCGGGTGGCCGGCGACCGCGCAGGAGATCGTCGAGTCCGCGGGGCGGAAGCGGACGCAGACGGCGCTGGCGAGTTCCTGCTCGTCGTCGTCGCGCTCGATCAGGGCGTCGTTGGCGAGGGCGAGGATCTCGATCGGGTCGGCGGTGTTCGCTGCAAAGGCGGCGAAGCGGGCGCGGATGAAGGTGGCGAGCTGGGCTGCTTTGGGCCCGTGGCCGACGACGTCGCCGACGACCGCGATCGTCGTTTCGTCGGGCCCGTTGGTGAGCAGGTAGAAGTCGCCGGAGACGCCGTGTTCGGAGGGGACGAAGGCGGCGCCGGCGTCGACGCCAGGCAGCTCCGGGATCGCGGTCGGGGTAAGGGCGGCACGGATCGCCTTCAGCTCCTCTGCCTCGCCCTCGAGCATCTGCAGCCGCTCGCGGGCGGCGGAGACGAGGACGATGGTGAGGATGAAGGCGATCCCGCGCAGGGCGACGGCGAAGCCGACGTTGGTGATCGGGTCGATCAGGCCGCCGATGATGTAGACGACGGCGCAGGTGAGGGCGGCGATGATGCCGGCGCGGCGGCCGAACCACCAGGTCGCCATGCCGATCGGGATCACGTAGAAGAAGGCGATGCCGGGGCCGGCCCCGGAGTTGAGCGCCAGCCAGAGGCCGAAGACGATCGCGATCGCGATCGCGATCCAGGCGACACGAGCGCTGGAGGAATCGGCCGCCTTCATCCCCGCCCAGCCTATCCCGGCACCGCGACCTCATTTCGCGATCTGGCGTGGAACTTACGTCCGGGTATGTTTAGAAACAAAAGAGTTTGAGCAATTATCGCTCTAGGGAAACGGGGGCAGGGGGCAATCCAAGTTGAAGGAGAGGGATATGAACGCAGTGATCGTCAACCGATCAAGGCGCCAGGCGCGGGGGCTGGCGCTGCTCTTGCTCGCGGCAATGATGCTGCTCGCGGGCGCGCTCGCCACGCAGGCGCGGGCGGCCAACTACGTCGGCCTCGGGGACTCCTATGCCGCCGGGCCGCTGATTCCCAACCAGTCGCTCGAACCGCTCGGCTGCCTGCGGTCGGACCACAACTACGCGCACCTGGCGGCGCCAAGCCTTGGCCTGCCCTTGAAAGACCCGAGCTGCAGCGGGGCAAAGACGAACAACATGACCGAATCGCAGAGCGTCGAATTCGGCACCAACCCGCCGCAGTTCAACTCGCTCAGCAGCGAAACGTCGGTGGTCTCAATCACGATCGGCGGCAACGACATCGGCTTCTCGGAAGTCGCACAGAGTTGCATCACGATCAACCCGTTCAGCACGCCGTGCAGAGACAAATACACGGCGGGCGGCAAAGACCAGCTGGCGGAACGGATCGCCGCCACCGCGCCGAAAGTCGCGGCGGTGCTGCAGGGGATCCACACCCGCGCACCCTCGGCAAAAATCTACGTCCTCAACTACCCGGCGATCTTCCCCGAGACCGGGATCGGTTGCTGGCCGCAGATGCCGATCGGGTTCGGTGACGTCTCCTACCTGCGCTCGACCGAGCAGGGGCTGAACAAAATGCTCGCGACCCAGGCGGCAGCCAACGGCGCGACGGTGGTCGACTGGTACAAAGCCAGCATCGGCCACGATGCCTGCAAGTCGAGCTCGAACCGGTGGGTGGAACCACTGATTCCGGGCGAACTGGCGGCGCCGATCCATCCCAACAAAGCCGGGATGCAGGGCGGGGCGAATGCCCTGATCGCCGCGGCCAAATAGACCATCACTGATTCAAGTTCGAGTCCATCCGGTGCCGAAAAAAGCATCGGATGGACTTTCCTTCCCTTGCGCGCCGCGCGCCAGTCGCTGTCTGCTGCACCGCCTTGGTCGTGGTGCTGGCGCTGTGTGCCGGGACTGCTTCGCGGCGGCGCCGAAGGCCTCGGTCGACCGCGCCACCGCCAGGCCGACGAGCAGTGCGGATCGGCGCGTGCGCGAGACCGCCGATTGACGAAGCGGGCCGATGCCGCGATCTTGATCGGTGGACGAAAACGTCATCAAGGCGCGGAGTCCGTTCATGAAGCCTGATCAGGCTGCGCGCTGGGCCGGCATCCTTGGCCGGCCCAGCGCCCCAAACGCCGGTGGGCGGTCCGATGCGGATCGCCGCGTCTGGCCGGGCATATGAACCCGCTTGGCCGGGCGCAGGCCTGGTGGCAGCATCGGGTCCACTGCTCGCCACTCATCAGGAGGACCAATGGATCCGATCAACGTAAGCGACGTCGAGACGGGCGACCTGACGGTCACCGACAGTCCCAACAGCTGAGGCGGGCTCAGACCTCGATCGTCGAGCCGAGGCTGACGGTGCGGTCGCGGGGGAGGTGGAAGTACTCGACCGGGCTGGCGGCATTGCGAGCGAGGGCGGCGAAGAGACGCTTGCGCCAGGCGCGCATGCCGGGGGCGTCGGTGGGGCTGACGGTGACGTGGGAGAGGAAGTAGACGGCCTCGTCGACGTCGACCTCTTTCTCGAGGCCGGTCTCGGCCGCGAGAGCAAGTAGGCGGGGCACATCCTGGATGTCCTGGAAGCCATAGCGGGCGGTGAGGTGGCTGATCCCGTCGTCCTCGTAGCCGAGCTCGTCGACGACAAGGCGTTCGGACTCGGGGACGTAGGGCGATTTCGTCGTCTCGATCAGGATGATCACGACCGTCTCGTGCAGGGCGTGGGTGTGCTCGACGCCGGCTCGCAGCGCCAGCGGCGTCGTCTCGCGGCGGGCGTTGAGGTAGACGGCGGTGCCGGGGACCCTGACCGGCGGCGGCTGCATCGCGTGCAGCTCCTCGACGAAGGACTGCAGCGAGCCCTCCTCCTCGATGCGGGCACTATGGACCTTTTCAGCGCCGCGTTTCCAGGTGCTGAAGAGGGTGAAGACGAGGACCGCGATCAGCAGCGGGAACCAGCCGCCGTGCTCGGCTTTGGTCAGGTTGGCGCCGAGGAAGGCAAAGTCCGCGGTAAAGAAGACGACAGCGCCGAGCGCCACCAGCCAGCTCGGTTTGCGCCAGAGGACGCGGACGACGACGAGGAAGAGCAACGTGTCGGCGGTGATCGTGCCGGTGACGGCGATCCCGTAGGCGGAGGCGAGCTTGGCCGAGGAGCCGAAGCCGACGACCAGCGCGAGCACCGCCGCCAGCAGGAACCAGTTGACGGCGGGAACGTAGATCTGGCCGATCTCCCGGGTCGAGGTGTGGCGGATCGAGAGCCGCGGCAGGAAGCCGAGCTGGACCGCCTGGCGGGTGACCGAGAAGGCGCCAGAGATGACCGCCTGCGAGGCGATCACGGTCGCCACCGTCGCCAGCAGCACCATCGGAATCCGGCCCCAGTGCGGGAGCAGGAGGAAGAACGGGTTTTCGATCGCACTCGGCGTTTCGACGATCAGCGAGCCCTGCCCCATGTAATTGAGGGTGAGGGCCGGGAAGACGACGAAGAACCAGGCGCGGTTGATCGGCTTGCGCCCGAAGTGGCCCATGTCGGCGTAGAGCGCCTCGGCGCCGGTGATGGTGAGAACGATCGAGCCGAGGGCGATGAAGGCGATGCCGAAGTGGTTGCCGAAGAACTCGACCCCGTAGTGGGGGGAGAGGGCCTTGATGATGTCCGGGTGGTCGACGACCCGGGCGAGGCCGGCGAGGGCGATGACGAGGAACCAGACGACCATCACCGGCCCGAAGACGCGGCCGATCCGGTGGGTGCCGAAGCGCTGGATCGCGAAGAGGACGAGGAGGATCGCGATCGTCAGCGGCAGGACCATGTCCTCGAGACCCGGCTCGACCACCTTCACCCCTTCCACCGCGGAGAGGACCGAGATCGCCGGGGTGATGATCCCATCGCCGTAGAAGAGGGCGACGCCGACCATCCCGATTGCGATCAGCAGGTACTTGAGCCGCGACCGCTTCAGGGGTGCTCCCATCACCAGCGCGATCAGGGCCATGATCCCGCCCTCGCCGTCGTTGTCGGCGCGCATGATGAAGATCACGAACTCGATCGAGACGATCAGCGTGATCGTCCAGAAGACGAGCGAGATGACGCCGTAGACGTCGGCTTCGGTCGCCTTCACCGCGTGGTCGTCGGCCCGAAACACCGTCTGCAGCGCGTACAGGGGACTGGTGCCGATGTCGCCGAAGACGACGCCGAGCGCGCCCAGCGCCAGCGCCGCCATCCCGAGCTGGCGGCGGGTCGCGGGAGAGGAAGCGGTCTCGGCCATCGTGGAGGGACGATTCTCCCCCCCGCATCGGCCCCCTTCTCAGCTTGCCGGTGTCAGCCGAGATGGCGGCGGGTGTCTTCGAGCACGTCGCGAACGTAGTCGGGCTGGTGGAAGACCTGCGGGTGGGTGAAGCGGAGGGTGCGGAGGCCCGCCCGAACGTGGGCCTGGTCGCGCCGCACGTCGACCGCCTGCTCGCTGGCGGTGCGGTGGTAGGTGAGGCTGTCGGTCTCGACCACCAGCCCGAGTTCGGGCCAGTGGAAGTCGACCCGGTGGCGGCCAAGGCGCGCCTGGGTACGGGGCTTGGGCAAGCCGGCGGCGCGAGCGATCGCAAGGAAGCGGCGCTCCAGCTTGTTCTGCGCCTTGCTGAAGGTCTGGGCGTCGAGGATGCGGCGCAGGCAGCCAACTCCAGGGCGGCGTGGCTCGGAGTCGAGGGCCGAGCGAAGACGGGGGGTCGGCAGCAACTTCAGGCGGTCGGCCTCGTTGACGGCGTCTTCGACTTCTTCCGTGGACAGACAGGTGGCGAGGTCGATGAGGATCGAGACCGGGTTGTCGACTGGAATGCCGTCGACGCGACGCGGGTGGTCGAGTCGGGCGCGGCGGTGCTGCCGGATACCCGAGCGGCAGTGGCTGAACTGGCTGGGTAGGGCAACCTGTATCGGACCGCCGCGTTGGGGCCGGATCCGCCACAGGTCAGCGCCACTCTGATGACTCAGTCGCGCCTCCGAACCGCAGGCGAGAACTGCACTCGACGGCATCCCCAGCTCCAGTAGCTGCGCGCGGGCGACGACACCGTGTTGACGACGTGCCAGCGCCCATGCGTCCCGTGCCCATGGCTGAAGCTTTTTGGTCATATGGAGGCCAAAAGGCTTCAGCGACGGGAATTCGCCCCTCGCTGGCACCTGGCCGGCGTGGCTTGCGTGGTTCGCCGGTCGGGCGTGGCAGACTTCGCGGTGATGGGGACTGCGCAGATACCGGATCCGACCGAGTCGGGGGTTCGCCACCTGCTACGGCCGCTGTTCGACCAGATCGTGATCAAGGAGCTCGACCAGGACCGGGTGCGGCGGTCCGGGCTCGTCGTCCCGCCCGGCACCCACGACCCGCCGCCGGAACAGGGGATCGTCCTCGCCGTCGGGCCGGGGCTCGACTGGTGGGCTCAGGCGGGGGTCGAAATGCCGGTCGCGCCAGGGGACCATGTCGTCTTCCCCGCCTCCGCCGGAGTCTGGGTCGAGATCGACGAGGAGCGGCTCCTGGTCTGTCGAGTCACCCAGTTGCTTGGGGTGCTCGAGTCGGCGTCGATCGAGCGCTGAGCGGCTGCCGCTAGCCGAACTGGCGCTGGCGGCCGAGCTCGAAGGGGCTGCCGTTGCGCTTGAGGCGGAGCATGCGGTCGTCGGCGGTGCGGATCAGGGTCTCGAAGTCCCCGCCGTCTTCGGGGAAGACGGCCCAACCGATCGAGACGCTTGGGCTGGGGCCGTCGGAGTCCGGACCGCGCAGGCTGACCGCGTTGCGGATCGACTCGGCCATCCGCCGCACGCCTTCGCCGTGGGCGCCGGGTGCGATCACCGCGAACTCGTCGCCGCCAATCCGCGCCAGGGTGTCAGTCGAGCGCAGGATCGAGTGGGCGCGCTGGGCGGCCTCGATCAGGACCGCATCGCCGGCCTGGTGGCCATGGCGATCGTTGACCCCCTTGAAGTCGTCGAGGTCGAAGATCAGCAGCGCCAGCGGGCTGGAGTCGCCTTCGCGGCGGCCGCGGCGGGGCTGAATGCGGGCGGCGAGCTCACGCTGGAAGGTGGCATCGAAGGCGCGGCGGTTGCCGACCCCGGTCAGCGGGTCGCGGTTGGCGAAGTCCCGCTGGCGCTCCTCGGCGTCGACGAGACGGCGTTTGAGGCCGACCATCACCCAGGTCGCCGCCAGGTAGCCGGCGACGAGGGCGAGGTAGCGCGGCAGGTAGGCATTCTCGATCGCGTTGCCGTCGTAGAGGAAGGGGGTGCCGGCGGCGATCACGAGCTCGATCGAGAGCGGCCAGGCCCAGCGGGCGGGAAAGAAGAAGGCGGCGTAGAGCAGCGAGCAGGCGAGCAGCGGCTCGACGTAGCTGAGCGAGCCGCCGGTCAGGTAGAGCGCGAGCGCGGCGACGGGGATCGTCAGCACCATGCCGACCGCCAGCGCGTTGATCGAGGCCCGTTCCCAGGGAATCGTTCCGGTCACCGAGCAGATCCCGTAGACGAGGACGACGCCGCTCAGCGCCAGGCCCCAGCCGAGCGAGACGTACTCGGCGCCGGGGAGGAAGGGGCCGACCACCCCGACCAGCGCCGCGACGATCCACAACCAGCCGCTGATCCGGCCCATCCGGGCGCGCTCACCCGAGGCGTCGCCATAGGAGAGATTGCCTTTGAAGATCGGAGTCGCGTTGGGCGACATTCCCCCTTGATCGGCCACCGGGCGCGATCTATTAGCTGCGGGCCAAAGTGGCCAGTTCAGCTGGACTTCGAGAGGACGGGCTCCGGCCCGGACTGCTCCGATTCGGCTTCCGGCGCGTGCGAAGGCATCGGCACCGGGCGCAGGACGAAGACCGCGATCGCCACCGCGATCGCGGCCAAGCCGGCGCCGATCAGGTAGGCGAGGTGGTAGCCCGAGGTCAGTGCCGAAGCGTTGGAGACGCCTTCGTCGAGCAGGCTCTGAGTGCGCTCCGTGGAGAGCGTCGCCAGCACCGCCAATCCGATCGCGCCACCGACCTGCATGCTGGTGTTGACGAAGCCTGAGGCCAGGCCGGCGTCCTGCGGGGTCGCACCCGACATCGCCAGCGTCATGATCGCCGGGAAGGCGGTACCGACGCCGACGGCGATCAGCAGGAAGGGCGGCAGCAGGTCGGTCAGGTAGTCGCCGTCGACCGGGGTGCGGGCGAACAGCAGCAGGGCGACGACGACCATGCAGACGCCGGGGATCAGCGTCGTCCGCGGGCCGAAGCGCATGATCAGTTTTTCCGAGAAGCCGAGCGAGAGCGCGCCCATCACCACCGTCGTCGGCAGGAAGGCCAACCCGACCTCGAGCGGGTCGTACTTGAGCACCCGCTGCAGGTAGAGAGCTCCGAGAAAGAACATCCCGAACATGCCGGCGACGAGCAGCGCCTGCAGGGCGTTGGCGCCGGCGACGTTGCGATTGCGGAAGAGACGCAGCGGCATCAGCGGGTTGGCGATCGTCGCCTGGCGGTGGATGAAGATCGCCAGCAGCGCCGCCGAGACGGCGCCGAGGCCGAGGGTGCGGGCGTCGATCCAGCCCCACTCGGTGATCTGCAGGATCGTGAAGACGCCGAGCATCAGCGAGACGGTGATCAGCGCCGCGCTCGGGAAGTCGGCGCCCTGGCTGAGGCCGACCCCCTCGCGCCGCTCGACCAGGCGGTGGGCCAGGTAGGCGACCGCGACCCCGATCGGGGCGTTGATGATGAAGATCCAGTGCCAGCTGATCGCGTCGGTGAGGACGCCGCCGAGCAGCAGCCCGATCGAGCCGCCGGCGGAGGCGACGAAGCCGTAGACACCGATCGCTTTCGCCTGCTTCGCCGGCTCCGGGAACATCGTCACGATCATTCCCAGGATCACGGCCGAGGAGAAGGCGCCGCCGATCCCCTGGATGAAGCGGAAGCCGACCAGCATCTCCTGAGTCTGGGAGGCGGCGCAGGCGAGCGAGGCGAGGGTGAAGACCGCGAGACCGCCGAGGAAGACGCGGCGCTGACCGACGAGGTCACCGATCCGGCCGGCCAGGAGCAAGAGGCCGCCGAACGGGATCATGTAGGCGTTGACGACCCAGGCGAGGTTCGACTGGGAGAAGCCGAGGTCGTCCTGGATCGTCGGCAGGGCGACGTTGACGATCGTCGCGTCGAGGACGATCATCAGCATCCCCGCGCAGAGGACGTAGAGGGCGAGCCAGCGGTTGCGATCGGTGGTGGCGGTGGTGTTCATGCTCGTTGAGACTCCCGTGCGGGCACGAACTAATCGCTTACCCGCAATCGATCCAGTTAGTCGATGTGGTCCGGCAATCCGAAGCGCCGGAAAACAGACTCCACGCGCCGGGGGTCGGCCGCGCGGTCAGGCCAGCGAGCATAGCCGTCCGGGGTGTCGATCACACGGACGACGAAGGCGGTCACTTCCTTGATCCGGTCGCCATCGAGGGTGATGACGTCAAGCGAGAACGGCAGATGGGTGCGCTCCGCCTCGACCCAGGTGTAGGTGCCGACCGCGAGCTGGCCGTTGGCGCTGCCGGGAGCGTGGCGCCAGCGCCACTCGCCGTTGAGCGGGCCGTTGCGGAGGAAGACCTCGACCTCGTCGATGCCGCCGTACCAGCTCGCCAGCGGTGGCATCGACCAAGCAACGTCGGCGGTCAGCATCGAGACGACGCGGTTGACGTCGCCGGTGCGCATCGCATCCATGTATTCCTCGACGATCTCGCGCAGGCGAGCCTCGCCGAGCGTGCGCAGCGTCAGCTGCTGGCTGCGCGCCGGCATCTTCTCGTCGACCGCCTTGCGGGCCCGCTGCAGGGCGCTGTTGACCGAGGGGACCGAGGTATCGAGCGTCTCGCCCACCTCCTGGGCGGAGAAGCCGAGAACCTCGCGCAGGATCAGGACCGCGCGCTGGCGCGGCGGCAGGTGCTGCATCGCAGCCACGAAGGCGAGCTCGACCGCCTCCCGCTCTTCGTAGCTGGCCTCGGGCGAGGCGTAGCCGTCCTCGATCTCGAGCGTCTCGTCCGGGTAGGGCTCGAGCCAGACGTTCTCGGTCACCGGCTCGCCAGGCGGCTGGTCGGGATCGGCGCGGCCGGTGTACTCAGCCGGCAGCAGCCGGCGCTTGCGGCGCGCGATCAGGTCGAGGCTGGTGTTGGTCGCGATCCGGTAGAGCCAGGGCCGCAGCGCCTCGCTGTCGGCGAGCTTGTCGCGGCTGCGCCAGGCCCTCAGCATCGCCTCCTGCATCGCGTCCTCGGCGTCCTGGACCGAGCCCAGCATCCGATAGCAGTGGGCGTGGAGCTCGCGGCGGTGGGAGTCGACGGCGCGTTCGAAGGCCGGCTCGTCCAGCACCAGAATCAGCCCTCGCCGTCGAAGTACTCGACGTTGCTCTCGCGCCGCACCATCACGTCCGTCTTGGGGTCGCCCGTCCAGATCCCGACCTTGTCGCTGTCGGGGTAGACGGTGGCGGTGGGGACGACGACGGTCGAGAACATGAGGACGCGGGCGGTCTCCTCCGTCTCATTGCGGATGCCGTGGGCGCCCTCCGGACCGCGCGGGAAGCAGACCACGTCCCAGGGCTCGAGCCGGTCGGAGCCGTCCGGGTGGCGCAGGGTCGGGTTGCCCTCGAGCACCAGCAGCCACTCCTCCTCGCCGCACTCGTAGTGGTACGGGCAGACCGCCTGGCCGGGCGGCAGCTCGTAGACGCTGATCCCGGACTCGGCCGCGCCGAGCACCTTGCCGAGCCGGGCCAGGCCGGCGCGGAAGCCGTCCGGATCCTCGCTGTCGTACTCGAACTCGGGAGCGGCGACGTTGAGCTTCTTCATCGCCCCGACGCTAGCAGCGACTCTAGGCGAGGTTCATCCAGAGCCGAGCGCGGGTGCCGGCCCGGCCGGAGCGAATCTGGACCAGGTCGCAGACCTGGTTGGCGACCCAGAGGCCGCGGCCGTTCTCCTGGGTCGGCGTCGGCCGCACGCGGCCGGCGAGCGGCTGCAGGATTCGGCCCTGGTCGCGGACCTCGACGACCAGCGCCTGCGGTTCGCGCCAAATCGTCGCGGTGCCCTGACCGCCGCCGTGGACGACGCTGTTGGCGGCGAGCTCGGCGGCGGCGAGGACGACGTCGCCGGCGCGCTGCTCGGAGAGGCCGGCCTCGGCGGCTTCGAGCCCGATCGCGGCGCGCAGCGTGTGCAGGGTGTCGCGGTCGAAGCCGAGCTCGAAAGCACCGAGCGGCGGTGGCGCCAGCCCGCCGGCGAACGGTTCGGGCCGATGGTCGTCCCACTCCGGGTTGGCGGCGGCGGTCTCCCCGTTGCGCTCCTGCGGGTGGCTGAGGAGGGCGGCGTCGAGGACGTCGTCATCGAGTGCGCGGCTGTCGTAACAGCAGAGAATCGCTGTCGCAGGGACGTCGTGAAAAGCAAGGTTGAGCAGCGACTCGTGTCGCTCGCACTCGTCGACGGCAGCGGGACTGCGAGCCGGCCAGATCGGTTCGCCGATGCCACGGATTCCACCCCCCGGCGCGCGGGTGTCGAGGAAGTCCCGCCAGGCCGGGATCAATCGCGCCGGATTTCCGCCGACGTCTTCGACGTCGACGAACTCGATCACCTCGGCGTCGGCGCCGAGCTCCCCCCGCAGCAACTCGATCTTCGCCGGCGTCAGGGCGGCCCGAACCGGCTCTCCCAGCTCTAGGCCCTCGTGGAGGAAGGGCACCGCCGACGCCAGGAAGGTATCGGCGTCCTCGTAGAACGCCAGCTGATGACTGAAGGTCGGGTCTAGAACGTCCACGAGCAAGACATTGAACCGAGTTTCCTGTCCAAAGGTGCGGAAACCGGTCGATGTACGGGACAAACCGTCAAACGGATCACCCGAGCGCGCAGGGCGCTTTATGTCGACCGCTATACGGGGGAGCCTGCGCACGGAAAGGGACGCCAGTGAGCACCTATCATCGGCCGCGATGGCCGCTGCCGAGACCGAGCTGATGCGCGCCGTGATCCTGCGCGAGTTCGGCGGTCCCGAGGTGCTGGCGGTCGAGCGGGTGCCGCGGCCGCGGCCGATCCTGACCGAGGTCCAGGTCCGCGTCCACGCTGCCGGCGTCAATCCGGTCGACTTCAAGACGCGGATCGGCCGGGGCATGGCTCCTGTCATCGGCGAGCCGCCGATCTGCGTCGGCTGGGACGTCGCCGGGGTGGTGACCGCAATCGCCCCCGGCGTCACCCGCTTCGCGGTCGGCGACGAGGTGCTGGGGATGCCGTGGTTCCCGCGCCAGGCCGGCGCCTACGCCGAGTACGTGACGGCGCCTTCGCGCCACTTCATCGGCAAGCCGGGCGCCCTCACGACCGAGGAGGCCGGGGCGCTGCCGCTGGCGGCGCTGACCGCCTGGCAGGTGGTCATTGACACGGCCCGGGTCCAGGACGGCGACGATGTCCTGATCCACGGCGGGGCCGGCGGCGTCGGCCACTTTGCGGTGCAGATCGCCAAGGCCCGTGGCGCCCACGTGGTCGCGACCGCGCGGCGCGAGCAGGCGGAGTGGCTCGGCTCGCTCGGCGCCGAGCGGGTGATCGACTACCGCGAGGAGCGGTTCGAGGACGAGGTCGCCGAGCTCGATGCGGTGATCGACTGCCAGGGGTCCTCCGGCGAGGGCTCGCTGCCGGTCCTGCGCCCGGGCGGGATCCTGGTCTCGGTCCCGAGCCGCGTGCCGCCGGAGCTGCTGGCGCAGGCGCGCGAAATGAACCGCCGTGCGACCGGCTTCCTGGTCGAGCCCGACCCGGTCGGCCTCGCCGGCCTGACGGCACTGATCGAGTCCGGCCATCTCCAGGTCGAGGTCGGCCACGTCTTCGACCTCGAGCAGGCCGCCGGCGCCCACCGGCTCGCCGAAGAAAGCCACGGCGCCGGCAAGATCGTCCTCCGCGTCGCCTGACGACGCGAGCGTTCAGCGGCCGCGGCGGCCGAATCTGTGGCCGGCGGGGGCGACGGCGCGGAGCTCGGCGACGACGAGCTCGCGGCGGTCGGGCGCGGCGAGGTCCGGTTCGCGGCGGTCGGCGCGGGTGGAGGTGGGCGGCGACCCCAGCTCGCCCGGCTCCAGCGCCCAGACCTCGGCGACGAGAACGTTGACCACGCCCTCGCGGCGCTCGAGCCGGCCGCGGGCGGCAAGCAGCGGCGCGGCCCGGACCAAGGCACGGTGGCGGTCGTAGACCGGCGGCGGCACGATCAGGTTGACGACGCCGCGCTCGTCCTCGAACAGCATGAAGACGATCCCCTTCGCCGTCTCCGGCCGCTGGCGGGCGACGACCATGCCGGCGACCGCGACCGTGGTGCCGTCGGCGACCCGTTGCAGGTCGGTGCTGCGGAGGATCGAGCGGTCAAGACCGGGCCGAAGCAGCTCCAGCGGGTGCTTGCCGAGGGCGATCCCGGTCGAGCGATAGTCGGCGATCAGCCGCTCCCACTCGCCGAGCGGCTCCAGCGCGGGCGGCTCCGGCGGCTCCAGCGCCAGCGCCAGTTGGGTGCCATCGCGGGCGGCGCGGCCGCGGCCGCTGACCCCGACCCGCCAGAGCGCCTGCCGCCGCTCGTCGCCCGATCCGGCCGGGATCGCGTCGAGCGCGCCCGCCCAGGCCAGCCGTTCGAGGCTCGCCAGGCCGGCGCCCGAGCGCGAGCCGAGCTCGGCGACGCCGCGGTAGGGCCCGCTGCGCTCACGCTCGGCGACCAGGGCCTCCATCTCCTCCTCCCGCACCCCCTTCACGTAGCCGAGGCCGATCCGCACCTTGAGCCCACCCCGCAGCCCCGGGTCCGCCTGCGGCGATTCGACGTGACAGAGGACGCGGCTGCGGTTGGCGTCAGGCGGCAGGACCTCGATCCCGCGCCGTTGCGCCTCGTGGACAAGCGAGTCGGGCGGGTAGAAGCCCATCGGCTGCTCGTTGAGCAGGGCGCAGAGGAACTCGGGGCCGCGGTGCACCCGCAGCCAGGCCGAGTGGTAGGCGAGCAGGCCAAAAGCGGCCGAGTGGGCCTTCGGGAAGCCGAAGCCGGAGAAGCCCTGGATCTTCTGCCAGATCCGCTCCGCCAGCTCCGGCGGCGCCTGGTGTGTCTCCCAGGCGCCGAGCAGGAAGAGGTCGTGGTGTTCGGAGATCGCCTGGCGCGAGCGCTTGCGGCTCATCGCCCGCCGCAGGCGCTCGGCCCGCGAGGAGGAGAAGCCGGCGAATGTGATCGCCACCTCGAGCACCTGCTCCTGGTAGACGATCGTCCCCAGCGTCTCCTCCAGCACCGAGCGCAGGGAAGGGTGCTCGTAGGGGATCTCGAAGGCGGGATCTTCGCGCCGGCGCTTGCGGCGCTCTATATATGGGTGCACGGCGCCGCCCTGGATTGGGCCGGGACGGACCAGCGCCACCTGCACGGTGATGTCGTCGATGGTTTCCGGGTGGGTGCGCGGCAGCATCTGCATCTGCGCCCGGCTCTCGATCTGGAAGACGCCGGTGGTCTCCGCCGCCTGGATCGCTTCGAAGGTCGCCGGGTCGTCGAGCGGGACCCGCGAGAGGTCGAGCCACTCGCCGCGCGTCTGCGCCAGTTCGGAGACGCAGCGCTCGACCGCCGAGAGCATCCCCAGCCCGAGCAGGTCGATCTTCAGCAGCCCGGCGTCGGCGCAGGAGTCCTTGTCCCACTGGATGATCTGGCGCCCGCTCATCGCCGCCGGCACGACTGGGCAGACGTCGATCAGCGGCACCGTCGAGATCACCATCCCGCCGGAGTGCTGGGAAGCGTGGCGCGGCAGGCCCATCGCGTCGGCGCCGAGCCAGAGCAGGGCCTTCCAGCGCGGCGAGGCGGCGCGCTCGGCGCCGATCGCGCCGACGACGTCGCGCTCGATCTGGTCCGCCGACTCGTGGAAGCCGACGACCTTCGCCACCTGGGCGATCTCCGCCGCCGGCAGCCCCAGCGCCTTGCCGAGGTCGCGGACGATGCCGCGCGGGCGGTAAGTGGGGAAGGCGGCGACCAGGGCCGAGTGGTCGGCGCCGTAGACCTGGTGGATGCGGGGGATCAGGACCGCGCGGATGTCGCGCGGGAAATCGAGGTCGATGTCGGGGATCGCGGTCGCACCGTCGGTGAGGAAGCGACCGGAGAAGAGGTTGGCCGCGACCGGGTCGATGTGGGAGAGGCCGGTCAGGTAGCAGACGATCGAGCTGACGCTGGAGCCGCGCCCGCGCCCCGGCGGCAAAACAGATCGCGCTGAATCCCGGCCGCGGACCTCGACCGCGACGTCGCGGGCGAGCTCGAGCAGGTCGTGGTGGAGGAGGAAGAATCCGGAGAGGCCGAGGTGGCGAATCGTCGCCAGCTCGCGGGAGAGGCGGGCGTCCGCCTCGGCCCAGTCGGAGCGGCCGGCGTAGCGCTCGATCAACCGGTGGCGGCAGATCTCGGCCAGGGTGTGGTCGGCGTCGTCTTCCTCGGGGTAGCGGTAGCCGAGCTCCCTGGTGAGATCGAACTGGAGCCGCTCGGCGAGCCGCACGGTCTCCGCCACCGCCCCGGGGTGCTCGGCGAAGCGCGCCGCCATCCGCTCCGGTGCGGCCAGCGCCGAGCTGCGGTTGCCGCGGCGGGCGGGCTCGGACGCGTCCAGCGTCTCGCCGCGGGCAACGGCGACGAGGGCGTCCTGCAGCCGCGCCCGGCGGCGGCTGTGGCAGTGGACGTTGCCGGTGGCGACGGTGGCGACGCCGAGACGGTCGGCGAGCAGGCAGAGCCAGCGGTTGCGGGCGCGGTCGTGGCGCCAGTAGGGCCGCTGCAGCTCGACCCGGAAGCGTTCGCGTCCGAAGGCGCCGAGCAGGCGACGGGCGAGGCGCTCACCGCCGGCGGTGTCGCGCCGCGCCCAGGCCCCCGCGACGGCGCCGTCGCGGGCGCAGCCGGAGAGGCAGACGAGCCCCTCGGCGTGCTCCTCGACCTGCTCCAGCGTCGCCCACGGCTGAGTCGCACTCCGCGCCGCGTTGTCCCGCGTATGCGCGTGCGCCAGCGTCAGCAAACGACAGAGATTGCGGTACCCGCTCGCGCTTTCGGCGAGGAGAGTGATGTGTACGTAGCTGCCGGTGGGTGGCATCGAGGGGGACTCCGAGAACGGAGCCGCTGCACCGCCCGCAGGAGTCCCCCTCGATGACAGGCCCCGCCGGCTCGTCCGCACCGTCAACTCCGCTCCCGTAATCGCCCTTACCGCTAGCCCCGCGCAAGCCTCGGCGAACTCGCGCGAGCCCCAGACGCCGTCGTGGTCCGTGAGGGCGAAGGCGGAGTAGCCGAGCGAGTTGGCGGCGGCGGCCAGCTCCATCGAGGTCGAGGCGCCATCGAGGAAGGAGAAGGCCGAGTGCGCGTGCAGCTCCACGTACGGGGGCGTCGCCATCGCAGCGCCGCCTCAGGCCCGTTGCCGGTACCAGCGCTCGGTGTCGCCGCGATGGAAGACGGTGAGCGAGCGGCCGTTGGCGAGGACCAGCTCGAAGTAGTGGCGGCGCAGCGGCCGCGGCGTCCACCAGCGGTCTTCGACCACCCACTCCTCGCGGATCGCCTCGACGACAACGCCGTCGACCGTGGCCGGGCGGCCTTCGGCATCGACTCTGATGTTGACTGGGCGGGGGGTGTAGAGACGGCGGAGCCGGGGGCTCACGGTTCCGGGAAGGGCGTCAGCATCGCCCAGCGCTCCGGCACCCGTGAGTCGGCATCGACGGGTAACACTTTCAACAGCGCCTCCGAGCCCTGGGCGGCGCGCACCTCGCGCACGGCCCGGCGCAGCCGGCGGCGGCGGGCCGAGACCCCGCCTAGCGCGAACTCGAGCTGATCGGCGGCGGGTGGGCCGAACCCGAGCGCCCGCAGCCGCAGCGTCTCGGCCGGGCCAGGCAGCGACTCCAGCCGTGGCGCCAGCACCCCGCGCAGGACCCCGGCGGCGGCGCTCGGCCGGCCCAGCCCCTGCTCGACGCTCCAGCTGCCGCCGCCCGCCAGCCGCGCCCCGAGGCGGAGCCCGAGCAGGGTCCGGCCGCGGCGCTGCGGTGCCGCCAGCAGGCGGTCGACGAGCAGCTCGAGGGCGCGATCTAGCTGGCGCCCGGCGGTCCCCTCCGGCAGCTCGATCTGCTCGACCAGCTCCTCGTGTGGAGTGCGCGGGCGCAGCGGCTCGTCATCGCCGCCGGCGAGCCGCAACGCCTCCAGGCCGAGCTTGCCGAAGCGGTCGGCGACCTGGTCGGCCCCAAGCCGCGCCAGCGAACCCAGGGTTCTGATCCCGAGTCGTTCGAGGGCGACGACGAGCTCTTCGACCTCAGCTGCCGGCGCCGACAGCCGGTCGCGCAGGATCGAGATCCGCAGCGGCGCCAGGAAGGCATGTAGGCCAGCGGCGGAGACGTGGCCGTCATCGCTGCGGCGGGCGAGCGCGTAGGCGCCGAAGCGGGTTGGGGCGACGCCGACCCGGGGCCGCATCCCGACCACTTCGCGGACCGCCGACAGCACCCCCTCGGTGTCGCCGCCATAGATCCCGCGCAGGCCGTCGACGGCGAAGAAGGCCTCACCCGGGCGCTCGGACTCGACCCCGGCGCCGATCGACTCCAGCGCCCGCACCATCACCTCGGTCCGCTCCGCCGCCTCGACCGGATCGGGAAGAGAATCGCGCCCGGGCCGGGACCCCCCGGAGCGGCCCGGGCGCGGAGGAGCCGCCAAACGACTGCCGATGACGCAGGCGATCTCCATACGAACGTATGTTCGTACATATCGCCCTCGATTTCAAGTTTTGATGACATCCGAGTTTTCCAAGTTGTAGAGCCAAATAAATTAGTTAAGAAAACTTGATCGTGGACAAATTCCATGCCACGCTGATGGCAGGGCGGGGACCAACCAGTTCAAGGAGAGCCATCTCATGATTGGACGCAGAGCCATAACCGGCCTGACGCTGCTGTGTGCGCTTGCCTTCCTTGCCGTCCCGGCTCAGAGTGCCCTTGCCCTTAAGGGCACAACAGTCGCGACATGCAAATTCAACTCGGGCAAAGGGGAATTCGAAGAGGCGCACTGCAGCAAAGAAAAAGTAGGCGGCGGCGGCGACTACGAAGCCCCAGAGGTCACCGAAAACGCCGAAACATTTTTCGAAGGCAGCAACTCCTCCACCAAAGCGGGCACAATCGGGGCCGTGCCGGCGGTGCTCACCGCGACCGTCGAAGGCGTGGCAACGGAAGTCGAATGCAGCACCTCCGCATCGACAGGCGCCTTCAAAAACAAGAAAAGCGGCTCCGAACAGATGTTCGCCGAAAGCCAGGCGCCGATCAAACTCACGACCATCACCTACACCGGCTGCGTCGTGAACAAACCCAAAGCGGGGGGCGAAGAATGCACGGTCAACAGTCCGGGCAAAGCGGCCGGGACGATCGTGACCAACCAGCTGGCCGGGATCTCCGCGGTTGAAAAAGTCGGCGCTGCCGAAGAAATGTACTTGCTGGTCTTCGGCAGCGGGGGCGTGATCGCCGAACTCGTGTTCACCGCGGTCGCCGGCAAAACCTGCCCGGCGGCGCTGACCAAAAAAGCGCTGCAGGTGACCGGTGAAGCGAAGCTGGAAGCCAGCGGGGCGACACTGGTCTCCCCGCATCCGAAAATCGCGTCGACCCTCAAACTCGGGGGGTTCGCCGCCAGCCTGACCTCCAGCGAAACAATGCGGATGGACAGAGAAGGGGGACTGACGCAGAACCCCCACTTCCTGAAGACAACCACCACCTGAGTCGAAGCCTCGATCGTGTCGCGCCGGCCCCCCGGGGTCGGCGCGCCCCGGCTCAGCTCTCGCGGGCGATCTTGGCGGCCTCGGCACTGCCGAGGTAAGGCGTCAGCGTGAACTCGACGAGGTCGGGGAGCAGGCCCTCGAGCTCAGCGGTCTTGCCGGCGATGATGCGGCGGGAGATCAGCGAGACCATGCCGCCGACCAGGGCCTCCTCGGTGCTCGGCGAGAGGCGGGAGAGGACCTCGGGCGAGCGGCCCTCACGGCCGGCCTTGAAGTAAGGGACGAGGCTCTGGATCGCAGCGTCGTAGCGCTCGACCACGACCGGACCGGCGACCAGGGCCTCGACCATGCAGAGGCGGGCCAGGTTGGGCTCGGAGGCGAGGAAGGCGAGCATCGCGCCGATCCCGGCGCGGACCCCGTGGGGCCAGTCGTCAACTTCGGCGAAGGCGGCGCCGACGCGCTCGCTGAGCTCCGCCATCACTGTGTCGTAAGCGGCGACGAAGCACTCGTCCTTGCTCGTGAAATGCTCGTAGAAGGTGCGCCGCGAGACCGCCGCGTGGCGGGTGATGTCGCCGATTGTGGTGCCGGCGAAGCCTTTCTCGGAGATCGCCTCAGCGAGGCCGGCGATCAGCCGCTCGCGCTGGTTGTGGACGACGAACTCCCGCGGCAGACCATGCCTACCGGGAGGTAGGCGGGCCAGCTCCGGCGGATAGTTGCGAGCTGACTCGACAGAGGTGTCGATGGGATCCGCAGCCACTGGAAGCGACGATACCGGTCCGATTTTTTAGAGCAGCGGCCCCAGGGCCGGCGACGCTAAGCCGTCGCCTTCCTGGCAGCCTCAGCGCCGACGTATGGGGTCAAGGCAAATTCGACGAGCTCGGGGAGGAGTTGCTCGATCTCCTCGGTCTCGCCGAGGATGATCCGCTGGTAGATGATCCAGAAGACGCCACCGATGATCGTTTCCTCGAGCGTTTCCGGCAGGTCCTCGCCGTGCGGCGAGACCTTGCGGCCGATCCGGAAGAGAGGGATGAAGGCCTGGAGCGACTCCTCGTAACGGGCCAGCGCGGCGGGGCCGGCGGAGAGGGCCTCGACGATGCAGGTGCGGGCCAGGGCAGGCTCGGAGGTGACGTAGTGGAGAAAGGCCGCGAGGCCGGCGTCGACCCGCGCCTGCCAGCTGTCGACCTTGGTCGCCGCCTCGACCACCCGGCGCAGCGCCTCTTCGACGGCAAAGTCCTGGGTGGCGAGAAAGCAGTCCTCCTTCGAGGAGAAGTTGTCGTAGAAGGTGTTGCGGGCGATACCGGCGCGGCGGACGACATCGGCAACGGTGACCGCCCGGTAGCCCTGAGCGGCGGTCTCCTCGGCGAGGGCGGCGATGATTCGCGCCCGCTGGTGCTGGGTGATGAACTCGCGGGACAGACGGTGCTGGCCGGGGGCCGGCCTGGTTGAAGTGCGTTGCGTCACGAACGCCAGAGTACCTGAGCCTTAGCCCCTTTAAACCGGGGGATTTGCGGGAATCGAACAGACCGGTTCGTGGAATACCAATAAGGTACCCGAAGCTAGACAGCCCGTTCTCCCGAAGGGACTCCGGCGGGGGCCGGAGCGGGCAGGGACAGGGATCAGTGGACAGGAGATCTAAGCGTCAGAGGATCCTCGACGGCATGCTCGAGGCAGTCGGCGAGGTCGGCTACGAGGGGACCTCGGTCCGAACCGTGCTCGACCGCGCCGAGCTCTACCGCCAGGCCTTCTATGACAACTTCTCCTCGAAGGAGGACTGCTACCTGCAGGCCTACGACGCGGCGGTGAAGCGGGTCGAAGCCGGGATCCGGGCGGCGGCCGCGGGCGAGGACTCCTGGTCTGGCCAGCTGCGTGCCGGGCTCGGGGCACTGCTCGACTTCCTCGACAGCGAACCGAACGTTGGTCGGGGGTTGATCGTCGAGGTCCACCCGGCCGGGCCGCAGGCGCTGGCCAAGCGCGAGGCAGCGCTGGCGCACGCTCGCGGCTTCCTCGACCAGGGCCGGGCCGCAGCGACCGGGACGAACTGCAACGAGGCACCGCGGCTGGCGCCGGAGGCGATCGCCTCCGGCATCCACACCGTCGTCTACTCGCGGCTCGCCACCGGCGAGGACGGCGGCTTCCGGGCGCTGCTGCCGGAGCTGATGTACGTCGCCGTGCTCCCGTACTTCGGGCCGCAGGCGGCGAAGCGGGAGCTGGCCTTGGCCTAGACGAGTGCGGCTAGACGCCCTCGCCGTGGCGGCCCTCGCCGGCGGCAAAGCGGGCGGCGCCGCGCATCGCCACTGCCAGCGTCTCGCGCCCGAGCTGGTGCTCCAGCGCCAGCCCGTCGGCGAGCGGCAGGCCGCTGCCCTCGATCGCGGCGCGGCGGTCGGCCAGCATCGTCTCCTGGGGAAAGGAGGCGAGGCGCTCGGCCAGCTCGAGGGCGCGCTCGAGGTGCTCACCGGCGCCGGTGAGCTCGTTGACGAGACCGATCCGGTGCGCCTCCTCCGCCTCTACCGCCCGGCCGGTGAGGATGATCTCGAGCGCCCGGCCGAGGCCGACCACGCGGGGCAGTCGCTGGGTGCCGCCATCGATCAGCGGCACCCCCCAGCGGCGCTCGAAGCAGCCGAAGGTCGAGTCGGGAGTGGCGATCCGCAGATCGCACCAGAGGGCCAGCTCGAGGCCGCCGGCGACACACCAGCCGTCGATCGCCGCGATCGTCGGCTTCGAGGGCGTCAACCGGGTGAACCCCATCGGCCCGGCGGGGTGGTCGACGTCGAGGCCGTCGGACTTGAGGTCGAAGCCGGCGCAGAAGGCGCCGCCGCCGCCGGTGAGGATGAGGGCGCGCGCGCCCTCATCCGCCTCGAACTGCTCACATCCCTGGCGCAGCAACTGCGCCGTCTCGGCGTCGACCGCGTTGCGGCACTCGGGCCGGTCGATCGTCAGCACGGCGCTCGCGCCCCGCCGCTCGTAGCGGACCTTCAGCCCCGTCATCGCCGCATCCTCCCACAGGCTTGACCGCTGGAGAGATTTACAGCAAAGGGCCCTGATTAAATGCCCCGCTCCTCGATGTCTCGGCACGGCGAAAATCGGCCTCGGGCGGCGGGGCGGGAGACCCTTGGCCGCCTCGGCGGCCTCTCGCCGAGCGAGGCCGACCGCGGCGAACGGGCGCTGTGGCTCTCGGGCGCCGGCTACCGCGCCGCCCTCTTCCACCTCGGCGCCCTGACCCGGCTCAACGAGCTCGGCCTGCTGGCGCGGATCGGCACCGTCGGCGCCGTCTCCGGCGGCAGCATCCTGGCGGCGCTGCTGGCGACCAGGATCCCCTGGCCGCTGCAGGGCGCCTACCGCGACTGGCCCGAGCAGGTGGCTGAGCCGATGCGGGCGATCGCCAGCCGCAACGCCCGGGCGCGAGCCTTCCTGCGGCGGCCGCTGCCGCCAGGCGGCAGCGATGAGGCAGCGCTCGAGGAGCGCTACGCGCGCAAGCTGGTCGAGTCGCTCGGTGGCGAATCGAGCTTGGGGCCCCGCTTCGTCTTCGGCGCCTCCGGGCTGACCCTGAGCGGGCTTGCCGCGGGCTGGGAGGAGTGCCTGGAGTGGGAGCTCGGCGAGACGGTCGCGGGCGGCGGCTATGAGGCGGGGCTGGTCGCGGCGACGATCACCGCGGTGCGCACCGACCTCGACGCCTTCGGCGAAGCCGAGCAGGCGGTGCTCGAGAACCACGGCTACCTGCTCGCCGACGCCGCGATCCGCAACCGCGGCCTGGCCAGTGCCGGAGGGATCGCGGCCGGGCCTCCCGAACCGCCGCACCCACGCTGGATGTCGGCGAGCCGGGTGCGGGAGGGGCTGGTGGCCAGCAGCCGGCGCACCGTCGTCGGCCGCTTGCGGCCGCGGCGGTCGCTGCCGCCGGAGCGGATGCCGGAGCCGGCCAGCCCGGAGCTGACGGCGCTGCTGCAGCGCTACCGGCCGGTGCTCCAGTACGACTCGCTGGAGAGCTGCCGGGCCGACGCGGTCTCGACCATCTGCAGCCTGGTGATGCCGGGACGCAGCAACTCACTGCACCGCGCCGACGGCACCCTGATCGCCTCCGCCGCCCCCGCTCGCGGCGAGGCGCTGCTGGAGATCGGGTTCTTGCGCGACGGCGCCTACCCCAACGGCGAGCCGGTCATCGAGGACGACTACATCGACGAGAGCGGCGGCTCCCACGCCGCCGACGCGCTCGTGATCCGCGCCCGCGATCCCGACTTCGCCGACGTCGTCTACGGCCGCGCCCGCCGCGACCGCGAGGGGGCGCTGTGGCTGCAGTACTGGCTCTTCTTCTACTACGCGGACAAGGGCCTGTTGGGGATCGAGCGGCGCGAGGGGGACTGGGCGATGGTGCAGCTGCGGATCGGCGTCGACGGGACGCCCGAAGCGGCGACCTTCGCCCAGCACGGCGGCGCCGAGCACCTGCGCTGGGATCAGCTCGAGCTGGCGCTGACCGACGAAGGACAGGCGCCGGTCGTCTACCTGTCCCGCGGCAGCCACACCCCGCGGCCGCGGCCAGGCAGCTACCCGGCGCCGTTCCTCCCCGACCACAACGACGGCCTCGGGCCGCGGCTGCGGCCGCGGCTGAGTCCGATCGGCGACGACGGGCCAAGCTGGGTGCTGTGGCCCGGCCGCTGGGGATCGACCCGCCGCCGCGAGTTCTTCGAGACCGACAGTCCGCGGGGGCCGCGCCAGCAACCGCAGTGGTGGGACCCGGCCGAGCTGCACGAAGAAGCCGCCAGCTGGACCGGGGCGACAAGCGACGAGGACGAGGCGGCGCGGCCGCCGCGGCTGAGAGCGCACCGCGAGAACGGCCTCGCCGTCGTCTCCTACGGGTTTGCCGAGCTCGAGGGGTTCCGGGGCGAGCCGGCGCGAATCGTCGCCGCCCCCTTCGACCCTGCCGGTGAGGCCGGCCGCAGCCACTCCTTCCAGGTCGAGGGAATCAGCGGCGAGTTCACGCTGCAGCTCCCGGAGTCGACCGAGTGGGCCGGGGTGCGGGCCGCGGTCACTTCCGACCGCGGGGTCGCCGGGGAAACGGTCGCAGTTCCGTTCGCTGCCGGTGAGTAAGAGGGAGCGGGCGGGCTAGTCGCGACAAGGCACCCGGGGTTCGCCGCGACGCCCAGCTCCCGATGCGATACGCCCCGGTCGCCAGCCGGGGGAAGGGCAGGTGCTCCCCATGGCCACGGGCAAAGTTAGGGGCCGGGCCGGACGGTGCGAGGAGCGCTGAGGGCCGCTCTGAGCGGGTCTTTCCGCGCACGAAAACGCGACCGGGGATGACGCTCGTCGCCTGCCTCGCACGTAGCCTTCGCGCTTAGAAGCTCGTCGCGCCACCTTCGAGACCTTCCCCGCTTGGCTTCCGCGGGACCCGGTCTCTCCCGGTCGCAGGGCGAACCTAGCGAGCCGCGATCCGGCGGCGCAAGGGGCGCTGTGGGGTCAATTCCGCAAACTACGGAAACAATGCTCTCCGAACGGGGGGTAGCGCTGTCCGGTGGGCCGGTATACGGTCTCCCGCGGGATGAACCAGGGATCGGATGCGTCAGCTCGCCGGGCGCGGCGAAACGTCGTGCTCACGGCGGCGATCGCGGGGCTCGGGGGGCTGCTGTTCGGCTACGACACCGGTGTCATCGCCGGCGCCCTGCTCTTCATCAAGACCGACTTCGACCTCGGCAGCTTCGCCCAGGGACTGGTGGTCGCCGCGGTCCCGATCGGCGCCGTCGCCGGCGCCGCGATCGCCGGGCCCGCCGCCGACACCTACGGGCGGCGGCTGATGATCCTGATCGCCGCCGCCGTCTTCATCGTCGGCGCCCTGATCAGTGCCGCGGCGCCCGGGGTCGAGGTGCTGGTGGCGGCCCGGATCGTGATCGGCGTCGCGATCGGGCTCGCCTCGGCGGCCGCCCCCGTCTACATCTCCGAGGTGGCGCCGCCGGAGAGCCGTGGGCGGCTCGTCACCTTCTTCCAGTTGGCGGTCACGATCGGGATCCTCGCCGCCTACCTGGTCGGCCTCGCCTTCGACCACATCGAAGGGTGGAGATGGATGCTCGGCCTCGGCTGCGTGCCGGCCCTGGGCCTCGCCTTCGGGATGGTCCGGATGCCACAGAGCCCGCGCTGGCTGGTGATGAGCGGCGACGACTTCGCGGCGCGGGCGACGCTGGCGAAGATCCGCGTCGACGACCCGGACACGATCGATCTCGAGCTCGAAGAAATCAAGGAGAGCCTCGACGAGAAGCCGGGCGCCTGGAGCGAGCTGCTGCAGCCAGTGGTGAAAGCGGCGCTCGTCGTCGGCGTCGGCCTCGCGATCCTGCAGCAGGTGACCGGGATCAACACGGTCATCTACTACGCGCCGACGATCGTCGAATTCACCGGCGTCAACTCCTCTGCCGGCTCGATCCTCGCCGCCGTCGGCGTCGGCGTCATCAACGTCGCCTTCACGGTTCTGGCGCTGCGGCTGCTCGACCGGGCGGGTCGGCGGACGCTGTTGATGATCGGGGTCTCCGGGATGGTGATCTCGCTGTTCTTCCTCGGCCTCGCCTTCACCGGTGGCGGCGGTGGCAGCACCCTTGGCTCGGTCGTCGCGATCGTCAGCCTGATGGCCTACGTCGCCTCCTTCGCGATCAGCCTCGGCCCGATCTTCTGGCTGCTCAACGCCGAGATCTACCCGCTCAGCGTGCGCAGCAAGGCGGCCGGGATCGGGACGATGGCGAACTGGACCTTCAACTTCATCGTCTCCCTCACCTTCCTGCTGCTGATCGAAGCGCTCGGCAAAACCGGCGCCTTCTGGTTCTACGGCGCGATCGGGATCCTTACCCTGATCTTCT
Source organism: Solirubrobacterales bacterium (assembly GCA_035509895.1). Classification (GTDB taxonomy): domain Bacteria; phylum Actinomycetota; class Thermoleophilia; order Solirubrobacterales; family 70-9; genus VAYN01. The sequence continues at coordinate 34,097 of DATKIA010000049.1, forward strand.
GCTGGAAGCTGGTGCCGGAGACGAAAGGCAAGCACCTGGAGGACATCCAGGCGTACTTCCAGGCCCGCGTCGATGGGCGCAAGCCAGATCCCGAGACCGCAGCTCCCGCACAGCCTTCCTGAGCGCACCGGCTACCCTGCCTGGATGCGCGTCGACGAGATCATCGCGACCCAGAAGCCGACCTTCTCGGTCGAGTTCTTCCCGCCGAAGACGGCGGAAGCGACCGAGCAGCTCTACGAGACGGCGCGGGTGCTGGCCGAGCTCGAGCCCGACTTCGTCTCCGTCACCTACGGCGCTGGCGGCGCCAACCGCGACGGTACGGTCGAGATCACCAAGGCACTGAAGGACGAGGTCGGGTTCGAGACGATGGCCCACCTCAGCTGCGTCGGCGAGACGACCGAGGGCCTGGCGAGCACCCTCGACCAGATCGCGGCGGCCGGGATCGAGAACGTCTTCGCTCTGCGCGGCGATCCGCCGCGGGGGGAAGAGGACTTCGTCCAGCCCGAGGGCGGTCTCGGCAGCGCCGCCGAGCTCGCCGCCTTCATCTCCGCCGGCTGGGACTTCGCCCTCGGCGGCGCCTGCTTCCCCGAGGTCCACCCGGAGGCGCCGGACCTCGAGACCGACCTCACCTACCTGAAGACGAAGGTCGACGCCGGCGCCTCGTTCCTGATCACCCAGCTCTTCTTCGACAACCAGGTCTACTTCGACTTCGTGCGGGCGGCGCGCCGGCACGGGATCGAGGTGCCGATCCTCGCCGGAGTCATCCCGGTCGCCAGTTTCGCCCAGACGAAGCGGATCTGCGAGCTCTGCGACGCCTCGATCCCGCCGCAGCTGGAGGCTGCCTTCGCGGGCGCCGGCGGCGACCCGGAGCGGGAGTTCGAGCTCGGCGTCGCCTACGCCGCCCAGCAGTGCTCGGAGCTGTTGATCGCGGGCGCGCCGGGGATTCACTTCTACGCCCTGAACCGAGCGCCGGCAACGCGGGCGGTGCTGGGTTCACTGAAGGCGTCGCGGCCCTGGGAGCGGACCCGGGGCGACGTCAGCACGCTGAGCCCGAGCGGCCACTAAGCTCCCCGGACTCTCGATGGCGACACGGAAAGAAGAGAGAGAAGCGCTGCGCCAGCGGCGGCTCGACAAAGAAGCCGAACGGTCGAGCTCAGATCGCAAACGCCTGACGTTCGCCTACGTGGCGGGCGCCGTCGTCGTCGCGATCGTCGCCGTCGTCATCATCGTCCTCGCTGCCGGTGGGGGCGACGACAGCAGCAGCGGTGGGGGCGAAGCCCACATCAACCTCAACACCTCCTACGGCTCGACCAACGGGATCCTGCCGGACGAACGAAAGGGCACGCCGCCGCCGGCGGTGAAGGTTGCGAACCTCGAAACCGCTGCCGAACAGGCCGGCTGCCAGCTCAAACTCCACCTCCGCGACGAGGGGCACGAACACATCCCGCCGAGCTCGAAGAAGCCCGACTACAAGACCAACCCGCCGACCTCCGGCGCCCACGTCGAACCGCCCTACCAGCAGGCCGACGGTGCCTACCTGGAAGAGCCGGAACCGATCGACTTCGTCCACTCGCTCGAGCACGGCCGGCTGGAGATCCAGTACTCGCCCGACCTGCCCGAAAAGGAGCAGCTCGAACTGAAGGGCCTCTACGACACGATGTACGGGGCGACGCTGCTCTTCCCCAACGACGAAATGCCCTACGAGGTGGCAGCGACGACCTGGACCAACATGCTCGTCTGCCCCACCTACAAAGGCGCGGCCACGCTCGACGCGATCCGTGCCTTCGGCAAGGCGACCTGGGGCAAGTACGGCGGCGAGCCGGTGCTGGCGTTCAAATTCACCGGGCCTACTCCGGCGGAACCCGAGTAGAGAGCTCCGGCGCGCGGGTCCTGTCCCAGGAGGGGAGGCCTGCGGGCGGTGCGGCGGCTCCGTTCTCGGCCTCCCCTCCTGGGCCACCCGCGCGAGGAACCTCTTTACGCGCGGTAGGCGGGGAAGAAAGGGCCGGCGGATTTGCCCTCGCTCAAGAGCTGATATTTCTCCGGGTCGCAGACGATCTCGGAGGTGTGCCAGGGGTCTTGGCGGTTGGCGAAGCCGCGCTTGAACTCCTCCAGGGGGTCGCCGGGGCGGAGGCCGCCGCCGAGGTTGAGCGGCAGGGCGAGATCGGCGGCGTGGTCGATCAGGCGGAGGACGACGTTCTTCATCGGCGAGTCGGACAGGTGTGAGTCGGCGCTGCCGCTGAGGTAGTAGTGGAGGAAGCCGTCGCTGACCGTGGCAAGCGAGGCGGCCGCGAGCTCGCCGCCGGGGGCATGGGCGAGCGCCAGCCAGGTCCGCTCCGCTTCCAGCACCCGGTCGAAGTAGGCGCCGCCGAAGAAGTAGTGATCGGCGGCGTGCGTGCGGCGCATCGTCTGCCCGTAGAGGTCGAGGAAGCCGGCGCGCTGCTCGGGCGTCGTCTCGGTTCCGGGGACGAGGTCCAGCACGTACCCGGCCTCGAGGTTGCGCCGGGCCTGGCGGCGGTCGCTGGGCCGGCTCTTCGGCGCCAGCGCCGGGTCCGCAATCTGGACCACGATCCGCTCCGTCGCCCCGGCGAGCGGCGGTGGCGCCAGCGTGTGGCGGAGAAAGACGCTGACGAGCCCCGTCGCCGACCAGTCGACCGCCGCCGGGTCGAGTGTGGTTGAGCTTTGTCCCGCTATGCGAGACGAACCTCGACCACGCTCGGGGGAGGGGACCAGGCCGGGGTAGCCGTAGGGGGAGATCGCGTCGCGCTCGGGGCCGTCGCCGATCTCGCGGACGATCAGCGGCGCGAGGAGGTCGGCGCCCTCGCCGGCGATTTCCTCGACGCTCTCGCCGCTGATCCGCAGGGTGTGGGTCGCGCCCTCGGCGTCGAGAAACGGGCGGCAGCGGAAGAAGTCTTCAGAGACCGCGGCTTCGCCGCGGTCTTCCAAGAGCTCGGCCCTGGCTCCGCTCACCCGAACAGGTCCGCGGTGGCGGCGCGGAACTCGTCGGGGAGAACGCCCCAGACCTCACAGTCGTCGTCAGGGGCGCCGTGCTCGCCGCGGAGGTGGCCGCGCATCGTCCCCTCGTAGACCCAGCCGAGGCTGGCCACCGTCTTCTTCGCGATCTCGTTGCGGGCGGGGATGCGACCGTAAACGCGGTGGGCACCGAAATCGTCGAAGGCCTTGGCGAGGGTCAGCGCCTCGGCCCGGCGGCCGACGCCCTTGCCGCGGACGTCGTCGCCGATCAGCGCCCCCAGCTCCGGCGCGGTCTGACGGAAGAGGCCGTAGAGAGCGGTGAACCCGACCGGCTCCTCGTAGCCCTCGACGACGATCGCGAACTTGCGGTCCTCGCCGGAGTCGTCCATCGCCCGCTGCGCCCAGCCTTCGGCCTGCTCCAGCGAAAAGCTCTCACGCCGCTCCATCAACGACTTGGTCGCCGCGGGATTGTTGAACCAGCGGTGCACCGCTGGGGCGTCGCCCGCCTCGAAGCGGCGCAAGCTGACTGCGGGGCGGTCGGCCATGCGGGAACCCTATGACACGCTCTGAGACCGACTCCCGCTCCACAGCGAACGAGCAATTACGATTGGGGCATGGCGCGTCGCTCGGGAGGAGACGAGCCGGAACCCGGTGTGCCGCCGGACCGGTTGGATGCTGTGTACACAGTGATCGCCAACCGTCGCACCGCTTTCGACACGCTGATGTGGCAGGTTCCCGCGCTTGGGCTGGCGGCGCAGGCGTTCCTGCTGACGATCGCGTTCGGCTCCGACAGCAGCGACGCAGCGCGCTATTTCTCCGGCGGCCTCTCGGTCGTAGTGGCGGTCGTCGCCATCCAGACCATGCTCAAGCACCGGGCCAACGAGCTGACCGACAGCCGAATCCTCGAGGGGATCGAGAGGCAGGCTGGGATCAGGATCGGGGATGGCGCCTTCCCTCACGACAAACCGGAAGTGAGAGGTCCCGCCGTGGGCAACGAACAGATCAACGGTTGGTGGGAGCAATGGAAATCGGCCTGGCTCTGGGTTTTCAGCCTCAGCTGCTTCGCTCTCGCGGGCCTCGCCGCGATCTCACTCACCGTCTTCGCCCCCGGCACCCTCTCGGGCTGACCGCCCTTCTCAGTCGGGGGCGAGGCCCTTGCCGGTGAGAACGAGGCGGGCGGTCTTGGCAAGGATGCCGGCGTCGAGGGCGAAGCTGCGGTGGTCGACGTACCAGACGTCGAGTTCGATCCGCTCCTCCCAGGGAATGCCGGCGCGGCCCTGGACCTGGGCCCAACCGGTGATCCCGGGCAGGACCTCGTGGCGGCGGCTCTGGAACGGGGTGTAGTCGTCGACCTGGGCGGGGATCGTCGGCCGCGGACCGACGATCGCCATCTCGCCGCGCAACACGTTGACCAGGTTCGGCACCTCGTCGAGCGAGGTCCGGCGTAGGAAGCGGCCGGCGCCCGTGACCCGGGGGTCGTCGCGGGTGACGATCGTCCCGACCCCGACCGGGTCGGAGCCCTGGACCATGGTCCGCAGCTTCAGCATCTCGAACTCGCGGTCGTCGCGGCCGACGCGGCGCTGGCGGTAGAAGACCGGGCCGCGGCTGCCGAGCTTGATCGCGATCGCCGCGACCAGCAGGAAGGGCGAGAGGACGATGAGGGCGACGGTGGCGACCAGGAGGTCGACGGCGCGTGGCATATCAGCGGGTCCCCTCGGCCTTCTCCCAGCGGCCGCCGGCGCCGCGGCGGAAGCGGTCCCAGAGGCCGGCGGCGATCGAGGCGGTCGTCATCACGTAGTAGCGGGCGAAGCGCAGCGGCGCGCTATCGACCTGGGGGGCGAGCAGCGCACAAGCCAGCAGCGCCACCTGGGCGAGGAAGGTGAGCCAGTAGAACCAACCGCTGCCGAGCAACACCAGGTTGGCGAGGAAAACGAGCACATGGAGGAAGGGACTGAGGTAGCGCAGCAGCCGGTGGGAGACGATCTCGAACCCGAACAGCGGCGGGTAGCCGCGCGGCGAGATCATCCCTTCGCCGACGACGATGTCCCAGAGCCCGAGCATCATCCGCCGTTTGCGGGCGAACTCGCCCTCGAGGCTGGGGACCATCTTCTCCTCGGCGCGGGCGCCGGGCGCGTAGAGCGAGCGCAGGCGGCGCTTGGCGAGCAGGAACGGGAAGCTGAGGTCGTGGCTGCCGGAGGCGGCGAGCGGGATGTAGGCGTCGCGACGCACGGCGTAGATGCCGCCGTTGCCGGCGGTGACGCCGGCAAGCTCCGACTCCATTTCGCGCACCGCCATCTCGTAGCGCCAGTAGGCGCCCTCGAGGTTGTCGCCGTCGGGGGCGAGGAAGCGGACCTGGCCGCAGACGTAGCCGACGCCCGGGTCGGCAAAGGGAGCGACGAGGCGGCGCAGCGCGTCCCGGGCCCAGACGCTGTTGGCATCGGAGAAGGCGAGGACGTCGCCGGCGGCCTGCTCGGCGGCGGCATTGAGGGCGGCGACCTTGCCACCCGGCGCCAGCTCCAGCACCAGCCCGGCGCCGGCGGCGCGGGCGCGCTCGGCGGTCGCGTCGGAAGAACCGTCGGAGGCCACGATCACCTGCAACAGCTCGCGCGGGTAGTCGAGGGCGAGCGCGTTGGCGATCTTCTCGGCGATCACCTCCTCCTCGTCATAGGCGGGGATGATCAAGGAGACCCTTGGCAGCTCCGGCGCGGGCGGCAACGCCGGCTTGCGGCTGGTCCGCATACCCCGCCCCCGCACCAGCAGCCACAGGCCCAGTGGGTAGCCGAGGTGGGTCCAGACGATTGCGGCGGCGCCCAGCCAGAAGACGATCGCGGCGAGGGTGGTCACGAGCGCGCCTCGATCAGCTCGCGGTAGAGGTCGAGGGTGAGGCGGGCGGCCTCGTCCCAGGAGAAGGGTCCGGCGGCGGCGGCGCGGGCGGCGGCGGCGAGCTGGGCGCGGGCGGTCTCGTCTCCGATCAGGTCCGAGAGAGCCGCCGCGAGCGCCTCGGCGTCGCCGGGCGGGACGAGCCGGGCGGCGCCGGTGGCGGCGACCTCGGGGAAGCCGCCGACGGCGCTGAGGACCAGCGGCGTGCCGAAGGCGAGGCCGGTGTAGAGGACGCCGGAGTGCTCGGCGTCGAGGTAGGGGAGGACGGCGAGGTCGGCGGCGCGGAAGATCGCCGGGATCTCGGCGTCCGCGACGAAGCGGGTGACGAAGCGGACCCGGCCCGGCGCCGCGGCGGCGAGCTCCCGCAACGGCGCCACGTCCATCCGCGGGTTGCCGACGATCCAGAGCTCGGCGTCGGGGCCGAGCCGGGCGAACGCTTCCAGCATCACCTCGAGGCCCTTGTAGGGACGGATCAGGCCGAAGGAGAGGATCACCGGGCCGCTGGCGCCCTCGAGCTCGGCCGGGAGCGGCTTCTCCTCCGGGAGCCGGGTCAGGTAGTCGAAGGCGCCGTGCGGGATCACCCGAACCCTGTTCGGCTCAAGACCTATTTCATCGCGCAAGCGGGCGGCGCCGTGCTCGGAGTGGGCGACGACGGCGTCCATGCGGCCGAAGACGCGGCGGGCGGAGGCGGCCTGGCGGCGGCTCGGGTGGGGCGGCAGGATGTAGTGGGCGGTCATCACCCGGGGGCGGAGCGGCGGCAGCAGGTGGGAGTCGAGCGGCGGCATCGTCAGCCACTGGTAGTGGACGATGTCGGCGTCCGCCTCACGGCGGAAGCGCAGCATGTCGCGAACGTGCTCGGCGGCCTTGAAGGGGACGCGACCGGCGGCATCGAGCCCGCGGGCTGCGGAGCGGCGGTAGAAGCGCTCGTCGACCCGGTAGCCGTCGGCGGGGGGCACCGCTCCGTAGAGGAACTTGGTCGTGACGAGGTCGACTGCAACATCGCGGCGTGACAAAGCGGCCGCAAGGGCGCGGTCGTAGGGCGGCGTAAATGCCGACGGGTCGACGATTTCGACCTTCAACGCTGAAACATCCCATGTTGCACGGGGGCCGATTATCGTGGCCACCTTGGCGCCCGCGCTCTCCTACTGCGTCGTGAACACCAACGGCCGCGAGTACCTGCTCGCCTGCCTGCAGGCGATCGAGGCGACGCACCCGGAAGGGGTCGAGCGCGAGATCCTCGTCCTCGACAACGCTTCCGACGACGGCTCGGCCGACGCGGTGCGGGCGCTGGGGAGCGATATCCGCCTGATCGAGCTGAGCCAGCGGACGGGCAAGGCCGACAACGACTCACGCCTGCTGCGCGAGGCCCAAGGCCGCTACTGCCTGCTGCTGAACGAGGACTCGGAGATCAAGTCGGGAGCGGCGGCGGCGCTGATGGCGGCGCTCGACTCCGACCAGCGGGCGGCGACGGCAGGGCCGCAACTGCTCGACTCCGACGGCAACCCGGTGCCCTGCGCCTGGCGCTTCCCCGGGGTCGGGACCGCGCTCGCCGGCGCCTTCTTCGTCCACAAGCTCTTCACCGTCCAAAGCAGCGGCTGGAAGACGCGCCAGGTCGAGTGGCTGCAGTCGAGCGCGCTGATGGTCCGCCGCGAGGCCGCCGCCCGCGTCGACTACCTCGACGCCCGCTTCTTCGTCTACTACGACGAGTGCGACTTCGCCAAGCGGCTCGCCGACGCCGGCTGGCACGCCCTCTTCGTCCCCGACGGCCTCGCCGTCCACCACGACCAGCTCTCGACCGACCTCGCCGCCGGCCTGCCGCGGATCGTCGAATTCCACCGCAACCGCGACCTCTACATGCGCCTGCACCACGGACCCGGTCCCGCCCGGACCGTGCGCTGGCTGACCGCCTGGTCCTACGCCGCCCGCGCCCTCGCCGCCACCTTCATCCCCAAGCAGCCGGCGAAGATCTACTGGGCCCACGCCAAACAGGCGCTCCACCCCGAGTGGGGGAAGAGTCTTCGAGACTTGGCTGACGAGACCCAGAGGCCGGCAGGCAAGGACGCAGGGAGCCCGAAATAGCAGCGCTATTCGGGCGACCGAGGACGCCGCATGCCGGTCTCTGGGGCCGTCAGAAGCGCGAGTCCTCGTCCATGCGCTCGGCCTCGTAGACCTCGCTGATCCTGCCTTCGACGGCCGCGGGCTCGGCGCGCATCCGGCGGATCCCGGCGACGAGCTCGCGGGGGCGGCGCAGGCGGGCGAGCCAGGTGCGCTCCTCGGGGGTGAAGAAGCCGGTCGCGAGGAGGACGAGCGGGTAGGCAGCGAAAAGGACCGCGCGACCGGCGAGGCCACCGAAGCCGGAGGTCGGCATCACCACTTCGCCGAGGCCGACGAGGGCAGTCGCGGCAAGCACGACGCGGGCGAGGCGACCCCACTGGTAGGGGACCGGAAACAGTCGCTGGGTGAGGACGTACATCAGCGCCACCACGACCAGGTAGGAGGCGACGAGGGCGAGGCCGGCGCCGACGATGCCGAGCGGCGGCACCAGCAGCAGGTTGAGGACGATGTTGGCGACGAGGGCGCCGATTGCGGCCGGGAAGTTGAACTCGGTGCGGCCGGTTCTGCCGAGTATGACGACCATCACCATGTAGAGGGCGTAGAGGGTGACGGCGGTCGAGATCAGGCCGACCGCTTCGTAGGCGTCGAAGAACTGCGGCGCCGCCAGGGCGCGAACGATCCAGCGCGAGAACAGCCACATGCCGGTGACGACGAAGGCGCAGCCGGCGGTGAAGAGGGTGACGACGGTGGCGTAGGCGCCGCGAGCCTCGTCGTCGTCGCGGATCGAGTAGGCGAGCGGCGGCCAGGCGAGCTGGAAGCCGCGGACGAGGACATTGACCGCCTGCGCGAACTTGACCGCCAGCGAGTAGAGACCGGCCTCGGCGGCGCCGACAGAGCGGAGGATGATCAGGCGGTCGGCGAAGTTGAGCGCGTAGAGCGAGACCTCGGCCGGCATCGTCGGCAGTCCGAAGCGCAGCAGGCGCCGCAGCAGGCCGCGGTCGAAGCGCAGCGAGAGCCGTCGCCACTGCATCACGATCAGGATCAGAACGGTGGCGGCGCCGGCGGCGTAGCTGCCGACGAGCAGGCCGCGGGCGCCCTCGTCGGCGCCGACGACGAGGATGATCGTCAACCCGATCGTCGCCAGCACGTTGAGGATCGTGGTCACGAAAAAGGCCCGCGCCCGCTCCTCGAGCCGGAACAGGGTGAGCATGAACTCGAACATCGTCAGCACCCAGAGTCCGCCGATCGAGATCCGCGCCAGTTCGGCCCCCGCCCCGGCGCTGACTTCGCCGTCGAGCAGCGCTTCGGAGATCGGGGTCGCGAACGGCAGCGCGATCAGAGCGCTGATCGTCGAGAACCAAAAGAGGCCGGCAAAGGTGCTGGAGACGACCCGCGCCGGATCCTCCTCATCCTTGTAGTAGAAGCGAAGCAGGGCCTCGATCAGACCGAAGCGGACGACGATGCTGACCGAGACGACGGCAGCGAACATCACCTCGGCGACGCCGTAGTCGGTCTTGGTCAGGTAGCGCGTGTAGAGCGGCAGCAGCGCGACCGCGATCAGCTTCGAGAAGATGCTCGCCGCCGTGTAGGCGGCGCCGGTCGTCGCGAGGCGGCGCAGGTAGCCCGACATCAGGTGGTCACCACCGGGTTCAGCCTACGTCGGGTCGCGGACCTCGGTGGCGACGAAGGGCGTGCTCGCAAGCGCGGCGCCGACGGCGAGCAGCACCCAGGTGATCGGGTCCTCGAAGAAGCCGGCGTAGGCCATCGTGTGGACCAGCAGGGCGACGAAGGCGGCGAGCACCGCCGCCCGGCCCGCGCGGCGCCCTTTCAGCCCCGCCGTCATCGTCCAGATCGCGACCGCGATCAGGGCGGCGTAGAACAGGAGGCCGATCAGCCCCTGCTCGGCGGCGACCGTAACCGGCTCAGTGTGGGAGACGGAGACCGGCACGTCCTTGTTCTCGCGATGGTTGGCGTAGGCCTTTTGGAAAGAACCGGAGCCGTAGCCCCAGAGCGGGCGTTCGGAGAAGAGGTCGATCCCGCCCTGGACGAGGTTGGCGCGACCGCTGGTGTCGATGTTGATCCGCGAGAAGTTGACCCCCTTGCCGCCGACGAGGACGACGACGAGGACCGCGCCGACCAGGCCGACGAGGACCGCCGCCAGCGTCCAACGCCAGCTCCAGCGAATCGCCGCCAGCACCGCGAGCCCCGCCAGCAGGGCGATGAAGCTCGACTGCGAGAAGGTCTGTGCGAGCCCGATCCAGAGCACGAAGATCGTTCCCGCCAAGAGCCAGAAGTTCCGCCTGTCCTTGGCCCAGAGCAGCGCCGTCGTGACCACGACCAGGACCAGCGCCAGGTAGCGCCCGTAGATGTTCGGGTCCCAGAAGACCGAGTTGACCCGGAAGTAGGTGTGGAATTCATTCGACCTGATCACAGCGTCGTTCCAGAAGGAGCTGCGGGTCAGGTACTCGACGGTGCCGATCCCGACGAAGACGAGGGCCTCGACCGCAACCACGATCAGGACGAGCTTCAGGAGCCGGGTATCCCACTTCACGTCCTCAATCAAGGCGTAGGCGACCGTGAACGGGACCATGAAGAAGCACACGTTTTGCAGGCCTTTTGAGAAATCCTCGGAGTACAGCGTCTGCAGGGCGTAGAGGACGACGAAGGCGGCAAGTACTCGCGGGAGCCAGGTTGCCGCGCGGCTGGCGGGTCCTGTCACGGGAGGGGAGGCCTGCGGGCGGGGCAAACTGGCTCCGTTCTCGGCCTCCCCTCCCGCGCCACCCGCAAGAGCTGCGAACACCCCTCCGGCGATCACGAGGTACAGCGGCACCAGCAGGTTCGCGGTGTCTCCACCCGCATGAAGCGGAATGCGGAAGGGCAGCGCCGCGATGATGGCGAGCGGCAGCAGGATCGGCAAGCGGCGGAAGATGTAAGCGAGCGCCGCTACGACGACGGCTCCAGCGGCGAGCAGGAAGATGATCCGGCCGGTGTCGTGCCGCAGGTCGACGATCTGGTGGGTGTGCCACTGGTCGCCGAGGATCAGGATCGGGAAGAGGACGATCGCGACGACCATCGCCGCCGAGCGCGGGCGGCCGGCGGGCAGCAGGATCGCGGCGGCGCTGGCGCCGGCCGCGATCAGGACGCCGGCACCGGCGAGGAAGTCGCTCAAGGCCCGGATCCCGTCTTCGCTTCGGCCGGGAGACCGCCGGCCCGGGCCCGCGTTGTGCAGGCGGAGGCAGCGCCCTGCTTCGCGCGGTGCAGTTTGATCACGCCCGGCGGCACCAGGGTCCGGTCCTCGCCGATCAGCTTGACCCGCAGCTTGTAGCGGCCAGGTCGCGCGGTGCCACCGCCGCGCTGGCGCCCGTCCCAGTAGAAGGTGTGGAAGGTGTAGCGCTTGAGGAACGTTTCGCGCGCCAGCGTCACCACCACCTTGCCGCCCGGCTTGACGATCTGGACGGTGCCGTCGTCGGAGACCGTGGTCCGGAAGCGGAGCCGGATCCGGTCGTTGCGGCAGTCGCCGTTGGGGGTGAAACTGTGGGTCCGCGGCTTTTCCGGGTCGCGCGGGACCGGGACGGCGACGAAGGTGACCTTGTCCAGCACCAGCGGGTCGCGCTTCAGCCGCTGCGCCCAGGCGAAGGCGGCGACGGTGGCGAGGACGAGCAGGCCGAAGACGACTGCGGCGGCGCTAGGGGATCCCCACCACCGCCTACTCGGCGGCTTCGGCATTGTCCTCGCCGACGATCACCGTGACGTTCGCCCCCGACGAGATGCCTTCGATTTCGCCGGTCATCAGCTGCAGCCTCGAGATCCCGAGCTGCTTGCCGACCTTTTTCGCTTCCGGCTTGTGACCGCGGGTGAACATGACGACGCTGTCGGCGAAGCTCGAGCTGGTGTTGGTGATCGCGCCGAGCTTGAAGCCCTTGTCCTCGACCTCGTTGCCGTAGGTGGCGGCCAGGTTCGGGACCGCGGTGCCGTTGAGAACGGCGACCTTGATTTCGCTCGGTTTCGTCTTCGCTGCCGCCTGCTTGGCGCTGGCGCTGCCGCCTTCGTCACTGGAGCTGCTGACCAGCGCGTAGGCGACGCCAGCGACGACCAGGACGAGAACGACGAAGATCGCCGCCAGCCAGCGCGGTTCGGCCAGCCGCTCGCCGATCCCCGAGAGCCGTTCCCGGATCCGCTCGCCGCGGGTCACTTCCGGCCGCCCTTCCTCGCGCCGCTGACGCCTCACCTCGCGCTGCCCGACCACCTCGTGCTCGGTGGTGCGGCTTTCCTCCAGGGCTCGCAGCTCTTCCGCCCGCTGGGCGGCGATCGCCGAAGTGTTCTCCTTGCGTTCGGTGTCGCGCTCGGGCGCCGAACCCGCCCAGTCGCGCAGGCGGCGGATGTCGCGCCCCTGCGTGAACGCGAGCAGGGCGAGAACGCCGAGGCCCAAGAAAGCGGCCAGGCCGGCGTACGAGCCGATTTCCTTGATCAGATCGAACAAGTGGCTGCGAGAGGCTACTCGTCGTAGACGACCGTCGCGGCGTCGCCACCCGGTGCGGCGATCAGCTCCACCACTCGCTCGGCCAAATTAGCCTCATCACCGGCCAGAACCAAGCTTTCCAGCGAGCCCAGGGTCGAATCCACCCACTCCGAGTCGACAGGCCGCTCCCGGACGGCCCTGTTGATGCGCCGCGCCGCCGTCGGCTGCGGCTTCTCGTTACTGCTGAACAGATCCTCGTGCAGCTTCTCGCCGGGCCGTGGCTGGGTGAACTCGATCGCGACGTCGCGATCGGGCTCGAGGCCGGCCAGCCTGATCATGTTGTGGGCGAGATCGACGATCTTCACCGGCTCGCCCATGTCGAGGACGAAGACCTCGCCCTTGCCGGCGCCGATGTCTCCGGCGCGGATCACCAGCTGCACCGCCTCCGGGATCGTCATGAAGTAGCGCGTCATCTCCGGATGGGTGACGGTGACCGGCCCGCCGCGCTCGATCTGGCGTTTGAAGATCGGGACGACGCTGCCGGAGGAGGCGAGGACGTTGCCGAACCGGACCGAGGCAAAACGGGTGCCCGTGTGGGTGTTGCCGGCCGACTCGACGATCCACTCGGCCATCGCCTTCGAGGCGCCCATCACCGTCTGCGGGTTGACCGCCTTGTCGGTCGAGATCAGGACGAAGCGCTCGACCTTCGAGGCAGCGGCGGTCTCGGCCGTGATCCGGGTCGCGATCGCGTTGTTGCGGACCGCCTCCAGCGGGTTCGCCTCCATCAGCGGCACGTGCTTGTAGGCGGCGGCGTGGAAGACGACGTCGGGCTTGAAGCGCTGCATCACCTCCAGCATCCGGTGCGCCTCCTTGCAGTCGGCGAGGACCGACTCGGCGTGCGTGAAGTGGCGCTCCTCGACCATCTCGCGGTCGATCTGGAAGAGGTTGTCCTCGGCGTGGTCGAGCATCACCAGCAGGCGCGGTTTGACCTGGGCGATCTGGCGGCAGAGCTCGGACCCGATCGAGCCGCCGGCGCCGGTGACGAGGACGATGCGGTCGCGCAGGTAGGCGCCGACGCGGTCGAGCTCGCGCACGATCGGGTCGCGGCCGAGCACGTCCTCGACCCGCACCTCGCGCAGCTGTTTGTTGAGCTGGACGCCGCCGCGCAGGAGCTCGAAGACGGTCGGCAGGGTGCGGACCGGGATCTCGCGGTCGCGGCAGGCGGCGACGACCTTGCCACGCAGGGTTCCCGGCGCCGAGGGGATCGCGATCACGACCTCGTCGGGCTCGGTCTCGTCGAGGATCTCGACGATCTCCGCGGTCGAACCCAGCACCTTGAGGCCGAGCATCCGCATCCCCCGCTTGCGCGGATCGTCGTCGACGAACCCGATCGCGGTCGAGCCGAGGTTCGGATTCAGCTGCAGCTCGCGGACGACCATCTGGCCGCCGGAGCCGGCGCCGATCACCAGGACCTCGTGTTTCGGCATCCGCGCGTCGCGCGAGGGCCGTTCGACGATCAGCCGCACCGCGAGCCGGGCGCCGGCGATCAGGATCAGGGTGAGGACGAAGTCGGTGACCTCGACCGAGCGCGGCAGCGTGTGCGCGAACGGCTTGGCGACGGCAAAGAAGACGACGAGGATCGCGCTGGAGACGACGACGGCGCGGAAGATCAGCATGAAGTCGCGACCGCTGACGTAGCGCCACCACTTCTGGTAGAGACCGAACGCGGCGAAGACGATCAGCTTGCCGACGACGACGAAGCCGACCGACTGCGCGAACAGCACCTCGTAGCGATGCGGCCAGCCGTGCGGGTCGTCGAGGAAGCGGAGCTGGAAGGCGAGGAAGTAGGCGAGCGCGAGGAGAGCCGCGTCAGCCAGCACCTGCAGCACCCGGTTGCGGTATACGGGGTGGTTCAACCGGCCCATGTAAACGCGAAGTTTACGGGCGCCAGAGCCGATAGGCGGGCTTTTCTCATCGCTGGTCCGTACGATGTGCCGCTCCATGGGGACCTTCCTCCTGCTTGCGAGCATCACCGACAAGGTGGTCGAACCGATCGTCGACGTCGCCACCGAATTCATCGGCTCGGCCGGCGTCGTCGCCGTCTTCCTGCTGATGACGCTCGAGTCCGCCTGCATCCCGGTGCCGAGCGAGGCGATCATGCTGTTCGCCGGCTTCAGCGTCGCCAAAGGCGAACTGACCCTGTTCGGGATCGTCGCCGCCGGCGTTCTCGGCAACCTCGCCGGCTCCTGGATCGCCTACGCGGTCGGCTACTACGGCCGGATCGACCTGCTCGAGAAAAACAAGCTGATCCACATCAGCCCCAAACACCTGAAATGGGCCGACGACTGGTTCGCCCGCTACGGCGCCTGGACCGTCTTCTTCTCGCGGATGCTGCCGATCATCCGCACCTTCATCTCATTGCCGGCCGGCGTCGCGCGGATGCCGTTCTGGCGCTTCACCCTCTTCACCCTCGCCGGCTGCATCCCCTGGGTGCTGGCCCTGGCCCTGATCGGCGAAGCGGTCGGCGACAACTGGGAGGACTGGCGCCACAAGCTCTCCTACCTCGACTACGTCGTCGTCGCGGCAATCGTCGCCGGCGTCATCTACTGGATCATCAGGCGCCGCCGGCGCGGGCCGGAGCCGGCCAACACGGGCGGCGCTTGAGCCGGGACCGGATCCCGAGCCGCCGGGCGCTGGTGCTGGGGGCGGTCCAGGGGCCGGCCGAGCTGCTGCCGGTCTCCAGCTCCGCCCACATCGTCCTCGTCCCCTGGCTCGCCGGCTGGGACTGGGAGGAGATCGACCCGGAGCTGCGCAAGAGCTTCGAGGTGGCCCTGCACAGCGGCGCTGCAGTGGCACTCCTGATCGGCCAGCGGCGGCTGATCGGCGAAGAGCTGCGTGGGTTCGATAGCCGACGGGCGCTGCTGCTGGCGCTCTCCTTCCTGCCCGCGGCGGTAATCGGCTACGCCTTCGAGCGCCCGATCGAGCGCCGGCTCGGCGGTCCGCGGGCGACCGCCTACGGCCTGCTCGCCGGCGCCGCCGCGATGCTGATCGCCGACAACCGGCCACAGCGGCGCGGGCGCGGCGAGGCAACGGCGGCCGACGGGCTGGCGCTCGGCGTCGCCCAGGCGGCGGCGCTGGCACCAGGGGTTTCGCGCAACGGCATCACCCTGGCCGCCGCCCGCTGGCGCGGCTTCTCGCGCGACCAGGCGAACCTGCTCTCGCGGACGATCGCGCTGCCGATCATCGTCGGCGCGACGGCGCTGAAGGGCGGGCGGCTGGCGCGACGGGGGACGACGCCGGAGCTGCGGCGCTCGCTGGCGCTCGGCGCCGGCGCCTCGTTCGCCTCGACCCTCGCCTCGCAGGGGCTGATCAAGCTGGTCGAGCGGGACCGCGCGCTCTGGCCCTACGCCGCCTACCGGGCGACGCTGGCAGCCGCAGTTCTCGTCAAGCTCCGTCGGTCCCAGTAATCCAAATTCTGGACTAATTTGGATTTATCTTGGATTTCGCGTATCATCTCCAAATCTTGGAGAAATTTGGAGATGGTTTGGAGTTGCCGTGCACGTAGCTCACGCCCCGGCGATCGCCGACATGATGAAAAAGCTGGGTACGGAGGGTCTGGTCAAAGCCGTCGCCGCACCTGCAGACGATCGAGCACGCACAAAGTACCTGCACTGGGACAAGCTGCGGCACCTGGACCCGCCACCAGGACTCAGCCCCGAACTATGGTGGCTGAAGATCAAACTGGCGAGGGGCGACGAATTGCGGCGACTGCCTCTGCGGGATCGCAACGGGCTCGGACTCGGCTTCACGCTGCCCGACCTGATGCTGCGCTCGCTGCAACGCATCGACCACTACGACGGTGGCGTCGCCGCTCGACAGGACGGCCTCACCTCCGGACACGACACCAGGCGCCGGTTCGTCGACAACTCGCTGATGGAGGAGGCGATCCGGTCGAGTCAGCTCGAGGGAGCGAACACGACGCGAGCGGCCGCCAAGGAGCTGCTGGTGAGCAACCGCGAGCCCGCCGACCGCGGCGAGCGGATGATCGCGAACAACTACCGGGCGATCCAGTTCATGCGGGAGGAGATGGGCTCCGCGCTCCAGCCCGAATCGGTCCTGGAACTGCACCGGATCTTGATGGCCGGGACGCTCGACGACCCCGCCGCTGCGGGTCGGCTGCAGCAACCCGGCGAAGAGCGGGTCAAGGTGGAGGCCGGCGGCGACGTCGTCTGGCTGCCGCCGCCCGCTGATCAGCTGCCAGAACGGCTGCAGCTTCTTTGCGACTTCGCCAACGCAGGCGATGGGGCAGAGCCGTTCGTTCCCCCGGTCCTGCGCGCGATCCTGCTGCATTTCTGGCTCGCTTATGACCATCCCTTCATCGACGGGAACGGACGCACGGCCCGGATCCTCTTCTTCTGGGCGATGCGCGCGCGTGGCTACTGGTTCGCCGAGCACCTGCCGATTTCACGACTGATACGCCAGGCTCACGGCCAATACAACCGGGCCTTCCTCGAAGCCGAGAGCGACGGCGGGGACACGACCTACTTCCTGCTGCAGCAGCTCGCTGTGATCGAGCGGGCGATCGCGGACTTCGACGCCTATGTCGAGCGCAAGGCAGCCGAGCAGCGAGACGTGAGGCTTTTGCTGCACGACCTCGATCGGATCAACGGCCGCCAGGCCCTCCTCCTCGGCGATGCTCTCAAACATCCCGATCGCGGCTACACCTTCGTCGGCCATGCGCGCAGCCACCGGGTTACCCACGAGACCGCCAGAGCGGACCTCGGGGGCCTCGCCGAACGCGGCCTCCTGAGCCGTCACCGCCGCGGCCGAACCTACATCTTCGAACCGGTGCCCGACCTGCCGGATCGCCTGCGAGAATCGGCCGCATGAGCGACGCCTACGCCAGAGCCGGGGTCGACCAGGGCGCGGCGGACTCCGCCGTCGCCGGTCTGGTGCGGGCGCTGGGGGCGATCCAGCTCGGTCGGCCCTCGGCCCAGGTGCCGCTGCCCGGCCACTACGCGAGCGTGATCCGGATCGACGATCGGACCGGGATCGCGCTCTCGACCGACGGGGTCGGCACCAAGCTGGTCGTCGCCGAGGAGCTCGGCCGCTTCGACACGATCGGGATCGACTGCGTGGCGATGAACGTCAACGACGTGATCTGCGTCGGCGCCGAGCCGCTGGCGATGCTCGACTACATCGCGATCGAGAAGGCCGAGCCGGCGGTCTGCGAGGAAATCGGGGTCGGCCTCGCCCGCGGCGCCGAGCTGGCCGGGGTCGAGATCCCCGGCGGCGAGCTCGCCCAGCTCGGCGACCTGGTGCGGGGCGTCGACGTCTCCGGCGCCTGCTTCGGCACCGTCGCCCTCGATGCGATCATCGACGGCTCCGCCGTCGCGCCCGGCGACGTCGTCATCGGCCTGCCCTCGAGCGGCATCCACTCCAACGGCTACACCCTGGCCCGCTCGGCGCTGGCCGGGATCGGCCTCGACGAGGACCCCGAAGGGCGACTCGGCCGGCCGCTCGGCGAGGAGCTGCTGGAGCCGACCGAGATTTACGTCAAGCCGATCGTCGAGCTGCTGCGCTCCGCGGTCGACGTCCGCGGGCTCGCCCACATCACCTCCGGCGGCACCGGCAACCTGCTGCGACTGGCCGCCGAGGTCGGCTACGAGATCGACGATCCGCTGCCGGTACCGCCGGTCTTTGCCCTGATCCAGGAGCGCGGCGGCGTCTCCGACGAGGAGATGCACGAGGTCTTCAACATGGGCTGCGGTTTCTGCGTCGTCGTCCCCGCCGGGGACGAGTCGGCGGCACTCGACCTGCTGCGCTTGCATTACCCCGTTGCAAGACGGATCGGCAAAGTGGCCAAGGGGCCGCGCAGGGTCGAGAATGTCGACCCTGACTAGATGGACCCCGCTTCCTCCAGCTCAAAAATGATCGGAACCGTGCTTTCGGGTCGCTACCGGCTCGAGGCGAAGCTCGGCAGCGGCGGCATGTCCACCGTCTACCTCGCGCGCGACCAGACGCTTGACCGCGACGTCGCGGTCAAGGTCATGCACCGGGAGATGTCCGAGCAGGCCGACCAGCTCGAGCGCTTCCGGCAAGAGGCACGGGCGGTGGCGAAGCTCTCGCACCCGAACGTCGTCGCCGTGATCGACGCCGGTGAGGACGGCGGCCACCCCTACATCGTCTTCGAGTACGTCGAAGGGGAGACGCTGAAGCAGCGGATCGCCCGGGTCGGAGCGCTCGACCCCCAGGAGGCGCTCGCCTACTCGATCGAGATCGCCCGCGGCCTCACCGTCGCCCACGCCCGCAACATGGTCCACCGCGACATCAAGCCCCAGAACGTCCTGATCGACGCCGAGGGGCGGGCGAAGCTGACCGACTTCGGGATCTCACGCCAGCTCGAGCAGGACGGGATGACGGCGACTGGCCGCGTCCTCGGCACCACCGACTACGTCGCCCCCGAGCAGGCGATGGGCCACGGCGTCGACACCCGTTCCGACATCTACTCGCTCGGCGTCGTCCTCTACGAGATGCTGATCGGCCAGGTTCCGTTCCACGCCGACAGCCAGGTCGGGGTGGCGATGAAACACGTCAACGAGGAACTGCCGGACGTCCAGCAACGGCGCCCGGAGGTCTCCGCGGCGGCGGCGCTGGTGGTCGAGCGGGCGACGGCGAAGGACCCGAACCAGCGCTACCAGGAGATCGGCGAGATGATCGACGACCTCTCGACCGCGCTCGAGGTAGAGGCGGCGCGAGCGGGTTCGAGCACGGGCGAGGCGACCAGCATCCTCGACGCCCTGCCGCCGCCGAAGCGCAAGCTCTCGGGCCGCGCCCGCTGGTCCTGGGCCGCGATCGCGCTGATCGTCCTGATCGGCGCGGGCGCCGTCGCGGCAGTCACCCTGATCAGCGGTGGCGAGAGCCCGGGTGGTGGTGGTGGGGCGCTGAAGGACAAGGGGAAGACGGTGCCGCTGGCCTCGGCGACCGACTATGACCCAGACGGCGACGGCGAGGAGGGCAGCGACACGGTCCAGCTCGCCGTCGACGGCAACCTCTCCAGTGCCTGGAGCAGCGAGCACTACGCCGACGAAACCTTCGCCGGGACCAAGACCGGGGAAAACCCGGGTGTCGGCCTCTACGTGACCACCGATTCCCCGGCCTCGCCGAAGGTGATGGTGATCCACACCCCGTCGCCGGGCTGGGACGCACAGATCTACGCGACCGCCTCCGAACCGCCGGAAGAAGTCACCGAATGGGGCGAACCGATCGGCGAAGTCACCGACGCCGACAAGAACGAGGAAGTCGAACTCCACCTCGCCGCCCCCGCCACCAACTTCCTCCTCTGGTTCACCAAGGCGGCCCCAACCCCGGGCGACGAAGGCAGCTACGGGATCGAAATCAGCGACGTCAAGCTGATCGACTAGCCCCGTTGACAAGACCGAGCTTTACGAGGATCCTTTTGTGCAAATGTTTTTGCGCAAAGGCCTCACCTTGATCTCTGCCCTGCTGGTCCTAGGCGCAGCTGCCACCGCCACGGCGGAGGCCAGCAACAGCACAACAGCCTTCACATGCCTGAAAGGGGAAGTCAAAGGCCCGGGCTTCTCGAAAGCACACTGCAAAGCAGCCGACGCGGTCGGCTCGAATGCCGGCTTCAGTCACGTCGCGATCCCGCCCGCCGAATCCACAGAAACGCGCTGGACCAACGAAACCACCGGAGCAAATACAGAAGCGGCGACGATCATGCTGATCAAAGCCACCCTCACCCCGGAATTCGTGCTCCAGCTCCAGGCGACCGGGGTATCGGGAACCGGGGTCACCGAAAACCGCCTGGAAGGGGTGGAACACTCGGTTGAAAGCAGGGCCGTGATCCAGTTCACCGGGGTTACCGCCGGGGGAACCGGCGGCAAAGGCTGTGTCGTCAAAGAAGGCAAAATCACGACGACCGAACTGAAGATCACCACGGTCGGGCAGGGAATGAGCCTGAAGCTCGCGCCGGTGATCCCGAAAGAACCTTTCGCCACGTTCGTGCTCGAAGGCTGCCTTCTGGCCAGCCTGAACGGGGCACGGACCTTCAACGGGAGCGTCAACGCGATCCCGGACGGGGCGACAACAAACCTCAGCCACGCTGAAATCACAGCGAGCAAAACCCTGACCCTTGGCACCGGCAGCGTCCTGGTCGGATTCGAAGGCCCGATCACAGCCAGCGCCAGGGTGAAAGGCTCTGGCGGGGCCTACACGCCGCTCAGCTTTACAACAGTCGAAACACCCTAGCCACCACGAGCTTACGGTCCTTCTTCTTCTTCGAGCGGAAACTGGGACCGCTTGCCGACGATCAGGACGACTTCGGACTTCGGTTCGACTTCTTCGCGCCCTTCGGGACTCTGCGAGATCACAAGCCCGATTTCTTCTTCGAATTCGGTTTCTTCTTCTTCGACGACCGGGACGAGGCCGGCTTCGCGGATCGCTTCGACGGCTTCGCGGCGTTCGACGCCGACAACGCTCGGGACCTTGGTCAGCTTCTTCGCCCTGGCGACGACGATCGAGACCGTTGAGCCAAGGGAGACGTCGGAGCCGGCGCTGGGCGACTGGCTGATCACCTGACCCGGCTGCACCGAGGAGCTTTCTTCTTCGCTGACCGACGGTTCCAGGCCGCGGCCGCGGATCCGTTCCACGGCAGCGCCGCGCTGGCTGCCGACCAGGGCCGGGACCTGGACCTGCTTCGGGCCGCTGGAGACGAACAGGGTCACGGTCGAGCCGTTGGTCGCGGTGCTGCCGCCCGAGGGTTCGGAGTGGATCACGAGTCCTTCCTCGACCGAGGCCGAGGCCTGATTCCGGGTCGTGACCTTGAAACCGGCTTCCTCGAGCTTTTCGGTCGCCGCTTCGGCTTCGAGCCCGGAGGTGCCGGGCACGGGGCTGCTGCCAGGGCCGCTTGAGACCGTCAGATCGACCTTCGGCTTCGAGCAGAAGAAGGTGAGGAGGGAGCAGTCTTCTTCGGCTTCGTCGCCTGGCGGCGAAGCACTCGGGTCCTGCTCGAGCACCGTGTTCTGCGCGGTCGGGCGCTCAACCCGGCTGATCTGGCCGACCTGGAACCCTTCCTGGTCGAGCAGGGCGATCGCGACGTTGAGCTGGTTGCCGGTCACGTTCGGCACCCCGGTCGAGGTGTCGCGGGTCAGCGCCAGCCCGATCAGGACGCCGACGATGGCGGCGATCGCGAGGCCGATCCAGAGCCAGCGCCGGCCTTTGCCCTCGTCTTCCTCGCCCTCATCCTCGACCGGCACCGCGACGACCGGCGGCAGCGGTGCGAAGGACTGGGTCCCGGAGGCCGAGCCCGGTTCGCGCATCGCCTGGTCGAGGGCGGCGATGAAGGCGTCGGCGCTCTGGAAGCGCTGGCCCGGCTCCTTCTCCAGGGCCCGCATCACGACCGCATCGAGCGCCGGCGAGACCCGCGGGTTGAGCGAGCTCGGGCGCTGCGGCGTCTGCGAGACCTGTTTCATCGCCACCGCGACAGCGCTTTCGCCTTCGAAGGGGACGCGGCCGGTCAGCGCCTCGTAGAGGAGGACGCCGATCGAGTAGAGGTCCGAAACCGAGCTGACTTCGTAACCCTGCGCCTGCTCGGGCGAGAGGTAATGCGGCGTGCCCATCACCGAGCCGGTCTGGGTGATCTCGGAGACGCCGGCGCGGGCGATGCCGAAGTCGGTGACGAGCGCTTTCCCGTCAGCGTCGACGATCACGTTCTGCGGCTTCAGGTCGCGGTGGACGATGCCGTGGCGGTGGGCGGCGCGCGCCGCTTCCAGCACCTGGCGGATCAGCATCACCGCCTGCTCGGGACTGAGGCCGCGGTCGATCAGCTCTTTCAGGGTCGGCCCCTCGACGTACTGCATCGCGATGTAGCTCGTGCCGTCGATCTCGCCGCGGTCGTAGACAGAGACGATGTTGGGGTGCTGCAGGGCGGCCGCCGCCTCGGCCTCGCGCTGGAAGCGGGCGACGAACTCCCGGTCCTGGGAGAAGTGGCGATGCAGGACCTTGAGCGCCACCTGCCGCTGCAGGTGCTGGTCTTCGGCCAGCCAGACGTCGGCCATGCCACCGGCTCCGAGTTTGCGCAGCACCCGGTAGCGACCGTCGACGACGCTCCCCTCGTTGACCTCAGCCACCTGCTCCCCCTCTCGCTTTCATCCGTTGTCCATGTCCAGGTGCCGGGGTTCTATTCGCCGTTCAGGATCGTTTCGGCGACGTCGGCGAAGATCGGCGCCGCGACGTCGTTGCCGAACTCGGGCGTGCACTCGACCGAGACCGCGATTGCGATCTCCGGTTCGTCGGCCGGGGCGAAGCCCATGAACCAGGCCTGGTTTTCTTCGGCGCCGCCGCCGCAGGCCTGGTTGCCGGGCGTTTCCGCGGTGCCGGTCTTGCCCGCGACGGGGACGCCGGAGATCGCCGCGTTGGTGCCGGTGCCTTCGTTGACGACGCCTTCCATCGCCGTCGTCAGCTCTTCGGCGTGGGCGGCGGTCAGCGGCTGGCTGTACTCGGAGGGGTCGAGGTGCTTGACCGTGCGGCCGTCGGGATCGACCACCCGGTTCCAGATCTGCGGCTTCATCAGCTTGCCCTTGTTGGCGACGGCTGCGGCTACCATCGCGATCTGCAGCGGCGTCGCCAGCAGCCGCTCCTGGCCGATCGCCATGCGGGCGAGGTCGACCGGATCGTTGCGGTGCAGCAGGCTCCCTTCCGAGAAGACGCCGCTGGGTTCCACCTGGTTGGAGGGAAGATCGATCGGCGGGATCGAGCCGAAGCCGAACTTTTCCATCGTCTCGAACAGCTGACTCTGGCCGACTTTTTGCCCGAGCTGCCCGAACCAGGTGTTGACCGAGTTGGTCAGCGCCGTGTCGAGTGAGATTTCGCCCCAGTCTTTGCTGAAGTCGTTGTCCAGCGGGATGCCTTCGTCGAGAATCGAGCCGGGCGCGTTGATCGTCGTTTCCGGCGTGATCGTGCCGCTTTCCAGCCCCGCGGCGGCGGTCACCACCTTGAAGGTCGAGCCCGGTGGGTACTGCCCCTGGGTGGCACGGTCATACAGCGGCCTGCCGATCTCGTCTTCGTAGAGCTGTTCGATTTCGTCGGGAATCCGGTTCGGGTCGTAGGGCTTGTTCGAGGCCATCACCTTGACGGCGCCGGTGCTTGGTTCGATCGCGACGACGGCACCGAAGCCGGCTTCCTCGAGCTCGGCGAGGGCGACCCGCTGGGCTTCGGTGTCGAGATTGGTGACGACGTCGTTGCCTTCGCGGTTGCGGCCGGTGAGTTCGTCGAGGATCGTGCTGAATTCCGATTCTTCGCCGATCAGTTCGGAGTTGTGGGACTGCTCGAACTCGGAGTCGCCGTATTCCATGAAGCTGTAGCCGATCGGGTGGCCGAAGAGCGAGCCTTCGGGGTAATGGCGAACGTAGCGCAGATCGGCACCGTGCCCCTTCGGCTTGGAGACCGCGATCACGGTGCCGTCGGCGGCGAGGATGCGGCCGCGGTTGATCTGCTGGGCCTCGAACAGCGGCCGCTTGTTGGCGTCCTGTTCCTTCAGCGCCTTCGCGTCCCAGACGGACCAGTAGGACGTGAACCCGACCAGGACGCCGAAGAGGACGACGATGAAGGCGAAGAGTTTGATGATCTGCCGGTTCACGCCATCGCCCCCAGGGCGCCAACGGGGCGGCCAGCCGGCTCAGCCGCCTCGCGCCGGGCGCGGTCGGAGATCAGCAACAGCAGCGCCAGGAGGACGAAGTTGGCGACGATCGAGCTGCCGCCGTAGCTGATGAAGGGCAGGGTGACGCCGGTCAACGGGATCACCCGGGTGACGCCGCCGATGATGACGAAGGCCTGGATCGCGAAGACCGCGGTCAGCCCGGTCGCCAGCAGCTTCGAAAACCCATCCGAGGACAAGAGCGCGATCTTGAAGCCGCGGGCGGTGATCAGCAGGTAGGTGGCGATCACGCCGCAGGCACCGAACAGCCCGAGCTCGTTGACGATCAGCGAGTAGATCGTGTCGGTCTGGGCCGCCGGCAGCAGCGCTCTGCCGGTGCCGGGGATCGTGATCAGTCCCTGGCCGAAGCCTTTGCCGAAGAGACCGCCGTCGGCCTGGGCGAAAATCGAGTTGAGGATCTGGTAGCCGGTGTCCTGCGGGTGGCGGTAGGGGTGCAGCCAGATTTCGATCCGGTCGTGGACGTGGGGCACGGTTTCGGCGAAGAACCAGGCACCGACCAGGAACATCGCCATCCCGATGACGACGAACGAGAAGCGGCCGGTGGCGACGTAGAGCAGGGCGAGGAAGGCGGCGAAGAACATCAGCGAGCTGCCGAGGTCGCGGATGAAGACGAGCATGAACATCGAGGCGCCCCAGACGACCAGCATCGGCCCGAAGTGCTTGAGCGGGGGCAGGGTGACGCCGAGCACGCGGCGGGCGCCGACGATCAGGACCTCGCGGTGCTCGCGCAGGTAGCTGGCGAGGAAGACGACGATGCAGATCTTCGAGAACTCGGCTGGCTGGAAGGCGAGCGGGCCGATCTTGATCCCGAGGTAGGCGCCGTTGACCTGCTGGCCGATCCCCGGCAGCCGCGGCGCCAGCAACAGCAGCAGGCCGACGCCAGCGATCGTGTACCGGTAGCGCTCCAGCACCTCGTAGTCGCGCAGCAGCTGGATCGTCAGCGCGAAGAGGACGAGGCCGAGAACGAACCAGTTGGCCTGGTCGCGGGCCAGGTCTTCGTTGATCCGGTAGACCATCACCAGCCCGATCGCGGTCAGCAGCGCCATCAGCGGGAACAGGTAGGGGTCGGCGTTGGGCAGCCGGATCCGCAGGTAGATGTGGGTGGCGAGGCAGAGGGCGAGGAAATAGGCGCCGTAGATCAGGCTGGCGTTGCCGAGTTTCGAACCCTCCTGGGCGAAGACCGCGGTGAAGCCCGCGGTCAGCAGCAGCGCGACCGGGACCAGCGCGACCAGCTCCCGGTTGCGGGCGGAGGACCTCAAGGCACACCCTGGCTGCGTTCGATTTCTTCGAGCAGCGAGGTCGCGTCGTCGCGTGAGCGCAGGTCGTGGCCGGTGACCGCGTCGCGGCGCTTGCCGACCAATGCTTCGGTCTGGATCGGGCTCGCGTAGCGCTCGTCGTAGAGCTTGATCCCGAAGGGCAGTTCGTAGGGCAGGCCGCGGTAGAGGGCGACGCGGCCGGCGTCGTCGGTGCCGAGGAACCAGACCTGGCGGTTGCCGTACCAGGCCCCGTAGACCAGCGCGGCGACGATCAGCAGCGGGATCAGGATCTTCGCCGCCGTCTTCAGCCGTCGCCGCTTCGGCTTCGCGGCCAGCTCGTCGCGCCGTTTCTGGGCCGCTTCGGCGGCGGCGCGGCGGCGGACCTCGGTCGCGGTCAGGCCCGCCTCCTCCGCGGAGGAGCCGATCAGGGTCGCGCCCTCAGAGGCCGGCGTCGGAGCGGACGCGTCCGGCTCCCGCACCGGCGCGGCGGCGTCCTCGAGCCGGAAGGCGACGACGGTGATGTTGTCGCGGCCGCCGGCCCGGTTGGCTTCGTCGACGAGGGCGCGGACCGCCGCCTCGATCGAGGAGGAGCGCCCGAGCAGGCGGGCGATGTGGTCGTCGTCGAGCATCGTCGTCAGCCCGTCGGAGCAGATCAGGAAGACGTCGCCCGGCTGCGCGGGGACGGTCTGCACGTCGACCTTGACCGCGGGCTCGGGGCCGAGGGCGCGGGTGATGATCGAGCGCTGCGGGTGGTCCTCCGCCTGGGCGTCGGTGAGCTGCCCTTTGCGCCGCATCTCCTCGACCAGCGAGTGGTCGCGGGTCAGCTGTTCGAGCTTGCCACTGCGGAAGCGGTAGGCGCGACTGTCGCCGACGTGGCCGATCGCCACCTCTTCGGCCTCGAGGTCGACGATCGCCGCGGTCGTCGTCGTCCCCATCCCGGCCAGACTCGGGTCCTTGCGGGCGAGCTCGTGGATCGTCCGGTTGGCCGACTCGATCGTCTCCTCGAGAACCCGCTCCGGCGGCGCCTGCGGCAGCTCGCGCTCAAACGACTCGACCGCCGCTTTGGAGGCAACCTCGCCGGCTTGGGCGCCGCCCATCCCGTCGGCAACGACGAACAGCGGCGAGCGCGTGAAGACCGAGTCCTCGTTGGCGTTGCGCTGGCGGCCGGTGTCGGTGCGGACGGCCTGCTCGTCGATCCGCAGCGTCACCTAGGTCACCTCCAACCGGAATTCGGTGTCGCCGATCTGGACCGTGTCGCCGTCGATCATCTGCGCCTCGCCGGCCAGCGTTGCTCCGTTCAGCAGGGTGCCATTGGTCGAGTTCATGTCCTCGACGTAGTAACGCCCGCCGCGTTCGAAAAGTCTGGCGTGGATGCTGGAGGCGTAACGGTCGACGATCTGCACGTCGGCGTCCTTGGAGCGGCCGATCGAGAGGCCGCCGATCAGGTCGTAGCGCTGGCCGCCCTCAAGGCCGCCGCCACGCTCGACGATCAGCCAGGCGTCCTCGCCCAGCGGCGAGTCGGCGCCAAGCACCGGCCCGGAGTGAAACCCAGTTGCATCGGGCGCAGGGGCGACCGTCCGCCGCAGGTCCTTCATCGCGCTGCGCGCGATCACGAGCAGAAAGAGGAAAAGGACGGCGAGAAAGCCGAACTTCAGGGCTACTGATATCGGGTCATAGTCCACGCGTCCGTCACCTTAATGACGGCCCCAGGCGCCGCCATGCTGCGTCCTCGGTCTTCCAAATAGCGTTGCTATTCGGAATCCCTGCGTCCTTGCCTGGCGACCCCTGGGTCTCGTCATGGCGTAAGTCGTCCTACTGCTCAACGTCGAAGAGAAACGTCGTCGTCCCGACCGTGATCTGGTCGCCGGGGCTGAGCCGGGTGGAGGCGACGCGGCGGCCGTTGACCTTGATCCCGTTGGTCGAGCCGAGGTCGACGATCTGCCAGTCACCGGAATCAGAGCGGCGCAGCTCGGCATGACGGCGGGAGACGTTGGGATCGGCAAGCACGCACTCGGCCGACTTCGAGCGCCCGATCGTCGCCCGCGGACCGTCGAGCACGTAGCGGCGGTCGTCGAGCGAGACCACCGCCCGGGTCGAGACCAGCGCCCGCACCGACTGCTCGGGCTGTTTGACCCGGGCGCGATCGCGCTCGCGGACCGCCGAGTAGACCATCGTGTGGCCCTCTTCGCCCTGTTTCGGCGCCTCGCCCTCGTGGACCGGTGGCTTCACCAGCCGCGGCTGGATCCCGAACTCGCCGAGCCGCAGCCGCTCGTCGGTCGAGAAATCGACCACCGGCCGCGTCAGCAGGTCGTAACCGCGCCGCCGCGCGTGCTCGAGCAGATAGCCGGAGAGCTCCTGCTCGAGCGAGCGCTCGTAGCCCTCGAGCTTGGAGCGGTCCTGCTTGGAGAGGTAGACCGTGTACTCGTTGGGGACGTAGACCCGCTGGACCGAGGCGGTCTTGTGGGCATCCATTTCCTTCGCCAGTTTGCGCGCCAGTTCGACTGGCTGCACCTCGGAGCTGAAGGCGCGGCTGAAGACCCCCTCGACGAGGCCTTCGATACCCGACTCGAGTTTGCTGAAGAGACCGATCTTGATCGTTCCTTTTGGGGTCGGTGAATCAGCCCCTCCCGCCAGAGGAGCTGGCGGAAATCCTAGGGCAGTAGTGCCCCGTGGCCGGCGATCAGGAAACCTGCGGCGGCCGCGGTGGCGGCGATTGCGGTGAGGCGGAGGCCGATATGGGAGCGGCGCTCGGCGGTGTAGTCGGAGAGCTCGTCGAGCGCGTCCTCGATCGCGGTGCCGAGTTCCTCGAGGGAGAGGCGGCGGTTGGGACGGGGGGCGAGGCAGGCATCGATCGCTTCGCTCAGCTCGCGCGGCAGGTCGGGGCGGAGGCGGCGCAGCGGCCGGGTGCGGGCGCCGATCGCCCGCGCCGTCGCCGCCGGGTTGCTGCGGCGGTGGGGGTTCTCGCCGCTCCAGCACTCATACAGAGTCAGAGCCAGCGAGTAGACGTCGGCCTCGGGACCGGCCTCACGGCCCTCGGCCTGCTCGGGGGACATGTAGGCGAGGGTGCCGACGACGTCACCGGCGGCGGTCAGCGGCGAGTCGTCGGCGAGACGGGCGATCCCGAAATCCATCAGCTTGGCCCGCGGTTCGCCCTCGGTCACCTGCACGTTCTGGGGCTTGATGTCGCGGTGGACGACACCGCGCGAGTGGGCATGGTCGAGCGCCTCGCAGAGGTCGGCGCCGATCTCGCCGATTTCGCGGTCTGAGAGCTCGCCTTCGGCGCCGAGGCGGGAGAGCGTCGAGCCCTCGACCAGCTCGGTGACGAGCAGCGCGTTGCCGTCCTCCTCGCCGAGCTCGTAGAGAGTGACGATGCCGGGGTGGTTGAGGCGGGCCGCTGCCTGCGCCTCGCGCAAGACCCGCCGCCCGGCCTCGCCGCGCTGCTCGATCGCCTTGACCGCGACCGGGCGCTCGAGGCGGCCGTCCCAGGCCTCGTAGACCACGCCGAAGCCGCCGCTGCCGATGCGACGCTCGATCACGAACCGGTTGAGGACCACGTTGCCGACCAAAACTCCTCCAAGTTCGCCGGCCCGGCCCGCTTTCCTGCGCCCGATTATTGACCGCCAAAGTGGGAAAAAGTCACCGTTTGCGGCCTTTATCCGCGGCTTGGCGCCGCCAATGGTCATACTCTCCGCCCAGCCCCCACCAGTCTGGAGAGCCGCTTCTTTTGGAGGATTCAGCAGCACGCCGGCCACCGCGCCGGCCGCGACCCAAACGCCGACCGGAACGGCAGCAGATCATGCTGCGGCGCGGTCTCGCCCTCGGCGGCGGCCTCGTCGTTCTGATTCTGATCGTGCTCGGGGTGAAGGGCTGCCTCGACGCTCGCGCCCACCGCGCGCTCAGCGATTACGCCCGCAACGTCTCCCAGATCGTCAAGGAGACCGAACAGACCAGCAAAGACTTCTTCGGCAAACTCGAAGATCCGGGTGGGCTCTCGGTCAGCGAGTTCACCAACGACGTCAACGCCGACCGCAGCGCGATGGACAACTACGCGGCGCGGATCGACGGCCTCAGCGCCCCCGGCGACATGGGCGACGCGCAGCGGTCGCTGGAGCTCGCCTACGAGCTGCGCGCCAGCGCGATGGGTGTAATCGCCGACAAGATGAGCACCGCGCTCGGCGAGGCCGGGGCGCCAAAAGCAACCGCCGCGATCGCCCGCCAGATGCAGACCCTGCTGGCCAGCGACGTCGTCTACGAACAGGTGGCGCGGCCGGAAATCGACGGCGTCCTCGCCAACAACGGGATCGACGACTCCGACGTGCCGAAGAGCACCTTCGTCCCCGACGGCACCAAGTGGCTGGAAGAAGACGCGGTCGCGGAAGCGCTCGGCGCGATCAGCGGCGCCACCGGGACGACCACCGAAGGCGTCCACGGCCTCGGCCTGATCGGGACCAGCGTCAACGGCACCGAACTGGTCGAAGGCGGCGAAGCGATCGTCGCCGGCGAAGAAACGCTGGAAGTCGAAGTCCAGGTCCAGAACCAGGGCGAATCGACCGAGAACGGGGTCCAGGTCTCGGTCTCGGTCGACGGCGGCAACACCCTGCAGGGGACGATCGAATCGATCGCCGCCGGCGAAATCTCCTCGGTCTCGATTCCCCTGACCCCGGCGCCGGAAGGAACGGTGACGCTCGAAGTGGACGTCGAAACCGTTCCTGGCGAGGAAGTCGCCACGAACAACAAAGCCAGCTACACCGTCACGGTCGAATAGCCGTGCCGAAGATCGCCTACCTCGGCCCGGCCGGCACCTTCACCGAGGACGCCCTGCGCGAGGCCTCGGCGCGGGCCGAGTTCGAGCCGCTGCGGACGGCGACGATCCCCGACGCGATCCACGCCGTCGAGCGGGGCGAGGCGGACCTGGCGCTGGTCCCGATCGAGAACTCGATCGAGGGCTCGGTGCGACCCACCCTCGACACGCTCGCCTTCGAGGTCGAGAAGGTGACGATCGTCGGCGAGTACGACTACCGGGTGCGGGTCCACCTGATTGCCCGCGAGGGGGTCGAGGTCGAGGCGGTCGAGGCGGTGCTCTCGCACCCGCAGCCGCTGGCCCAGTGCTCGCGTTTCCTGCGCTCGACGCTGCCCGACATCGAACAGCGCAGTGTCAGCAGCACCGCCGCTGCGGTGCGGATGGTGAGCGAGTCGACGCGGCCGTGGGCGGCGCTGGGAGCGGCTGCGGCAGCCGAGGTCTACGGCTGCCAGATCCTGCTCGAAGGCGTCGAGGACGAGAAGTCGAACGTCACCCGCTTTGTCTGGATCGCGCCGGACGGGACGGAGCCCGGTGGCTCGGGGCCGTGGAAGACGTCACTGGTCTTCTCCGAGCTCGGCGAGGACCACCCCGGGGCGCTGGTCGACGCCCTCTCCGAGTTCTCCTCGCGGGGGATCAACCTGACCCGGATCGAGTCGCGGCCGATGCGCCAGGAGCTCGGTCTCTACATGTTCTTCTGCGACCTCGAGGGTGTGCTCGAGGACGACCTCGTCGCCGCCGCGATCGAGGGGCTGCGCTCGAAAGCCGGCAGGGTGCGGATTCTCGGCACCTACCCGCTCGCCTGAGCGGGCGCGGGCGGGCTAAGCCGGGACGAAGCTGATGATCAGGCGGCGCAGGCCGTCGACGAAGAGATCCTCGTCGCGCTCGGGGTCGGAGTAGGAGAGGTCGACCATCGCCGCCAGGACGGCCTGGGTCGACGATCGCGCTGCGCGAGGGGAAGTGGTGATAGATCGCGGTCGGGGCGACGGCGAGCGCGGCGGCGAGGCTGCGGATGCTCGGGTCCTGGTCGGCGTCGAACTGGCGCAGCGCCTCGGCCGCGATCTCCTCCTGAGTCAGGTGGGTCTTGCGTCCGCGCGCGAGCCGGGGCACGGTCCTACCGTACAGCGGCCAGTAAGGGCCGGGGGCGCCCGATCAGGGTGCCGGCCCCCTACAATCACGATCATCGTGGCACGCGTCCTGGTACTCAACGCGACGTATGAGCCGATCAACGTCTGCACGCTGAGACGCGCCGCTGTGCTGCTGCTGAAGGAAAAGGCCGAGCTGCTCGAGCAGCGCGAGGGGGCCGCCCTCCACTCCGAGCACATGACCCTCGAGCGCCCCGACGTGATCCGCCTCGTCAACTACGTGCGGATCCCGCGCGAGGCACACCGGCGCAAGATCACCCGCCGAGCCGTCCTCGCCCGCGACTCCTGGACCTGCCAATACTGCGGCTCGACCAAATCGGGGCTCACCGTCGATCACGTGATCCCGCGCTCGCGCGGTGGCAAGTCGGTCTGGGAGAACATCGTCGCCGCCTGCGCCAGCTGCAACCGGCGCAAGGGCAACCGGCTCCCGCGTGAGATCCACATGCACCCGAAGAAGTCCCCGAAGGCGCCCGAGCCGACGGTCTTCATCCAGGTCGCGAGCCCGAAGATCCCCACTGCCTGGCAGCAGTACCTACCGCAGGCGGCATAGGCCGAGGGATCGAGCGGGGCGCCGCGCTACGGTTTTGGCGATGGCCGAGGACCACGCCACGATCGACGGCGCGCCGGGAGCGCCAACCGAGTCCTGGTCGGATGCGGCTGGGCCGCGCGTCCGGCTGGCCCGTCGCGGCCGCCCCCGCGAGGCTGGCGACCTGCCGATCGTCGTTCTCCACGGCTGGGGCGCGCACATCGAGGCGGTGGAGTCGATCGTCGCGCCGCTGGCGGCAGAGACCGAGATGATCGCAATCGACCTGCCGGGCTTCGGCGAGTCCGCGGAGCCGCCCGAGCCCTGGTCCTCGCGAGAGTACGCCGAGTTCGTCGCCGCGCTGCTGGCCAGCGAGGGGATCGGGCGCTGCCACCTGATCGGCCACTCACGCGGGGGAGCGATCGCGATCTGCCTTGCGGCCGGCCATCCTGAGCTGATCGGGCGGCTGCTCCTCTGCGACTCCGCCGGGCTGCGACCGAAACGGGGCTGGAAGTACAAACGGCGAGTCGCGGTCGCCAAGCTCGGCCGCGTGATCGGGTTGCTCGGGCCGCCGGGACGCAAGCTGCAGGACCGGATGCGCTCACGGGTCGCCTCGACCGACTACGCCGAAGCCTCGCCGGCGATGCGCGAAACCTTCCGCCGTGTGATCGCCGAGGACCTCGCCGAGCTGCTGCCCGAGATCAAGGTCCCCAGCCTGCTGGTCTGGGGTGACATTGACGAGGACACCCCACTGTGGATGGGCGAACGGATGGCAGAGCTGCTGCCCGACGGGGCCCTGGTCGTGTTCGAGGGGGCCGGCCACTTCGCCTACGCCGACCAGCCGGGCCGCTTCGCCGAGGTAACGCGCCTCTTCCTCTGCGAGCAGCCGCGCCAAGCCACGGGCGGGGATCCGGCCCGTTGAGCGCGCTCGAGTGGATCGCGCTCGGCGCGGGCTATCTGGCGATCCTCTCCCTACTCGTCGCCCGCACCCACCTCTTCCTCCACCTGCTGCAACAGGAGCACTATGAGCTGAAGCGGCTGCAGGTCTGGGTCGCGCGCCGCGACGAGCGCTTCAGCGCTGTCGACGTTGGGCTGGCGTTCCTCACCGGGGACCTGATCGCGCTCGCCTTCGGCCTCGACCTGCTTGCCGGCGAGGTTGCGATCGCTGCCCTGGTGGCGGCTGTGATCAGGGCGCGGCGCGTGATCGGGCGCCCACAGATCAAGCCCCTTGTCTTCACCTCACGAGCGCGCCGCCTCTTTGCCGTCGCCGTTGTGCTCGGCGCGCTCGTCGCCGGGCTCGCCTTCGTCGTCGCCGTCGTCGCCGATCCGGTTGCGGGAGCGCTGGCGCTGGCGCTGCTCGGCAGCCTGCTCCTCGTGGTCACGCCGGAGCTGCTCGGAGCGGCCAACTTGCTGCTGGCGCCGGTGCAGAAGCTGGACAACGCCCGCTTCGAGCGACGTGCCCGGCGCAAGCTGGCGGAGATCGATCCGCTCGTGATCGGGATCACCGGCTCCTACGGGAAGACGACCACGAAGGGTTGCGTTGCCCAGGTCGCTGACCTGGGCGGGCCGACGCTGCCGACGCCTGCCTCCTTCAACAGCTACTTGGGTGTGATCCGCACGATCAACGAGAACCTGCGGCCCAACCACCGCACCTTCGTGGTCGAGATGGGCGCCTACCGCCGTGGCGACATCGCCGAGCTCTGCGAGCTGGTCGCGCCGAGGATCGGGATCCTGACCGCGATCGGCCCCGCCCATCTCGAGCGCTTCGGCTCCCTGGAGGAGACCGAGCGGGCGAAGGGGGAGCTGGGCGAAGCGCTGCCCGCCGACGGCACCTTCATCACCCGCGCCGACGACGAGCGCTGTCGGCGGGCGGCCGAGCGCACGCCGGCGGCAGTGCGGCTCTTCGCTCCTGAGCCGCACCCCGACGCCGACGCCTGGGCCGAGGAGGTCGCGCTGCGCGACGGGCGCACCCACTTCCAGCTCTGCCTCCGCCACGAGGCGGAGACCCTGCGGGTGCCGGTCAAGGCGCGGCTGCTCGGCAAGCACAACGTCGCCAACCTGCTTGCCGCCGCCACGGTCGGCTCTGAGCTGGGGCTGGCGCCGGAACAGATCGCCCGGGCGCTTGGGCAGGTGGCGGCCCCCGAGCACCGACTCTCGACGATCGTCAACCGCGCCGCTGGGATCGTCGTCATCGACGACGCCTACAACTCGAACCCTTCGGGGGCGGCGGCGGCGCTCGAGGTCCTCGCCACCCATCCGGGCCAGCGCCGGGTTCTGGTCACGCCGGGGATGGTCGAGCTCGGCGACCAGCAGGACGCCGAGAACGAGCGCTTCGGCGCTGCCGCGGCCGAGGTCTGCGATGTCGTCGTCCTCGTCGGCGAAGAGCAGACGGCGCCGATCCGCCGCGGGCTCGAAGCGGCTGGCTTTCCCGCCGACGGCCTGCGGATCGTCGCCGACTCCAGCGGCGCCCAGCAGCTCCTGGCCGAGAGCTCGCGCGCCGGTGACGTGATCCTCTTCGAGAACGACCTCCCGGACCTCTATCAGCGCCAGACCCCGGCTATCGTCCAGACCTGATGAGGAAACCGCTCCTGAGCCAGGTCGCCCGCTGATGGCCCCAGCGGGGAAGCGGGTCGGCGTCTGCTTCGGCGGCCCCTCGGTCGAGCACGACGTCTCGATCATCAGCGCCGAGCAGCTGATGGCGGCGCTCGGCGACCGCCACGAGGTGGTGCCGATCTACCTCGGCCGCGACGGGCGCTTCTGGAGTGGGGATGAGCTCCGGAACGTCGACGCCTTCACCAGCGACCCGCCGCGCGGCGCCGTTCCCTGCGAGCTCCGCCTTGGCGGCGCCGAGGGCTCGGGCTTCGTGCTGCCCTCGGGCTCGCGCCTGCGCGGTGACCAGATGCTGCGCCTCGACGCCGTGATCTGCGCGATCCACGGCACCGGGGGGGAGGACGGGGCCCTGCTCGGCGCCCTCGAGCACACCGAGATCCCCTACGCCGGGGGTGGCGTCGGGCCGGCGGCGGCGGCGATGAACAAGGCGACCGGCAAGGCCGTCTTCCGCGCGGCTGGGATCGAGGTCAACCCGGACCTGGTGGTCGGCCGCGGCGAGTACGGCCGCGGCGTGGTCGGCGTGGTCGGCCGGGTCGAGAGCGAGATCGGGCTGCCCTGCTTCGTCAAGCCGATTTCGCTCGGTTCCTCGATCGGGGTTTCACGTTGCCAGAGTCGGGAGGAGCTGGAAGAGGCCTTCGAGCTCGGGCTCGAACTCGACACCGCGGTGCTGGTCGAGCCGGCGCTCGACGAGGCGGTGGAGATCAACTGCGCCGTCCTCGGCCGCGCCCAGGGCGAGCTCGCCGCCTCTGCCTGCGAGCAGCCGGTCAAGGAGGAGAACTCCGTCCTCGACTTCGAGGACAAGTACATGTCGGGCGGTAAGGGCAAGGGGGCGGGCGGAGGCTCGAAGGAAGCTGGGATGGCGGCGGCGGACCGGATCATCCCGGCCCCGATCCCCGACTCGCTGACGGCGCAAATCCAGGAGACGGCAAAGGCAGCCCACCGGGCGCTCGGCTTCTTCGGCGTCGTCCGCTACGACTTCCTCGTCCTCGATCCGGAGGGCGAGGCGCGGGTGGTCCTCAACGAGGCCAACACCGTGCCCGGCTCGTTCTCCTTCTACCTCTTCGAACCGGTCGGGATCGACTTCCCGCAGCTCGCCGAGACGCTGATCGAGATCGCCCTCGCCGAGGGCGCCGAACGGCGGGCGACGACCCGGACCTTCGACTCGGTCCTGCTCGAGACCTACGCCTCGCGACAGCAGGGTGCCGCATGAGCGGCCGGGTCTTGGTCGCCAACGGCGGGCGCTCGATGGAGCGCGAGATCAGCCTCCGCTCCGGCCGTCTCGCCGCCGCCGCCCTCGAAGAGCTCGGCTTCACGGTCGAGACCGTCGATCCCGACCAGCGCTTCGTCAGCCTGATCGGCGAGCGCAAGCCGGACTTCGTCCTGATCGCGATGCACGGCCGCGGCGGCGAGGACGGGACCCTGCAGGACTTGCTCGAGATCCTCGACGTCCCCTACACCGGTTCTGACGTCCATGCCAGCGCCCGCTGCCTCGACAAGCACGCCTTCAAGGAGATGCTGCGGGCCGAGGGCCTGAAGACGCCGCCCTGGCACTCCTTCAACCGCGAGGCCTTCACCGAGTTCGGCGCCGGCGAGACCCTCAACTCGCTGACCGGGCAGCTCGGCTTCCCGCTCGTCGTCAAGCCCGCCCGCGAGGGCTCCTCGCTGGGGATCAAGGTCGTCAGCCGCTCCGACGAATTCCCCGCCGCCGTCCTCGGTGCCTTCAACTACGACGACCGGGTCGTGATCGAGCGCTTCATCTCCGGCCGCGAGCTCGCGGTCACCGTCCTCGGTGCCGCCGAGGACCCCCGGGTGCTGCCGATCGTCGAGATCATCACCGACGAGCCCTACTACACCTTCACCGCCCACTACGAGACCGGCGCCGCCACCCTCAAGGTCGCCGACCTCACCCCCGAAGAGCGCGAGGCGGTCGAAGACGCCGCCCGCCGCGCCTACTCGCTCGCCGGCTGCCGGGATCTGGCCCGCGTCGACATCATCTTGGACAACGAGGGGCCGCAGATCCTCGAGGTCAACACCGTGCCTGGGTTGGTCGAGACGGGGCCGACGCCGTTCGCGGCTGATGCGGCGGGGCTGAGCTTCAACGACCTGATCGCGGCGCTGGTCAAGCGGGTCCGCGGTACGGGACTTTCCTGAACTTGGTTCACCTTGGGGGTGGTGGGTGGCGCACTAGGCGTAGACGAGGCTAGCCCGCCTCGCCGTCCGCACCTGCCCCACCAACCTCAACCTCAGGCAGCTCCTCCGGCGGCGGTCCCTCATCCGCAGGGCTGTCGTTGCTGTCCGACTCGACCACCAGCGCGACGGCGCTGACCTGATCGTCGTCCTTGATGTTCATCACCTTCACACCCTGGGTCGACCGTCCCATCTGGGAGATGCCGCCGACGGAGGTGCGCTGGACCATGCCGTTCTGGGAGATGAAGAGCAGCTCCTGGTGTTCGGCGACGATCAGGGCGCCGACGAGGCCGCCCTTCTTCTCGGTCAGCTTCGCGGTCAGGACGCCTTTGGTGCCGCGGCCCTTGACGGGGTAGTCGGAGACCGGGGTGCGCTTGCCGTAGCCGTTGTCGGTGACGACGAACAGTTCGGTGTCGTTGCGGGCAATGTCCATCGCCAGCACCCGGTTGTCCTTGCTGGCGACGTTCATCCCTTTGACGCCGCTGGTGTCGCGGCCCATCGGCCGCACCAGCTGCTCCGAGAAGCGTGAGGCGTGGCCGGAGTGGGAGACCATCAGGATGTCGTCTTCGCCCGAGGTCAGTCGCACCTGGACCAGCTCATCGCCGTCGCGAACCTTGATCGCGATGATCCCGTCGGCGCGGATCGGGGTGTTGTAGGCGAGGAACTCGGTTTTCTTGACCAGCCCCTTGGCGGTCGCGAAGGCCAGGTACTTGTTCTCCTTGAAGTCGCGGGTCGGGATCACGGCCATCACCGTCTCGCCTTCGCGCAGCGGCAGCAGGTTGCGCAGCGAACTGCCTTTGGCGGTGCGCTGCCCCTCGGGCAGCTCGTAGACCTTGAGCCGGTAGACCTTGCCGCGGTTGGTGAAGAAGAGCAGGTAGTCGTGGCTCGAGCAGATGTGCAGGTGGGCGATGTAGTCGTCCTCTTTCAGGTTCATCCCCATCACCCCGACACCGCCGCGGTGCTGCTGGCGGTAGGTCGCCAGCGGCAGCCGCTTGACGTAGCCCGAGGCGGTCAGCGAGATCACCATCTGCTGGTCGGCGATCATGTCCTCGATGCCGACGTCGCCCTCGAAGTGGGCCAGTTCGGTGCGGCGTTCGTCGCCGTAGGACTCGACGATTTCGGCGAGCTCGTCTTTGACCAGGGCCTTGACTCGCGCTTCGTCGCCAAGGATGGCTCGCAGCTCGCCGATCCGCTCCATCAGGTCGGCGTGCTCGGCCCTGACCTTGTCCGCCTCGAGGGCCGTCAGGCGCTGTAGGCGCATGTCGAGAATCGCCTGCGCCTGCTCGCGCGAGAGCTCAAAATTCTCGATCAGCCCGTCGCGGGCATCGTCTGGGTCTTTCGAGCCGCGGATCAGTTTGATCACCGCGTCGAGATTGTCGAGCGCAACCAGCAGCCCCTCGAGAATGTGGGCCCGGGCCTCGGCCCGGCGCAGTTCGAACTGGGTGCGGCGGGTGACGACCTCACGCTGGTGCTCGACGTAGTGCTGGATCAGCTCCAGCAGGCTCAGCGTCCGCGGCACCCCGTCGACCAGCGCGACCATGTTGGCGCCGAAGGTCGACTGCATCGAGGTTTTTTTGTAGAGGTTGTTGAGTACGACTTTGGCCGGCGGCCCGCCCCGTTTGAGCTCGATCACGAGCCGCATGCCGGAGCGTTCGTCGCTCTCGTCGCGGAGGTCGGAGATCCCCTCGAGTTTCTTGTCGCGGGCGAGGTCGGCGATCTTGGTGATCAGCCCGCCTTCGCCGCCCTTCTTGACCATGAACGGGAGCTCGGTGACGACGATCGCCTCCTTGCCCCCTTTCAGCGGCTCGACGTGGGCACGGGCGCGCACCCGAATGCTGCCGCGCCCAGAGGCGTAGGCGTCGCGGATCCCCTCCCGGCTCATGATCCCGCCGCCGGGGAAGTCCGGGCCTTTGACATGCTCCATCAACCCGGCCAGGTCGATGCCGGGGTCGTCGATGTAGGCCATGACCGCGCCAGCGACCTCTCTCAGGTTGTGGGGCGGGATGTTGGTCGCCATCCCGACCGCGATCCCCGAGGTGCCGTTGACCAGCAGGTTCGGGAAGCGCGCCGGCAGGACCTGCGGCTCCTGGGTCGATTCGTCGTAGTTGGGCCCGAAGTCGACGGTGTCGGCATCGATGTCGCGCAGCAGCTCGGTCGCGAGGCGGGCGAGGCGGGCCTCGGTGTACCGCATCGCCGCCGCGGGATCGTCGTCGATCGAGCCGAAGTTCCCCTGGCCGTCGACCAGCATGTAGCGCAGCGAGAAGTCCTGCGCCATCCGCACCAGCGTGTCGTAGATCGCCGAGTCGCCGTGCGGGTGGTACTTGCCCATCACCTCGCCGACGATGAAGGCGCACTTGCGGTAGGGCCGGGTCGGCTGCAGGCCGATGTCGTGCATCGCGTAGAGAACGCGACGGTGAACGGGCTTGAGCCCGTCACGGACGTCTGGCAACGCCCGCCCGACGATCACGCTCATCGCGTAGTCGAGGTATGACGAGCGCATCTCCTGCTCGAGGCCGCGCTCCTCGATGTTGCCGGTGAGAGCGTTCAGCGCCATCAGCGCGTCTCCCCTTCAGAGTCGTTGCCCAGAGCGTTCAGATCAGACATCGAGGAACTTCACCTCTTTCGCGTGGGCCTCGATGAATTCGCGGCGAGGGGCGACCTGATCGCCCATCAGCATCGAGAAGATCGTGTCGGCGGCAGTCGCGTCTTCCAGGGTCACCTGGGCCAGGGTCCGCGAGGCCGGGTCCATCGTCGTCTCCCGCAGCTGTTTGGCGTTCATCTCCCCCAAGCCCTTGAAGCGGGTCAGCTGTACGCCCTGGCGGGCCAGCTCCAGCACCGCGCCGCGCAGCGCCTCGAACGACAGCGCTGCGCTGCGGCGCTCTCCGCGGGCAACCTGGAACGGCGGTCGCCCGACCTGTTTCAGCAACGCCGCATGGACCTCGGCGAACTTGCGGTAGTCGTGATGTTCGAACAGCCGCGTCGGCAGCCGGTGAGTGCGGGCAAGACCGCTCTTGCGCTCGATCGCCTTGACGACCACGAGCTCATCGCTCGATTCCAGGACCTCGGTGTCGAACGGCTCGTTCGGACCCGCCTTGCGCTCCAGCACCTCGCGGGCGGCGCCGATCGTCGCGACCTGTTCGTCGAGCAGGCTCGACTCCTCGAGAAAGCGCACCACTTCGTGGCCGAAGTCGGCTTGCAGCGAGGAGCCCCAGCCCTCGTACTCTTTCGAGCGCCGGATGTAGGCCTGCCAGCGGCCCGCCGTCAGTTTCCGTTTCTCGCCGCTGGCGTCGGTCAGCTCGAACTCCTCGAGCTTGTCGCGCAGCAGCAGCTCTTCGAGTTCGGACTCGCGCTCCAGGTAGGTCTCCTGGTTCCCCTGTTTCACGCGGTACAGCGGCGGCTTCGCGATGTAGACGTAACCGGCGCTGATCAGCTCCGGCATCTGCCGGTACAAGAAGGTGAGGACGAGGGTGCGGATGTGAGCACCGTCGACGTCGGCGTCGGTCGCCATCACGATCTTGTGGTACCGCGCGTCCTCGATGTTGAACTCGTCGTGGACACCGGTCCCGATCGCCGTGATCAGCGCCTGGATCTCGTTGTTGGCGAGCACCTTGTCGATCCGGCTCTTCTCGACGTTGATGATCTTGCCGCGCAGCGGCAGCACCGCCTGCGTGTTGCGATCGCGGGCCTGCTTCGCGGAGCCGCCGGCGGAATCACCCTCGACGACGAAGATCTCGGCCAGGCTCGGGTCCTTGACCGTGCAGTCGGCGAGCTTGCCCGGCAGCGTCGAGTTCTCCAGCGCCGACTTGCGGGTCAGGTCGCGTGCTTTGCGAGCAGCGGCGCGGGCGCGGGCGGCGTCGATCGTCTTGCTGATGATCCGTTTCGCCTCCGGCGGGTTCTCCTCGAGGAACTCGGCCAGTTTGCGGTTGACGGTCTCCTCGACCAGGCCTTTGATCGGCGGGTTGCCGAGTTTGGTCTTGGTCTGGCCCTCGAACTGGGGGTCGTGGAGCTTGACCGAGATCACCGCGGTCAGACCCTCGCGGACGTCCTCGCCGGCAAGGTTGTCGTCTTTCTCTTTCAGCAGGCCTTTGGCGCGAGCGTAGGCGTTCAGCGTTCGCGTCAGCGCCGCCCGGAAGCCGGACATGTGGGTGCCG
Source organism: Solirubrobacterales bacterium (assembly GCA_035509895.1). Classification (GTDB taxonomy): domain Bacteria; phylum Actinomycetota; class Thermoleophilia; order Solirubrobacterales; family 70-9; genus VAYN01. Next base: position 74,868 of record DATKIA010000049.1, read on the forward strand.
CCCTCGTGGGTGTTGATGTTGTTGGCGAAGCTGAAGATCGACTCCTGGTAGGAGTTGTTCCACTGCATTGCGATCTCGACTTCGCCGTCGTCTTTACTGCCCTCGAAGTAGACCGGTTTGCGGTTCAGCGTCTCCTTGTTGGCATTGAGGTGGCGGACGAAGTCCTCGATGCCGCCGTCGTACTGGAAGGTGACGCTGTTGGTCTCGCCGCGCTCGTCGACGAGTTCGATCCGCAGGCCGCGGGTGAGGAAAGCCGTCTCGCGCAGGCGCTCGGCCAGAGTCTCGAAGTCAAAGTCGATCTCTTCGAAGATTTCGAGGTCGGGAAGGAAGGTGATCGTGGTGCCGTGGCCGTCGCTCTTCTCGCCTTTGGCCAGCTCGGTCTGCGGTTTGCCGCGCTCGTAGTCCTGCTCCCAGACGAAGCCGTCGCGCTCGATGTGAAGGTGGAGCCGCTCGGAGAGGGCGTTGACGACCGAGGAGCCGACGCCGTGCAGGCCGCCAGAGACCTTGTAGCCGCCGCCTTCGCCGAACTTGCCGCCGGCGTGGAGAACGGTGAGCACGACTTCGGCCGCCGGGCGGCCCTCTTTCGCCATCGTCTCGACCGGGATCCCGCGACCGTCGTCGGCGACGGTGCAGCTGTTGTCCGGATGGAGGACGACGCGGACGTTGTCGCAGTGCCCGGCCAGCGCCTCGTCGACGGAGTTGTCGACGATCTCGTAAACGAGATGATGGAGGCCGCGGGGACCGGTCGAGCCGATGTACATCCCGGGCCGTTTGCGGACCGCCTCCAGGCCCTCGAGGACGGTGATGTCCTTGGCGCCGTAGGAGTCGCCGCTGGCTTTCTTCTCAGGCAATGAGTCCCTTCCGGTTGACACAGAAAGCCCCGGCGCGTGAAGGCTTCCTCCAAGCGGCTCGGGGCGTTACACGAGTTGCCATAAGAATACCAGTTCGACGCCGCGGAACGAACCGCGGAAACAGACAAATTCCCTGCAAATCGTGCATAAGTAGTGTCTAGAAGCGCTCGGGGTTTGCGCGGAATTTGAGCGCTTGCGGCGCTCGCTCGCCGAGCGTCTCCCGCAAGCGCTCCAAAAGCTGCTCCTGCATCAGGTCCAGCTCCTGCGTCCAGACACTGTCGGCGCACTCGATCGTCAGCATTCCCGCGCGCTCGGAAACCGGCACCGCGACCGCCGCAAGTCGCTCGCCGACAGCCTCCGCCCAGGCCGACTGCACCGCCGCCAGGCCGGTGCGGGGGGCAGCAAGGTCACGGGCGGCGCGAAATGCCGCACCGGCCTGGCGCGGTGCGCGGCGGTGGCTCACGCGGCGGTGGCCGGGGCGAGGGCTGGCGGGGGTGGCATGCGGACGACCGCGTGCAGCGCCGGGGGCGGCAAGGACTCTTCGTCGGCAGCGGTGATCAGGGCCTGCCCGCCGTCGTCGAGACGGGCGACGAGCCGCTCGCGACGGCCGGGATCGAGCTCGCTCATCACGTCGTCGAGGAGCAACAGCGGCGTTACCCGACGGGCGGCCAAGAGGACCTCGCGCTCGGCAAAGAGCAGGGCGAGGAGCGCCGCCCGCTGTTGGCCCTGCGACCCGTAGCGCCGCAGTGAACGCCCGGCGGCGTTGAGCTTGAGCTCATCGAGATGCGGGCCCCAGGAACTGCGGCCCATCCGGATGTCCTGCTCGCGCCGCTCCTCGAGGCCGGCGCGGATCTCCTCGTCCGAGCCGGCTGCCCGGGGCGCGTACTCGAGCGTAGCGCCGCCTTCGAGACCGAGCTCCGCGGCGGCGGTGGAGAAGGGGTTGGCCAGCTCGGTGACGGCCTCCTCGCGGCTGGCAACGAGCGGGGCTGCCGCATCGGCGAGGCCGGCGTCCCAAACATCGAGGGCGGTGGGGCTGCCGGAGCCGCCGGCAAGACGGGAGAGCAGCGCGTTGCGCTGCGCGAGCGCTTGGCCGTAGCGCTTGCGCAGCTCGGTCCGCGAAGGCCAGCGGGCGCCGGCGAAGCCGTCGAGATGGGCGCGGCGCTCGGCCGGTGGGCCCTTGACCAGGCTGAGCCGGTCCGGGGCAAAGACGGCGACTGGGGGCCGGTTGCGGGCGATCGTCGGCGGGTCGGCGGGACTGCCGTCGAGGAGGTGGCGGCGGCCCTCACTGCGGCTGACCGAGGCGAGGAGCCGGCGCTCGAGGCCGTCCTCGTCGCGGATCCAGGCCTCGGCGCGGGCGAGCGAGCCGCCGAACGGGATCAGGTCGCGGCGGTCGGAGGTGCGAAAGGAGCGGCCGGTGAGGGCGAAGTAAAGCGCCTCGAGCAGGTTGGTCTTGCCAACTCCGTTCGGCCCAACGACGCTGACTATCCCCGGACCGAGCTCGACTCGGACCTGGTCGAGACTGCGCAGCGGCCGCGCTTCGATCGCGGTGACGAGCACCGGATCGTCACCTCAGGTGGTCCGTCTGGCGGCCATCAGACGTTGAGCCGGATCGGCATCACCAGGTAGCGGAAGTCTTCGTTCTCGACCGGCTGCAGGAGACCTGGTCGCAGCGGCGAGATCAAGCGCAGCAGAATCTCCTCGCCCTCAACGCTCTCGATCCCCTCCTTGAGGAACTCGGGGTTGAAGCCGATCTCCAGGTCCTCGCCCTCGAAGGCTGCGGGCATCGTCTCGGTCGCATCGCCGACGTCGGGCGTCTCGGCGGCGACGGTCAACTCCCCGGCCGCGAACGAGAGCCGCAACGGCGCGTTGCGCTGGGCGAGCTGGCTGACCCGGCGGGTGACGTCGAGGAACTCGGAGCGCGGCAACCGCACATCGTGCTCGTAGGACTCGGGTAGGAGCTGTCGGAAGTTCGGGAACTGACCGTCGATCAGGCGCGTGTTCAAAGTGATCGAGCCGGCCTCGAAGATCGCCTGGTTGGGAAGCAGCGAGATCACCGCCTCCTCCGCTCCCTCCGAGGAGAGGATGCGGCCGAGCTCACGCAGCGCCCGGGCCGGAATGTTGGCCTCGATCTCGCCGCCGAGGTCGGCCTCGAGCTCGGTCCGTTTGACCGCGAGCCGGTAGGAGTCGGTGGCGACCATCGTCATCTCGGTGCCGCCGGCGACAACGAAGACGCCGGTCAAGACCGGCCGCATGTCATCGCGCGAGGCGGCGCGGGCGACGAGCTCGATGCTCGACTCGAGGGCGGCGGCCGGAATCTTCAGCGTCGACTCCCCCTCGGCCGCTGGCAGCTTCGGGAAGTCCTCCGCCGGCAGCACCCGCAGGTGGAAGGACGAGGAGCCACTGCGGATCTCGACATCGCGCTCGGCCTCGCGCGCCTCGATCTCCACGCTCGCGTCGCCGAGTGAGCGAGCGACTTCGGCCAGCAACCGTCCCGGCAGGAGGACCGTGCCCTCGCTCTCGATCTCAGCGTCGAGAGCGGTCTGCAATCCCATGTCGAGATCGGTCGCGGTCAGCGTCACCCGACCCTCGGCAGCGGTGAGGAGAACGCCAGACAGGGCCTGGGTGGCGGCCCGGGTCGAGACGGCTCTGGAGACGATTGAGAGCTTGGAGACGAGATCTTCGCGTTTGGTCGTGAGCTTCAAGTGTCGAATGCCTTCTCGAGTTGGATTAGGGGTTGTGGAAAGAGTCTGAACCATGGCTGATTTGGCCTGGTGCTGCCGTTTCCGGGTTGTGGAAGTGGTTGTGGGAAGCTGGGGATTCTTGCATCGGGGTCGGCCGTCAGCGCTCGCTGCGCACAGGGTTGTGGATTGCGCCGCGGAGCTCCTGGACCTGCTCGGCAAGCTCACCGTCCTCGGCGATGCCTGCCTCGACCCGACGCAGGGAGTTGAGCACAGTCGAGTGATCGCGCCCGCCGTAGAGGCGACCGATCTGGGGCAGCGAGAGGTCGGTCATCTCGCGGGTGAGGAAGATCGCCACCTGCCGGGCCCGCAGCGGCGTCGCCGCCCGGCTGGAGCCGACGAGCTCGGCCCGGGAGATGCCGAAGCGCTCGGCAACCCGCTGCTGGATCTCCTCGACCGAAGTCGCTTGGCGCGCCCGGCTACGGGGGACGACTTCGGCGATCAGCTCGGAGCTGAGTGGTCTCGCCATCAGCGAGGCGTGGGCGAGAACTCGGGTGAGGGCGCCGTGCAGTTGGCGGATGTTGGCGTCGATCCTGTTGGCGAGCTCGGAGAGGGCACCGGAGTCGGTGACCTCGACCCCAGACTCGCGGACGAGCCGCTTCAGGACCGTCAACCTCGTCGCCAGGTTCGGCGGCTCCACGGCGACGGTCAGCCCCCACTCGAAGCGGTCGCGCAGGCGCGATGCCAGGGTCGAGAGTTCGCTCGGAATCCGGTCGGCGGAGAGGACGAGCTGGCTGCCCGATTCGTAGAGAGCGTTGAAGGTGTGGAAGAACTCCTCCTCGGTGCTGGGCTTGCCCTCGAGGAACTGGACGTCGTCGATCAGCAGCACGTCGAGATCGCGATAGCGAGCCTTGAAGACGTCGTTGCCCTGGGATTTGAGGGCGGCGACGAACTCGTTGGTGAAGGACTCGGCGGTCGTGTAGCGGACGCTGAGTCCGGGGGCGTTGGCGTGCAGGTAGTTGGCGATCGCCGCCAGCAAGTGGGTCTTCCCCAGCCCCGGCGGCCCGTGCAGGAAGAGCGGGTTGTAGGCCTCCGAGGGCGCCTCGGCGACCGCGAGGGCGGCGCCGTGGGCGAGGCGGTTGCTGGGACCGATGACGAAGCGGTCGAAGGTGTAATTGGGATTGAGGTCGACGCGCGCCGCCTCAACCTCCTCGCCGATCCCGCCAGCGGCGAAGCTGACCCGGTGAACGGTGGTGCCGGAATCGGCGAGGGCTTCCGCGATCAGGCCGGCGTAGCGTCGCTCGGCCCAGGCCCGGATCCCCTCCGGGGCGCTCAGGTAGAGCGTCTCATCGTCGCAGCCGGTTGCCTTCAGCGGCTCCAGCCAGAGCCGGTAGGTCGACTCCGGAACCGATGCTCGCAGCCGGTCCTGGGTCGCCCGCCAAAGGGCGTCGAGTTCTTGTCTGGAGGAGTCATCCGGCACCTGGCCGGCGACCATAGCGGCGCCCCCGGGGCAGGGATTCAGGCGCCCCGCAAATCCCGCAGAAAAGATTTGGGCCGCGTCCGTATACTTCCGCCGGCATGAAGCGGACTTACCAGCCGAAGAAGCGGAAGCGGGCCAAAACCCACGGCTTTCGTGCGCGGATGGCCACTCGTGGCGGCCGCGCGATCCTGGCGCGACGCCGGCGCAAAGGACGCAAGCGCCTCACGCCCTAGATGGCGTCGAAGCGACGTCGCCTGTCGCGCAGCGGCGAGTTCGACCGCGTGTATCGCGACGGCTCCTCCCATGCGACCCGCTACCTGGTCCTCTACACCTTCCCGCGCAAGGACGAGGAGCGTGAGGACGTGAGGCTCGGCGTCTCGGTCAGCCGCAAGGTCGGGGGCGCGGTCGAGCGCAACAAGGTCAAGCGCGCCCTGCGCGAGGCCTTCTGGAGCCTGGCTGACCAGCTGCCAAGCGAACACGACTTCGTCATCGTTGCCCGGGCGGAGATCGCCGATCTCGTCGATCGCGACGGCAGCCCCGGCGCCGCCAGGTGCCTCGAAGAGGCGCTGGCAAGCGGAACCCCCAAAGGGCGTTCCACGTGAAACGCATCGCCCTGGCCCCGATCCGGGGCTACCAGCGCTGGATTTCGCCCGCCCGCCCGCGCCGCTGCCGCTACGAGCCGACCTGCTCCGCCTACGCCGTGGAGGCGGTGGAACGCTTCGGCGTGATCAGGGGCTTCCTGCTCGGGAGCTGGCGCCTGCTGCGCTGCAACCCCTTCAGCCACGGCGGCTTCGACCCCGTGCCCGATCGCTTCAGGCTGCGCGGCCTTGGCCACGTGCACCCCGCCGACTACCACGGGGAGGCGCACTCGTGATCCTGCCCGTCGCGAACGTCCTGCAGCCGCTGATCGACGTTGCCAACGCGGTCCTCCAGTTCTTCCACGACGAGGTCGGCCTCAGCTGGGGCGGCGCGATCATCGCGCTGACGGTGACGGTGCGGGCACTGCTGATCCCGCTCACCTACAAACAGCTGAAAGGGATGCGCGCGCTGCAGGCGCTGCAGCCGCAGATCAAGGCGCTCCAGGAGAAGTACAAAAACGACAAACAGCGCATGCAGCAGGAAATGATGCGCTTCTACAAAGAGAACAAAGTCAACCCGTTCGCCTCCTGCATTCCCCTGATTGCGCAGCTGCCGGTCTTCATCACGCTCTTCTACACGCTGCGCCACGAGTTGCCGCCGGACATGGGGTGCCCGGAGGCAGGGCACTGCGCTCAGTACGGGGCCGAATTCCTCTTCATCCACGACCTGACGGCGAAGGCGACCGGGGCGGAACTGATCGTCCTCATTGCCCTCTACGTCGGCACCCAGCTCGCCTCAGGCTTCTTCATGTCGGTCACGGCCGACAAAAGCCAGCGGATGATGATGTTCGTCCTGCCTCTGATCTTCGTACCCTTCATCCTCAGCTTCCCGGCGGGCCTGATCCTCTACTGGATCACGACCAACGTCTGGACCATTGGCCAGGGACTGGTGATCAAAAGGATCATTCCCGTGCCGGTGGCGGCGACTCCGGCTGGGGCGGCGGCGATCAAGGAGTCGAAACCGCCTCCTCCGCCACCGAAAAGAAAGAAGCGCAGAAGGTAGGTGAGCGAGGGACGAACCCGAGAGGGTCCGTCTGCGCAACAGAGGGAGGCTTGCCGGACCCTCTCGGGTTCGTCCCCCAGGAACCTCGGCTGAGATTCGTTTTCGGGTCCGGGGGAACGAAAGCTGCGGGGTTCGGGGCGTTTCACGTGAAACAGCCGCCCCGGTGGCCGCCTCGTCGTAGCTCCTAGCCCTTGGGGCGCTTCTTGGCGATTCCCGGCCGGCGTGGGAGGTCGGGCGGCGTGGGACCGACCTTGCGGATTACGTGGAGGTGGCGGTGCTTCGAGCCGGCTCGGTTGCCTACGTCGAGGATTTGCTCCGGGGCCATTGCGAGTGCCTCTGAAGCGCTCTCCAGCTGGGTCTCCTCGCCATCGTCGCGTTTTCCCTTCCAGGCTACGAGGACGCCATTTGGCTTCAGGAGCGGGCTGGCGAGCTCGGCTAGGGTAGAGAGACGGCCGACGGCTCGGGCGGTGACGGCGTCGTAGGCGTCGCGGCCGTCTGCAGCGGCCCAGTCCTCGGAGCGGGTGTTGAGGGCCGTCGCGTTGCTGATTCCTGCTGCATCGGTGGCCCGCTCCATGAACTCGCACTTGCGGCCGACGGACTCGATCAGGTCGATATGGGCGTTGGGGAGAGCGACGGCGAGGGCCAGGCCGGGGAAGCCGGCCCCGGCCCCGACGTCGGCGATCCGGGACGCTGTGCGCAGCTCGGGGATCTCGAGGCCGGTGAGGCTGTCGGCGACGTGGACCTGCCAGGCGCGCTCGTCGACTACCGAACTGACCGAGGCGCGCTCGCTTGCCAGCAGCTCGAGGACCTTGCCCAGCGCTTCGCGGGCAGCCGGGTCGAGCGCAGCGGTTGGGTCCAGGGTCACTCCGCGACGAGCGGAGCGACGACCACGCAGCGGTGGGGCTCATCGCCCTCGCTGTAGGTCTCGACCCCGGCGCGATCTTTGAGGCGTTCGTGGACGACGCGGCGCTCCTGGGCGCTCATCGGGTCCATCTCGACGACGCGGTTGTTGGAAAGCGCCTGCTCGGCGGCGCGGTCGGCGCGGCCCTCGAGCGTCTCGCGTCGCCGCTCGCGGTAGCCGGCGGCGTCGACGAGGACGCGCTTGCGCTCGCGCATGCCGCGGAAGGCGGCCTGATAGCAGAGCAGCTGCAGGGCGTCGATCGTCTGGCCGCGTTTGCCGATCAGCAGCCCGTAGTCGTCGTTGCCGACGACGGTGATCGCGATTCGCTCCTCGTCCTCCTCGAGCTCCACCTCACCGTCGAGGTCGAGTTCGTCAAGCACGCCCTCGACCAGCTCGCGAGCGCGCTCGGCAGGGGAATCCGGCCAGTCATTGCTCTGAGACACGGTCCGCAGGCTATCCGACCTACCTCCGACGCGCGCAGATAATCGGTGACTCTGCGGGAAATCCTCGCCCACGCCTGGCGGCCCCGTCACCTAGTCTGCGCCGACATGGGCTTGGTCTACGCGGTGGCGAATCAGAAGGGCGGCGTTGGCAAGACGACCACCGCGGTCAACCTCGCCTCCTGCTCCGCGGCTGCGGGGGAGCAGACCCTGCTCGCCGACCTCGACCCGCAGTGCAACGCCACTGTCGCCCTCGGCGCAGGCCGTGATCTTCATCCCTCCTCCTACGATTGCCTGACCGGCGATGTCTCGGTCGCCGAGGCGGCGCGCCCGGCGGGCCCCGACAATTTGTGGCTGGTGCCGGCCAGCCGCGATCTAGCCGGCGCGGCGGTCGAGCTGCCCCGGATCGACGGTTCCGACGTCCGCCTGCGCGAACGCCTCGGGCCGGTCCGGGAGCGGTTCGCGATGACCTTCCTCGACTGTCCGCCCGCGCTCGGGCCGGTCAGCGTCAACGCGCTGACCGCGGCGGATCGCGTGATCGTTCCGGTCCAGGCCGAGTACTTGGCGCTGGAGGGCCTGGTTCAATTCCTCGAAACCCTCGGCCTGATCAGGCGTGAGCTGAACCCTCAGCTCGAGGTGGCGGGTTTGCTGATCACGATGCACGACGAGCGCACCAGGCTGGCCCAGGACGTCGAGTCGGAGCTGCGCGACCACTTCGCCGAGATGGTTTTCGAGACGGTGATCCCCCGCAGCGTCCGAGTCGCCGAGTCGCCGAGTTATGGTCTGCCAGTGACCGAGCACGCCCCCACTTCGCACGGCGCCGTCGCCTACCGGGCACTGGCGAAGGAGCTTTCCAACCGTGGCTAGCGGAACTAAAAAGAAACGGGCGGGCCTTGGCAGCGGCCTCGCCGCGATCCTGCCCGAATCGGCGGCTGGCGCCGCCGGCGAGCTGCGTGAGCTGCCGGTCACCCTGGTCAAACCGAACCCGAACCAGCCACGGAAGACGTTCGACCCCGAGGCGCTGACCGCCCTCGCCGAGTCGATCAAGGCCAGCGGCGTCGTCCAACCCCTGCTGGTTCGCCCGCTCGCCGACGGCAGCTACGAGCTGGTCGCCGGCGAGCGCCGTTGGCGGGCTGCTCAGGAGGCCGGGATCGACAAGGTGCCGGCGGTGATCCGCGACCAGGCCGAGGCCGAGCGGCTGCAGGCGGCGCTGATCGAGAACATGGTTCGTGAGGACCTCAACCCGGTCGAGGAGGCCCGCGCCTGCGCCGCCTTGGTCGAGGACCTGGGCCTGACCAAAGAGGAGCTGGCCCGCCGGGTCGGCCGCAGCCGCCCGGCGGTCTCCAACCTGATTCGGTTGCTTGAGCTTCCCGACGAGACCCTTGCCCACCTCGAGTCGGGCGAGCTCAGTGAGGGCCATGGCCGCGCCCTGCTCGGCGCTCAGGGCAACGACGTTCGCCGCCGCCTCGGCCGCGACGCGGTGCGGGCGGGATGGTCGGTCCGGGAAACCGAGAACAGGGTTCGGCTGGCTAGCCAGCCAAAGGTCAACAGAGGCAAGGCGCCAATCGATCCCGAGATCGCCGAGGCGCTCGAAGCCGTCGGCGACGCACTCGAGGCCGCCCTCGGGCACGAGGTGACAGTGCGCCCGCGCAAGGACGGCTTCGCGGTCGAGCTCCGCTTCGACGACGTCGCCGAGGCTCACGCCCTGGCCCGCGAGCTGCGCCGCCGCGGCAAGTAGGCACTTGGGGGCCAGGGCCGACCGATCCGGCCTGCCCGCCGCCGCTATCATCGCCGTCCCCGGGCGATTAGCTCAGTTGGTTAGAGCGCGTCTCTGATAAGGACGAGGTCCCTGGTTCGAATCCAGGATCGCCCATCGACTCCGCCGCGATGTCCGAGTTCTAGTGGTGCAGGAGCTGGATTTCTGGATCGCCGACGAGGTCATCGCTCGTCTCCGCCTCCAGCCAGCCGAGTGCGTTCAGACCGCGAACGGACTCGGCGACTGCGACACGGTCGAGCGGCGGCTGCCGCTTCTGCTTCCAGTCCATCACAGCCCCAACGATTTCCTGCTCCGACGGCCTGGGGACCCCGCGGGAGCGAAGCTCCTCGGCCGCAAAGTGGACCGTCGCCGCGACCTCCGCGTCCCGCGGCCGCATTCGCGCGAACAGATCGGTGAGGCGATCGATCTGGGGACGGAACCGGGAAAGGTCGCGAGGGAACGCTCGCTTCGCGGCGTCGAAGGTGCGGCCGAGCTTGACCTCGAACATTGCCCCGCGCCTGACCTCCTCGATCAGGCCGTTGTTGAGCAGGTGGGTGACGTGCGGCTTCAGCTGAGGGGAGAACGGACCGTAGCTCCCGCGCGAGTACTCGAGGCCCAAGCGCAGTCCGGCCACGGTGGCGAAGTAAGCCAGCTTCTGGAACAGGATGCGTCCGACCGGGGGCGGGTAGGAGAGCGATTCGAGTTGCTGCAAGACGCTGAGCAGAGCCACCCAGTCTGGGCCGATCTGTTTGAACCCTTCGCGACTGTCCTCCTCGAGCAGGGAGGCTTGGAAGTGCGCTGGGGTCAGCTCTTCGTGGGGCGTCCCGAATGGCACGTAGAGCTCGACCGGAATCGCAAGTCGATCGAGGTGCTCGTACAGCGCGGGGCCGACCACCTGCCACTCGAGGCCCCCCAAGCCCGATCCCAGCGGCGGCACAGCGATGCTCTCGACTCCCCACTCGCTGTAGTGAGCCTCCAGGTAGTCGAGGCCGGTCGCGATGTCGGCCAACTTGGAGACCGATCGCCAGTGGTCCTTGGTTGGGAAGTTGAGGATCCACGGACCCGCGTCCTGCCGATACAGGTACGGCCTGCCGAGCCTGACTTCGCCCCGTTCGCAGCGCCGGACGTAGTCGTCGTGCATTGCCGGGAAGCGCTTGCGGAACCCGAGGGCGATCCCTTTGCCCATCACGCCGACGCAGTTGACGGTGTTGACGAGCGTCTGCGCCTTCGATTTGAAGATGTCGCCTTCGCGAATGTCGACGGATGGGCTCATGGGTTGAAGAACAAATCGGCGTCCAGAGTGATTTCCAGGTCGAGGGCGAGCGATTCGAGCGTTCCCGTCGCGGTCTTGGTCCCGGCGTAGATGCCTTCGAGGCACCCGGGGTCAACGCTTCCCGGAACGAGGACCTCGGCGCACTTCGCCTTCTTGCAGCGTTCCTGCTCGAGCGCGTCGCCTTCGGTCCAATAGTGGCGAAACACGCGCTCCGCGTCCACTTCCTCAAGGCCATCGGCGACTGAGCTGAAACGGCAGTAGGGCGAAGCGGCGTTCATGTCGGTGACCACCACGTCCGGCAGGTCGAGCACGGACTGGGAGACTTGCAGAACGCACAACTCGTCAGCCAGGCCATTGGCCCTGGCACGCAGGTAGAGCATTGGATTACGTGCGGTCATGTAGAGGTTGGCGTAGTCGTGAAGGAGCAGCCCACCGGGTACGCGCTTCCCCCTTCGGCGGTCCTGCACTTCGGAATGGGCGACCGAGATGTGCTTGATCGCCCCCGCTCGACGGTGAGAGAGGATCCCTCGCTCGCAGATCGACGGCACGTTGCCGACATGCGTGATGTAGTGCAGCTCCTGAAGATCCTCGCGCCGCATCGGGCCCCCCGGTCAGGCGTTCTGCCGACGGTCAGGATAAGCCGCCCGGCGCGTTCTGCCGCGATGAAGGCGCTATTTTTGTCCATAGGTTGGACAAAAATAGATGGAGCGCCAGACGCGACACCTGCTGCGAATCCTCGCCGACGACCTGACGGACGTCCTGCTGCGGGAGATCACGAAAAGCGGTGGTCGAGCCCTGGAGACGGACCTCCAACAACGGGTCCCCGGCAGCCGGCAGACGATCGCCCGCCGGCTTGCCGAGCTCGAGTCGCTGGGAATCGCCGTTGGCGAAGACAAACAAACGCCGGGGCGCGGTCGCCCGACTCGGAGTTGGTCCCTCGCCAGTCCCGAGGTGGCGGCGTTCAGTCGCGATGCGGACGAGTTCCTACTGCGCCTGCTGGAAGGGCAAGCGCACCGGCACGAGGAGGCCATCCGCCCGTCCCAACCGGAGGGCACCGTCAGGCAGCTGCGGCCGTGATCAACGCGAGGCGACTTCACCGCCGCCATCGTAGGTGCCGATGTGCATCGTGGGTATCGCACGACGTGCCGGATCCCGGGCGAACCTGCAAGAACTTCGCGACTTTCCGGCCGATAGATCGGGAGTCGCCCCAACCTATACTTGGCGGTCCAACCACGGCCGGGAGCGTTTCTCGTGCAGCAGATGCAGATTTACGGCGTCAGCTTCGACATGGTCGGCAAGCAGCCGATCGTCCTGCTGAAGACCGTCGACGGGAACCGGTTTCTGCCGATCTGGATCGGCCATCCCGAGGCGGCGGCGATCCTGATGAAGCTGCAGGGCGCTTCGACCCCGCGACCGATGACCCACGATCTGCTCTCCGACGTGCTCGAGAACCTCGACGCCAAATGCGAGCGGGTCGCCGTCACCGAGCTGCGCGACAACACTTTCTATGCCTCGATCACGGTCTCGGTCAACGGCTCCGAGGTCGAGATCGACTCGCGTCCGTCTGACGCCCTCGCCCTCGCGGTCCGGGTCTCGGCCCCGATCTTCGCCGCCGAGGACGTGATCGAGGAGTCGGCGATCGAGTTCGAGCACGAGGTCGAGGACACCGAGGAGGTCGTCGACAAGTTCAAAGAGTTCCTCGACGAGGTCACGCCCGACGACTTTGCCCAGGGCGAAAGCTAGGCGCGCCGGCCTAGCGGCCGCTCAGCCGGCTTCGCTGCTGCGCCGGAACGGCACCACGTTTTCTTCGGCCGGCTCCGCCGGGGTCTGCTCGCGACTCGGCAGCCGGTGTTCGCCGGTCAGGGCGCCGTAGAGCTCGACCTGCTCGTCGATCACCTTGCCGATCCGGCGGATCCCCTCGCGGATCTCGTCCTCGTCGACGCCGGAGAAGTTGAGCCGCATCGAGTTGCGGCCGCGCTCGGCGACGAACGCCGCTTGTCCCGGGACGAAGGCGACGTCAGCTCGCAGTGCCTTCGCCAGCAGGTCGCTGGTATCGATGTAGCCGGGCAGCGTCGCCCAGATGAAGAGGCCGCCCTCGGGGTCGGTCCAGGTCGCCTCGGCGGGGAAGTGCTCGTTCAGCGCCGCGACCATCGTGTCGCGCCGGCGCCGGTAGATCCCGATCAGCTCCTCGATGTACTGCTGCCACTTGCCTTCGGCGAAGTACTCGCGGACGAAGTACTGGGTCAGGGTCGAGGTGCAGAGGTCCGCCGCCTGCTTGCCGATCACGATCTTGTCCATCACCGGCGGCGGCGCCACCGCCCAGCCGAGCCGGATCCCCGGCGAGAGGATCTTCGAGAAGGTGCCGATGTAGAGGACGAAGTCACCGCCGTCGAGCTGGTAGAGCGGCGGCAGCGGTTCGCCGCTGTAGCGCAGCAGGCCGTAGGGGTTGTCCTCGACGACGAGCAGCTCGCGGGTGCGGGCCAGGTCGACCAGCTGCTGGCGGCGGGCCAGCGACATCGTCACCCCGGCGGGATTCTGGAAGGTCGGCACCGAGTAGATGAATTTGGGGCGGCGACCTTCGCCGCGCAGGCGGTCGAGCAGCGGCTCCAGCTCCTCGACCCGCATCCCATCCTGGTCGCACTCGATCTGGATCACGTCGGCCTGGTAGCTGGTCAGGGTCGGGACCGCGCCGGGATAGGTCGGCGCCTCGCAGATGACGACATCGCCGGGATCGACCAGCGTCTTGCAGACCAGATCGATTGCCTGCTGGCCGCCGGTGGTGACGATCACGTCGTCGTGCTCGGGCAGCATCCCCTCGGCTCCCATCACCTCGAGGATGCAGTCCTTGGTCTCCTCAAAGCCCTCGGTCGGGCCATACTGGAGCGCCTCCGCCGCCGACTTCTGGGCGATCCGGGTCATCTCCGCGGCGAAGCTCTCGGGCGGGAAGGTCGAGGTGTCGGGGAGGCCGCCGGCGAGCGAGATCACTTCCGGCCGGGCGGTGATCGCCATCAGATCGCGCATCGCCGAGGAACGCATCACCGCGGTGCGCGCGGCGAACAGCCCGGCGTAACGCTCCAGGTCCCTGGTGCTGGCGCGCGCGCGCCGCCGGTAGGGCGGTTGAGGCACTTCGGCCATCCGCGAAGTGTGCCGTATCGACGCCGGACGGCTCGGACGGCTAGTTTTTCGCACGTGGACGTTCTTCGAGAGCTGGGGATCGGCATCGCGATCGGCATGCTCGCCGGGACCACCGGCACGCATGGCGGCGCCCGCGGGCGGATGACGCTGCTGGCTGCGGTCATCGGCCTGATCGCCGGCTTCCTGCTGAACGGGATCGTTGGCGCCGTCCTCGGCCTGGTCGGCGCCGCGGCCGCTTGCCTGGTGATCAGCGACCTGGTCTACGGGGCGAGCCGCCGCGAGGGCTCGGGCGCCGGCGCGCTCGGGTTCCTGGTCGGCCTGGCAGCGCTGATCGTGGTCGCGATCTCGTTCGTCTTCGCGCCGCTGGTGATCGTCGTGATCCTCGCCCTCGCCTGGCTTGGGATCTCCCGTCACCGCCGCGCCCAGCGCAAACACGCCGGGCTGCGGGTCCTGCGCTAGGGCCCTGCCCGCGCCGACCGGCCGCCCGAGCGCGCGCGTGCTCCATCATTGATCCCGGCCATGCCGGTCGCCGACAAGAAGCTGGTCCTCACCTACGTCGACTCGCTGCGCACCGACATGCTCGAACGCGCGGTCGCGGAGGAGCGGGCGCCGACCTTCGCGGCGCTGCTCGAACGCGGCGTCCTCGTTCCCGACTGCGTCTCCAGCTTCCCCTCAGTGACCCCGGTCGCCTGTTCGGAGCTGGTCACCGGCGTCGGTGCCGACCGCCACTGGATCAGCGGCATGAACTGGTACCACCGGCTCGAGCGGCGCTACGTCGAGTACGGGTCCTCGCTTGACGCGACCCGCGCGTTCGGCGTCTTCCGCGCCCTCTACGACCTCGTCTACAACATGAACCTGGCCCACCTCAGCCCCGAGATCGAGACCCTGTTCGAGCGGCTCGACGACGAGGGGGCGCGGACCGCCTGCACGCCGTTCCTGATCTACCGTGGCCGCCACCGGCACGAGGTCTCGCTCGACGGTCTTCTGCGCCGCGCCGTCGACGCGACCAAACTGAAGTTCCAGCACCACACCTGGGGGCCGACCGACCTCTTCTACGGTGACCTCTATGCCAGCCGCGAGGTCCCCTGCAAGTCGACCTCGATCCCCGGCAACCGCGACGAGTACGCCGCCTGCTGCGCGGCGGAGCTCGCCGAGGGGGAGCTGTTCGACTTCCTCTTGCTCTCGTTGCCGGACAACGACAACTACTCCCACAAACACGGTCCCGAGGCCTCGGTCGAGTCGATCGCCAAGGCGGACACCTGCTTCGCTCGCTTCGTCGAGGCGGCCGGGGGTCTCGACCGCTTTCTCGATCAGCACGCGATGATCCTCGTTGCCGACCACGCCCAGACCGAGGTCCACCGCGGTCTGCCGCTGGCCGAGCTGTTGGCGACGCAGTGGTCGGTCCTGCAGCCCTCCGACGACCGCCCCGAGCTGGCGCAGCTCGCGGTCAGCCCGACCGGCCGCGCCGCCCACGTCTACCTGCTGCCGTCCGAGGACGAGCGGCCGGAGGCGGAGGAGGTTCGGGAGCGGCTGGCGGAGATCGAGGGGGTCGACCTCGTCTGCCGCCTCGAGGGCGCCGACGGGCTGCCGCTCGACCGGCTGGAGCCGGGGATGCCCGCGAGCGGCGGCGAGTGGGCGGTGGTCGAACGCCGCGGCGAGCGCCTGCGCTTCCGGCCCGGCGACGGGGTCGCCGACCTACGTGGCGGCGGCTGGGAGATCGAGGGCGACCCCGGCGCCCTGGCGGCGGAGATCGAGGCGGGGACCTTGCGCAGCGAGACCTACCCGGACCCGCTGGCCCGGGTCTGGTCGGCGCTGACCGCGCCCCACGCGGGTGACTTCGTCGTCTCGCTCGAGCTCGGCTTCGAGGCCGTCGACTGGGGCGGCGACAGCCACGTCGGCGGCGGCAGCCACGGCTCGCTGCACGCGGGCGACTCGCTCGGGCCGCTGCTGTTCGTCGGCTGCGGGCCGGAGTCGGCGGACGAGCGCGCGCAATGGACGCTGCGCGACGTGGCGCCGGCGGTCCTCGCCTATTTCGGGCTGGAGAGCAATTGAGAAAGATCGCGCTCCTTCACGCTCCACTCGCCGCCGTAGTGGCAATCGCCCTCGTCTTGGCTCCAGCTGCTGTGGCTTCCGGTCCCGAACCCGAAGAGCCGGGGAAGGTGACCAGCGCCGAAGCGATCGCAGCGGCGGATCGCGACCAGAAGGTGATCGACGAGCGCCAGGAGCATCCCGACCTGTCCCCGAGCGCCTCGATGAACGACGGCCACTGGGAGGTCGCCTACTTCGCCGAAGACAAGGAGCTCGTCCTCGTCCTCGTCGACTCCCACGACGGCAAGGTGATGGAGTCTTGGACCGGGTACCAGGTCGCCTGGAAGATGGCCCGCGGCTACTCGGGCCAGTTCGGCCACAAGCTCAACGCTCCCTACGTCTTCCTGCCGCTCTGCGCGATCTTCCTCATCGGCCTCGTCGACTGGCGCCGCTGGCGCCGGGTCGCCAACCTCGACCTGTTGGTCCTGCTCGCCTTCGGCGTTTCCCACGTCTTCTTCAACCTCGGCGAGATCGGCGTCTCCGTCCCGCTTCAGTACGGGCCACTGCTCTACCTCTTGGCGCGGGCACTGTGGATCGGGTTCCGCGGTCGGGGGGAGGGCCTGCGGCCGGTTTGGCCAGCTCTTTGGCTGCTGGTCGCGGCGCTGTTCCTGATGGGCTTCCGGGTCGGGCTCAACATGGCCGACTCCGGCGCGGTCGACGTCGGCTACGCAGGCGTGGTCGGCGCTGACCGGATCGTCCACGGGGAAGCGATCTACGGCAACTTCCCCGACGACATCTCCGAGGGCGACACCTACGGCCCGGTCAACTACTACGCCTACGTCCCCTTCGAGCTGATCTGGCCCTGGACCGGGACCTGGAACGACATTCCCGCCGCCCACGGCGCTGCGATCACCTTCGACATCGCCACCTTCGCGCTGCTGATCCTGCTCGGGTTCCGGATCCGCCCCGGGCCCGGCGGTCGTCGCCTCGCCGCGATCCTCGCCTTCGGCTGGGCCGCCTACCCCTACACCGCCTTCACCCTGGAGTCGAACTCCAACGACTCGCTGGTCGCAATGCTCCTGGTCGGAACGCTGGTCATCCTCGCCCGCCCGCTCGCCCGCGGCGCGCTGCTGGCCCTCGCCACCTTCGCCAAGTTCGTTCCCGCGGTGCTGGCGCCGATGCTGCTCACCTATGAAACGAAGCGGCGCTCGGCGCTGCTGTTCGTCGCCGGTTTCGCTCTCGCCGGCGTCGCCGTGATGCTGTGGCCGGCGATCGATCCGGGCCTGAAGACCTTTTACGACCGCACGATCGGGTTCCAGCAGGACCGCGACTCACCGTTCAGCATCTGGGGCCAGGTCAACGGCATCGAGTGGCTGCGACTGGCCCTGACCGCCGCCACCGCGGCGCTCTCGCTGCTGCTCGCCTTTCGCCCGCGCCGCAAGTCGCTGCTCCAGGTCGCCGCCCTCGGCGCGGCGCTGATCATTGCCGTGCAGCTGACCCTCCAGCACTGGTTCTACCTCTACCTGGTCTGGTTCTACCCGCTGCTGCTGGTGGCGCTGGCCCTGCTCGGCGACCGGGAGGACGCTAAGACGCCGGCTCCGGAGCCGGGACCATCACCTGCTCGATCGAATCAGCCAGCCCCTGTTGGTTGACCTCGACCAGGGCGCCCATCACCCAGACGTCCTCGGTCGCCGTTTCGAAGCGGGTCGGCATCTGCGTCATCAGCGACGCCAGCGCCTGCTCCGGCTTGACCCCGAGGACGCTGGTGCGGGAGCCGGTCATGCCGACGTCGGAGATGAAGGCGGTTCCCCCCGGCAGCACCCGCCCGTCGGCGGTGGGGACGTGGGTGTGGGTGCCAAGCACGGCGGCGACGCGGCCGTCGAGGTGCCAGCCCATCGCCACCTTCTCGCTCGTCATCTCGGCGTGGAAGTCGACGACGACGGCATCGGCTTCGATCCGGCCGAGGATCTCATCGACGGCGTCGAACGGCGAGCGGGCGACCTTGAGCCCGGCGCCGCCGCTGAGGTTGATCACGCCGACCCTGAGCCCGCCGGCCTCGACCACGGTGTAGCCGCGGCCGGGGTTGCCCTGCGGGTAGTTGGCGGGCCGGATCACGAGGTGCTCGCGTTCGAGGTACTCGTAGGCCTCGCGGTGGCGGTAGACGTGGTTGCCGGTGGTGATGACGCCGGCACCGGTGGCGAAGATGTCGCCGGCCGTGCGCTCGGTGATCCCCATGCCGCCGGCCGAGTTCTCGCCGTTTACGACGATCAAGTCCGGGGAATGTCGTTCCCGCAAGCCGGGCATCGCGTCGCGCAGGCCACGCCTACCCGGGCTGCCGACCACGTCACCGATGAAGAGGACCCGCATAGTCAAATGACCCTATCTGCGAGATTCAATCGGGTGGAAGAGCCGCGGCATGCGGGCGAGATCTTGGCGCGGGCGATCGCCTACCCCTACGAGGCGCCGCTCTGTTCCTTCGTCCAGCTCCGGAGCAGGACTTCGGATCTGCCGGCGGAGGGCGTCGATCTCGCCGGCCGCCGGCCGCTGCTCTGTTACGGCGCCAACGCGGCGCCTTCGGTGCTGGCCCGCAAGCTGGCGACGCTGCCCGACGAGCCGCTGCCGGTGTTGCGCGCCGGGCTGCGCGATTTCGACGTCGTCTACTCGGCCCACATCTCTCCCTACGGCGCGGTGCCGTCGACCCTGCAGCGCAGCCTCGGCACCGTCGCCCCGGTCTTCGTCGCCTACCCGACGGCGGGCCAGGAGCAGCTGCTGACGAGGACCGAGCCGAACTACGAGCTGCAGGAGCTCCGTGGCGCCGAGCTCCGCACCGAAGACGGCACCGAGCTCGAGGCGGTCGACCTCTACGTCAGCCGCCACGGGTGCCTCGCCGTCGACGGCTCCGAGGTGGCACTGGCGGCAGTCGAGTCCGACGGCCGTCGCTTCCGGGCGCTGGGAGAGGTCGAGGTTCTGGAGCGAGTCCGACACGTGTTGGCGCCGGAGCTCGACCTCGAGCGCTTCGTCGAGTCGAGCCTTGACCCGGGCCTCGCCGCCGCCCGCACCGCGGTCCTCCGCGGCGGCTCGCTGCCGCTCGAGCTCTGAGACTCGGCGTCCCCGGGCGTTTTTGCTCGGAACGAGCTCGAACGCTAGGTTCGGCTCGACCATGGATGAGCGCATCCCGATCTTCCTCCTCGACTCGCACGAGAAGTTCCAGCCGCTCGCCGTCGAGAGCGTCGAGGCGGTACCGGCGACGATGATGTTGCCGCCGCCCGGCCACGCCGGCCCCGATGCGGAGGGGAGCTACCGAGATTCGGGCCCGGTGCAGCTTGGTTCGCTGCCGCTCGAGGGCGGCCGGATGAACTTCCCGGGCAGACCGACCCCCGAAGAACAGGAAACGAGCCTGCCGCCCGAGCTGCGCGGCGTCGGTTACCGGCGCGAACTCGAGGACGGTGGCCTGACCTGGATCCAGTACTGGCTCTGGTACCTCTACAACCCGAAGGTCATCGCCTTGGTGGCCGGCAAGCACGAGGGCGACTGGGAGTTCGTCCAGGTCGGCTATCGGGACGGTGAGCCGGTCGCAATGACCGTCTCCCAGCACCACAGCGGCGGCAAGCGGGGCTGGGACCAGGTCAAGAAGCGAGACGGGCGCCCGCTGATCTACGTCGCCCGCGACTCGCACGCGAACTTCTTCGAGGCGACCGACGAAATCCAGGAGATCGCCGACGACGCCGACGGCGAAGGCGCTCCGCTCGCCGATCTCAAATGGAGGGAGTTCGGGCCGTGGGCGAACTGGTTCGGGCGCTGGGGGAACTCGACCGAAGAGGGCAAGTCGCCGGAATCCCCCGGCCGCCAGTGCCAGCGCTGGTACCTGCCGCGCGGCTACCACGAGGGCGCCGAAAGCCAGTAGCGTCGTCCGCCGTCCGTGCCCTCACACCGCCGCGAAGCGCCGCAGCGCCAGCCGCGCGATTACCCCGTAGGCCAGCGTCAAGACGACGAGGTGCAGCAGCGGCTCGCCGATGCTCGGCCCGGCTGAGTCGAGCGCCGCGGTCATCGCCTGCAGCGCCGGCTTGAACGGGAACAAGGCGGTGACGATCCGGATCGCGTCGTAGACGCCGCCGCCGACCGTGCCGGCCGGGACCAGCGAGAGCAGGGCGACCGGCAGGGTGACCATGAAGGCCAGCAGCGAGACGGCGCGGACCTCGCGCGCCGCCGCCCCGAGCGCCGCCCCGGCCGCCCCGAGCGCCGCCCCGCCGAGCAGGATCGCGACCAGCCAGAGACCGATCCGGCTCCATTCCAGCGGCACGAACAGCTCCAGCCCGGCGAGCAGCAGCATCGTCACCACGAAACCGACCGCGACCCCGAGCAGGACCTTCTCGGTCAGCAGCGCCTCGCGTGAGACGAGACCGCGGGTGAGGCGCGGGAAGGCGTTCTCCTCGCGCTCGAGTGCCAGCGATCCGGCGACGAGCAGGATGACGACGAAGGCCAGGGCCAGGGTCGCGGCGACGGCGATCGCAAAGACTTCCAGCGGCGGCGAAGAGCCGCCGACGGCGACGCGGTCGACGACGATCGGCTGGGCCAGGCGGTTGATCAGCGGCCCGGCGACGTTGAGGTTTTCGCGCCCCTGGTCGGCGAACTGGATCACCTCGCGCAGCGAGGCGCGCAGGTTCGGCGCCAGCGCCGGTTCGAGCGCAGCGAGGATCCGTGCCGTCGCGCCGAGACCGAGGATCGGGATCGACTGGCCGAGCAGCTTCAGGTTGCCGCCGTCGATCAGCAGCTTCAGGTAGCGGCTGCCTTCGACCGCGATCCGCCGCGCGATCGCCAGGTTCGCCTGCGCCAGCAGCGAGTCGATCCGGTCTTTGACCAGCTCCGCCTTGACCGGGTCGTCTTCGTTGACGAGGACTTCGACTTCGGGCGTGCCGGGGTCGAGGGTCGAGAGCGAGTTGATCTTCTCGACCAGATCTGCGGGCAGGACCAGCGCCGCCAGCACGTCGCCCGATTCGACCCTGGAGACCGCTTGCTCGCGGCTGCCGACTTCGACGCATTCGACCCGCTTGCAGATCCGGTTCTTGACGTTGGCCGCCGGCAGCCCCTCACCGCCGACGCTGATCCGGCTCTCGGCCGGCACTTCGTTGAGGAAGGCGACCCGCGGCTTCTCCGAGCCGCCGGAGATCGCGAAGCCGACGAGGACGGCGATCAGAATCGGCCAGGCGACGAGCAGCGCCGCCTGCAGCGGTGAGCGGCGCAGGATCTGCAGGTCCTTGAGCAGCAGCCAGCGCACGCCTCAGTGCCCCCGGTGCTGGAGGTAGGCGACGAAGGCGGTCTCGAAGTCGCGGCCGGCGGCCTCCGGCGCCTCGGCGCGGACGGCCTCGAGCAGCGCCGCGGGGCCGCCGTCGAAGAGCGACTCGCCGTCGGCGAGGACGAGCAGGCGGTGGCCGTAGCGCTCGGCCTCCTGGATGTCGTGGGTGGAGAAGATCACCGTCGTCCCGACAGCGGCAAGCCCGGAGACGAACTCCCAGAGTTTCGCCCGTTGTCGCGGGTCGAGACCGACGCTGGGCTCGTCGAGCAGCAGCACCTGGGGCCGCGAGAGCAGGCCGACCGCGATGTTGATCCGCTGCTGGTTGCCGCCGGAAAGACGGGCGACGATCTCGCTGCGACGCTCGCCGAGGCCGGAGAGCTCGAGCATCTCCTCGACCGAGGCGCGCGGATCCTCGTGGCGCTCGAGCCGCGCAAACAGCAGCAGGTTCTCCTCGACGGTCAGGCGCCGGTAGAGCGCCGCCTGCTGGGGGACCCAGCCGACCTCGCCGCGGGCGACGGCGACCTCGCCGTCGTCGGGCGCGAGGATGCCGGCGAGGATCGAGAGCAGCGTCGTCTTGCCGGCACCGTTGGGCCCGATCACCGCCACCAGCTCGCCCGGCTGTGCCTCGAAGCTGACGCCTCGCAACGCCTCCCGCGCGCCGTAGCGCTTGACCAGCCCCCGCGCCTCGAGCGCGACTGTCGCAGCCCCGTCCATCGGCGCTCAACGGTACCCGGGGTGGTCCCGAGGTGGCCGTTGAGATTGGGTGAACCCTAGAATCGAACCCGTATGGCTTTCCCCGCCACTCGCCTGCGCCGTCTGCGCCGGACCGACACCTTCCGCGCCCTCGTGCGTGAGACCGAGCTTTCGCCGGCGCACCTGATCCAGCCCGTTTTCGTCGTCGCCGGCGAGGGCATCCGCGAGGAGATTCCGTCGATGCCCGGGATCGAGCGCTTCTCGATCTCCGGCCTGGTCGAGGAGGCGGGAGAGATCGCCACCGCGGGGATCGGGGCCCTGCTGCTGTTCGGCATCCCCGCCGCGAAGGACGAGGTCGGCAGCGGCGCCTACGACGACGAGGGGATCGTGCAGATGGCGGTCCGCGCCCTCAAGGACGCGCACCCGGACCTGGTCGTGATCACCGACGTCTGCCTTTGCGAGTACACCTCGCACGGCCATTGCGGCGTCTTCCGCCAGGGCGGCACCGAAGTCGACAACGACCTCTCGGTCGAGCTGCTGGCGAAAACCGCGATCTCCCACGCCGAGGCTGGCGCCGACGCGGTCGCCCCCAGCGACATGATGGACGGCCGGATCGGCTCGATCCGCTACCAGATGGACGAGGAGGGGCACCCCGACGTGCCGATCATCGCCTACAGCGCCAAGTACGCCTCAGCCTTCTACGGACCGTTCCGCGACGCCGCCGAGTCGACCCCGGAGTTCGGCGACCGCCGCGGCTACCAGATGGACCCCGCCAACGGCGCCGAAGCGGTGCGCGAGGCCGAGCTCGACCTCGAAGAGGGAGCCGACATCTTGATGGTGAAGCCGGCGACGCCTTACCTGGACGTCGTGAGCCGGGTCAAGGACGCGACCGCCGCCCCGGTCGCCGCCTACCACGTCTCCGGCGAGTACTCGATGCTGAAGGCGGCCGCCGCCAACGGCTGGATCGACGAGCGCGCCGCGGTGGTCGAGACTCTGACCTCGATCCGCCGCGCCGGCGCCGACGCGATCGTTACCTACTACGCGAAGGAGGCTGCAGCTTGGCTTCGGTGAAGACCCCGCAGTCGAAGGCCCGCAGCCGCAAGGACGGCTCGGCGATCCCGCTCGACGAGACCGATAAGCGGCTGATGAACCTGCTGCAGTCGAGCTTTCCGCTCGACCCCGAACCGTTCGCCCTCGTCGCCTCGGAGGCGGAACTCGACCTCGACGACGTTCTCGCCCGCACCCAGCGTCTGCTCGACGGCCGCATCATCCGCGAGATCACGCCGATCTTCGACACCCGCGCGCTCGGCTACGAGTCGATGCTGGTCGCGGCCAAAGTCGACTCCGAGAACCCGCAGCGGGCGGCGCAGATCGTCAACGCCCATCCCGGCGTCTCCCACAATTACCTGCGCACTCACGACTTCAACCTCTGGTTCACGATCGCGACGCCGCCCGATTCGGAGCTCGGCCTGTCGGGCACGCTCGAGGCGCTGATGGAGGAGACCGGGGCGGAGTCGATGCGCGAGCTGCCGACCCTGACCCTGTTCAAAATCAACATGAACCTGGAGATGGAGAAGGGGACCGAGGCACTGGCGAGCGCGGTCGAAGCGGCCCCCCCGCGCGAGCTCGAAGCGCAGCCCTACGACGAGGACGACATCGCCCTGATCAAGGCGCTGCAGGGCCCGATGGCCGCCGTCGCCCGCCCCTACGACGAGGCTGCCGCCGAGCTCGGGATCTCGACCGAGGAGATCCTGGAGCGGTTGCGGGGGATGATCGACCGCAAGATCCTGCGCCGCGTGGCGGCGATCCTCTATCACCGCCGGGCCGGTTTCTCGGCCAACGGGATGGGGGTCTGGAAGGTCCCGGAGGACGAAATCCTCGAGGTCGGCGGCCACATGGCCTCCTTCCGCGGCATCTCCCACTGCTACCAGCGGCCGACCTACGCTGACTGGCCCTACAGCGTCTTCACGATGGCCCACGGCCGCTCGAAGCAGGAGTGCGACGCGATCCTCGACTCGATCGCCGCCGAGTGCGGGATCGGGCCGGACGATCGCGCCACCCTCTACTCCTCGACCGAGTACAAGAAGATTCGTCTCCACTATTTCACCGACGAGTACGCGGCCTGGGAGGCCGAGCATTCCTAGCTCGGAGGGTCTGTACGCCGAGGCCCTGAAGGTCCTTCCAGGAGGGGTCAACTCGCCGGTGCGGGCGATGCGCCAGATCGGCCGTGACCCGATTTTCATCGACTACGCCGATGGCGCCGAGATGGTCGACGTCGACGGCAACCGCTACCTCGACTGGGTCGGGTCGTGGGGGCCGCTGATCCTTGGCCACGCCGAGCCCTCGGTGGTCTCGGCGGTAATCGAGGCGGCCAAGCGCGGCACCAGCTTCGGCGCTGCGACCGCCACCGAGGTAGAGCTCGCCGGGCAGATCGTCGCCCGCCTTCCTTCGGTCGAGATGGTGCGGATGACCAGCTCCGGCACCGAGGCGGCAATGGGAGCGGTGCGGCTGGCGCGGGCGCTCACCGGCCGTGAGGTCGTCGTCAAGTTCGCCGGCGCTTACCACGGCCACTCCGACGGCCTGCTCGCCGATGCCGGCTCGGGGTTGGCGACGCTGGGCGTTCCCGGCAGCCCGGGGGTGACCGCGGCGCAGGCGGCGGGGACGGTGGTCGTCCCCTGGAACGACCGCGAGGCGGTCGCCACGGCCCTCGCCGAGCAAGAAGTCGCGGCCCTGCTGGCGGAGCCGATCGCCGCCAACATGGGCGTCGTCCCGCCGGCCGAAGGCTTCCTCGAGCTCCTCCGCGAGGCGACCCGCGAGGCGGGCGCCCTGCTCGTCTTCGACGAGGTGATCACCGGCTTTCGCGTCGCCCGCGGCGGCGCCCAGGAGCTTTACCGGGTCGAACCGGACCTGACCGTGATCGGCAAGGTGATCGGCGGCGGCCTGCCCGCGGCGGCCTTCGCCGGCCCGCGCGAGGCGATGGAACGGGTCGCGCCGGCTGGCGACGTCTACCAGGCGGGAACGCTCTCCGGCAACCCGCTGGCGACCGCCGCCGGGCTGGCGACTCTGGCTGCGCTCGACGCCGACGCCTACGCCCGCCTCGGTGGCCTCACCAGTCGCCTCGCCGACGGTTTCACGGAGCTGGCGGCGGACCGGCCGCTGCAGGTCGCCTCGGCGCCGGGCCTCTGCACCCTCTTCTTCAACCCCGACCCGGTCACCGATTTCGCCGCGGCCAGCGCCTGCGACACTGCCGCCCACGCCCGCTTCTGCAACGCGATGCTCGACCGCGGCGTCTACCCGCCGCCTTCGCAGTTCGAGGCGTGGTTCGTCTCGCTCGCCCACACCGACGCCAGCGTCGACCGCACCCTCGAAGCGGCCGCCGAGGCACTGGACGAGGCGCTCGGATGAACGCACTGCAGGCGCTTGCCGAGCAGCTCCGCGCCGAGGCCACCCCGATCTCCCCGCACGTCGTCGAGCCGGCTGCGCCACCGAAGTTCGGCACGACCGTCGCCGCCGGCCCGCGGGCTGCAGCCGCCCCCGGCGAGTACGCGCTGGTCGTCGAGGCGGTGCGCGAGGGCTACCTGCTCCACTACGGCGAGCCGCGCCTGCTCGCCGGCCACGACGAGGACCTCGGCCTGCTCGCCGGCGACTACCTCTACGCGCTCGGCCTCGACCGCCTCGCCGCCCTCGGCGACACCGAGGCGGTCGCGGTCCTCTCCGACCTGATCAGCAGCTGCGCCCAGCTCCATGCCGAGGGTCGCGAGGGCGAGGTTCCGCAGCTCTGGGTCGACGCCGTGGCGGCCGTCGCCGGGCGTTAGCCCCGGGCGTGGCAGGTCCGCACGATGACGCTGCGCAACGTGGTGCCGCCGACGAACGAGTAGGCGGCCCGCGTCAGCGGGAAGGTCGTGCCGGGAAAGCCAGCGGGCGCCGGGCAGCCGGCGCTGAGGTAGCTGTGGCGGCGACCGCCACGCGAGTAGTTGCGCCCGAGGTGAAGGCGGAACCCGGTGATGTGGAGCACTCTCCGGGTTTGCCGCGGAACGACCGCGACGAGGCGAGTGCCGAAGGTGCCAGAGGTGCTTTCGAGGGCGAAGACGAGGACGACCGAGATCGCGAAGGGGGAGCCGGTGTAGACGTGGGCGAGGATCGCGCGTCCGCCGTCCGGGCGGCGGCTGTTGAAGGCGATGACCCTGCCGCGGAAGGCAACGGGGAGCTGATCGGGGAGGACGACCCGCCCCGTGACCTGGCCGCCCCCGACCCGCGCCTTGCCGCAGGTCGCCAGGGCCTGGCGGGAGCTCGAGGGCTCGATCTGGTCGGGCCGGCAGACCGCCAGGCCGTGGTCGTCGAGGACCCCGTTGCGGTTGATCTCGAGCGAGATCCGGCGCAGCGCCGGCGGCAGCCGGCCGCTCGCCGTGCGGACCCGGCCGGCGACCGTGACGCCGATCGGCGCCGTGCCTGTCCGCGGCAGCGACCGGGGCGAGATCGAGCCGCCGAAGGAGACGATCAGGCCGTTCTTCTGAGCGACCTCGGCGCCCGCCGGCGCCGCCAGCAGCGCGGCGCAGGCGAGGGCCGCCGCCAGCGCCTTCGGGCGCAAGCGAGCCCGCCGGGCCAACTCAGGTGAAGCGCGATTGTTCGATCTTGCAGTAACGGAATTCGAAGCTGAGCACGGTGTTGTTGGCGAGGTTGGCGTTGTTGCGCAGGCGAACGATCTGTTCCTGTGCCCGCGTCTTTTTTTCCGCTTTCAGGGCTTTGCCGGTTTCGGCCAGCAGCATCGTCTGGTCGTCGAGATAGCCGAGCCACTTCGTCAGCTTCGCCGCGTCGGCGGTCGGCTGCGGCACCGCCGCGATCTGCTTGACGGCCTTTCCGAACGCTTCCGACGCCTTCAGGAACTGCGCTCCCGCCAGCTTCAGCTTGCCCTGCTTGATGTATCCACGGACGTTGGCCAGGATCCGTTCGTTGGCCTTGGTGTTCGTTTTGCAGATCGGCTCGACCTGGACGACGAAGCCTTCGCGCGTCTGCGTCGGCGAGGTCGTGGCCAGCGCTCCCGCGGCTGCCAACATCGCTCCCAGAGCCGCCGCAATGGCGACGATCGCAACTCCCGAACCGCGTCTGTGAAACCGCATCTCTCGACCTCCCTGTCACCTGGCGCCGCCGTTCCATAAGCTCCCCGGCGCTCGAGTCGATCGTAGCGGGGCAGGGCGCGGCAGCTGAGAGCCGGCGCCGTCCTTAACGCAATAGACTTGACGACTGAAACGCGAGACACGTGGCACCTGAGAGCGCGGACAAGATGAACGGAGCCGAGGAGGCTCCCCAGCAGCGGGTCAAGCCCGACCCTCCCGGCTACTTCGAGGGAGAGTCGATGACCCGGCGCCGCGCGTTCACGATCGCCGCCCAGGGCCTCGGCGGCATCGCCGGCGCCGCGATCATCCTCCCCGCCGTCGGCTTCGCGGTGGCGCCGATCTTCCACCGCGGCAAGGAGCGCTGGGAGGCGGTCGGCCCGACCAGCGACTTCGTCGAAGACACCTACCGTCAGGTCGTCTTCACCGAAACCGAGGGGATCGGCGACGCCGGCAAGACGATCGCCTACGTGCGCAAGAGCTCCGCCGACCTCGAAGAAGAAGCGGGCAAGTACGTCGCCGTCTCCAACCGCTGCGCCCATCTCGGTTGCCCGGTCCGTTTCGTCGAGGCGGCCGGCAATTTCATCTGCCCCTGCCACGGCGGCGTCTACGACTTCCAGGGCAAGCGGATCGGCGGCCCGCCGGTGCGCCCGCTCGACCAGTTCCAGACCCGGGTCCGCAACGGCCAGGTCGAGGTTGGTCCGCGCTACAGCGTGACCAACCAGATGGAACCGGTCCGTGCCCGTGATCCCGGGGAGTTCACCGGCGGGATCTGGGAATACCTCTACCCGCCGCGACCCTCTACCTTCCCACCGCCCTGATGCCGAAACTGCGCGCTCCGAAAATCCCGGACTTCGTCGTCCCGCCGCCCCTGCGCAAACCGCCCAAGCCGGGCGCCGAAGACCGCAAGGGACAGGCGCCGACCGACCTCAAGTCCTCGCCGCCGCCGAGCCGCACCCATGTGGACCGGCTGACCGATCAGGCGAAGGATGCCCCGGCCGACGTCCTCGCCTGGGTCGACCAGCGCACCGGCGCCAGCGGCTTCCTCACCGGGATGCTCTACCGCAAGGTGCCGAAGGGGACCAATTGGTTCTACACGCTCGGCTCGGCGACGCTCTTCGCCTTCATCGTCCAGGCGACGACCGGCGTCTTCCTGGCGATGTTCTACACGCCCTCGGCGACCCAGGCTTACGCCTCGATCTCGCACATCAACAACGACGTGCCGCTGGGCCAGCTCGTGCACGGGATGCACAAGTGGGGATCGAGCGTGATGGTGATCCTGATCTTCCTGCACATGGGCCGAACGTTCTTCTTCGGCGCCTACAAGTACCCGCGCGAGCTCAACTGGGTGATCGGCGTCGTGCTGCTGATCCTGACGATGACGATGGCCTTCACCGGCTACCTGCTGCCGTTCGACCAGCGCTCCTACTGGGCCTCGATCGTCGGCATCAACATCAACGGCACCGGCCCGATCGTCGGCCCCTACCTGAGCGACTTCTTACGCGCCGGACCCGAGCTCGGGGCGACGACGTTATCCCGCTTCTATGCGATCCACATGCTGCTCGTACCCGGCGCGATCATCGCCCTGATCGGTGCCCACATGTACCTCGTCGTCAAGCTCGGCACGACGGCGCCGCCCTGGGTCAAAGCCAAGAAGCCGAAGATCGCCACCCCGGTCTCCCAGCTCGACGCCGGTGCTGAGGGCAACGGTGCCGGGCCGTCCACCAATGGAGGCTCGGGCGCGTGAAGCCGGCGGACAAGCAGGCATACCTCGAGGAATACGAGCTTTTAAAGAAGAAGGGGAAGCCGTTCTTCCCCTACGCCGTTCTCAAGGACTCGGCGATGGCCTTGATCGTCGTCGCCGTGATCATCGCGATGTCGCTGATCCTCGGCGCCGAGCAGGGGCCGAAGGCGGACCCGACCTCGACCACCTACGTGCCGCGTCCCGAGTGGTACTTCTTCTTCCTCTTCGAGGTCCTGCGCGTGATCAAGCCGCCGGAGCTGGTCCCGATCGCGACGATCGGGATCCCGACGATCTGCATGGTTCTGCTGCTGCTGCTGCCGTTCTACGATCGCAACCCGGAGCGCCGCCCGGAGCGCCGCCCGATTGCGCTGACCGCCGGCTGCCTGACGATCCTGGCGATGGGCTACCTGACCTACGCCGGTGCCGTCGCCGGGCCGCCGACCGAGATCGACATGAAGGTCGCGCCGCAATACGAGGCCGGCAAGGAGGTCGTTGCGGGCTCGGGTTGCCTCGCCTGCCACAAGATCGGCGAGAACGGCAACAACGGCCCCGGGCCGGAATTGACTCACATCGCGTCGCGGATCCCGCGCGCGGCGATCATCCGTTCGGTCGAAATCGGCCCCGGCATCATGCCTTCGTTCCGCGATCTGCCGCCGAAGAAGATCGAAGAGCTGGCCAACTTCCTTTCCTCGCTCGATTAGTGGCACAGCGCGCCCGCGGTGGGCGCATCACAATGTCCTGACCTGATGGACACGATCAACGACAACCGCACGTCGCCTGACTTCGCCGGTCAGGTCAACCGCATGTTCGACCGCGTCGCCGGCCACTACGACGCGCTCAACTCGGTGATGACGGCCGGCCTCCACCACCACTGGCGCCAGCGCGCCGCCGAGCGCGCCGAGTTGGGACCGGGCGACTCCGCCCTCGACGTCTGCTGCGGGACCGGCGACCTGGCGTTTGAGCTGGCCGGGCGCGTCGCCCCCGACGGCCGCGTCGTCGGCTGCGACTTCTCCGAGCCGATGCTGGATCTCGCCCGCGAGAAGGCCGCCAAGCGCGGCGCCTCCGGCGTTCGCTTCGAGTGGGCCGATGCCCTGCAGCTCCCGTACGACGGCGAGCGCTTCGACGCGATCACGGTCGGTTTCGGCGTCCGCAACCTGGCCGATCTCGACCGTGGGCTGCGCGAGATGGCACGGGTGCTGAAGCCCGGCGGCCGCCTGGTCATCCTCGAGATCACGCAGCCGGCCCGGCCGCCGCTCTCCTGGTTCTTCTCGTTCTGGTTCGACCGCATCGTGCCGTTGCTCGGCTCCTTCTCGGAAGATCCCGAGGCCTACTCGTACCTGCCGCAGTCGGTCCGCAGCTTCCCGAACCCGCAGGGGCTGGCCGAGAAGATGGACGCTGCCGGCTTCGAACGGATCCGGTACACGGTGCTCGCCGGCGGGATCATCGCGATCCACAGCGGCATCCGCGGGTGACGCCAGGGTGACGCGACGCTCGGCCGTGCCGCCGCCGGTGACGGCGGTCCTCGACGCCTCCAGCCGCTGGCTGCCGGCGCGGATGGGCGAGGTGGAGGACATGCTGCGGGGGGAGATCGGCGACCACGGTGAGCTGCTCGGTGCGGACGCGGGGGCGACGCTGGCCGCCGGTGGCAAGCGGCTGCGGCCGATGCTGGTCCTGCTCTGCGCCGGCGCCGACGGCGGCGAGGCGGCAGTGCGCGCGGCGGCCGCGATCGAGCTGGTCCACATGGCGACCCTGGTCCACGACGACGTCCTCGACGAGGCACCGCTGCGCCGCGGTGTCCCGACTGTGGCCGCCACCTCGGGTCGGGTGCGCGCGGTTGCGACCGGTGACCTGCTGCTCGCGCGCGCCTTCGCCCTGCTCGCCGGCGCTGGTGACCCGCGCGCGGTAGCCCTCCTCGCCGGCGCTTCCGTCGCCCTCGCCCGCGGCGAGCTGGCTCAGCGTCAGGACGCCTTCGACCTGGATGTATCCGAGCAGCGCTACCTCGAACGTTGCCGGCTGAAGACGGCGACGCTGTTCGAATGCGCATGCCTGCTCGGCCGCAGCGATGACGAGCTGCGCCGCTTCGGCTCCGAGGTCGGCCTCGCCTTCCAGCTGCTCGATGACGTTCTCGATGTTGCCGGGCCACCGGAGCGAACCGGCAAGGCCCGCGGCACCGACCTGCTCGACGGCACCGTGACTTTGCCGCTGATCGAGGCCGTCAACCGCGACCGCGACATCCGCGAGGTCGACCTGCACGGCCTCGATGCCGAGTCGGCAACGGCGCTCTGCGACCGGATTGCCGCCACCGGCGCCCTCGACGCGGTCCGCGCCCGGGCTCTGGAGATGGTCGACGCCGGCAAGCGCAGCCTCGAGAGCGCCAGCTTCGCTCCCGAACAGCGCCAGCTCTTGGCGCTGGTCGCCGACGGCGTCGTCCAGCGCTACAGCTGAGCGCCCCGGCGGTCCCGCTCAGCCGGTCTGGCCGGTGGGCCGGATCAGGACCTCGTTGATCGCGACGTGCGGCGGCCGGGTGACGACGTAGGAGATCGCGTCGGCAATGTCGGGGGACTGCAGTTTTTCGATCCCGTCGATGCGCTGGCGGATCATCTCCTGGATCTCGGGACGGTTGTGGTCGATCAGCTCGGTCGTAACCGCGCCCGGCTCGATCAGCGAGATCCGCACCTGGCGCCCGGTCACCTCCTGGCGCAGTGACTCGCTGAAGGCACCGACGCCGTGCTTGGTCGCGTTGTAGACGCCGCTGCCCAGGCGGGCGACGCGACCGGCAACCGAGGAGATGTTGACCAGGTCGGCGACACCGCGCTCGCCTGCAGCGGCGGAGAGAAGGTGCGGGAGCGCAGCGCGGGAGACGTAGAGGAGGCCGAGCAGATTGACCTCGATCATCTGCTCCCATTCCTCGACCGGGGCGTCGACGATCGGACCGAGCAGCATCACGCCGGCGTTGTTGACGACGACGTCGAGCCGGCCGAGCTCCTCGGCGGCGCGGGCGACGGCCGCCTCCGCCTGGGCGCGATCGCTGACGTCCGCCTCGAGCTTCACCGCCTTGCCGCTGGCGAGCTCGATCTCGCCGACCAACTTGTCGAGTCGATCGCCACGCCGGGCCAACAGCGCCACCGCTGCGCCCTGGGCGGCGAAGGCTCGCGCGGTCGCTTCGCCGATCCCGCTGGAAGCGCCCGTGACGAGGGCGGCAGCGCCCTCGAGGCTCATGCGAAGTCGTCGGCGCCGAGCAGGTCGGCGTCGAGGGCGGCGATGAAAGCTTCGGCCATGTCCGACATGTTGGCATGCTCCAGTGCCCGCAGCTCGTCGGCGAGCTCGTGGGCCCCGCGGTCGAGCTGCTCGTCGAAGGCGTCGATTTCGTCCTCGCCGTGAACGCCCTGGCAGGCCCACTCGCACTCCGGGCACCGCCGCCAGACGCGCCAGTGGGTGCGATCGCCCGCCTGCTCCCAGCAGGTCGGCTGCACCAATGGCGAGCCGCACTCGGGGCAGATGTGCAGGTGGGCGAAGTCCTGGGTGCGGTTGGTCGGCTCGGGCATTTCTTCCTTATCGAACCCGGGAGAGGCAGACTTGATCCGGACCTCTTCGACGCAAAAGCGACAAAACCCCACTAACGGGTATCTAAAACCTGCGTTGGCGCTGATCCGGCCGCCGATCCCCCCCGTTACCATGGAGGCAATGTTCGGAAACATTGGTCCCCTCGAGATTGGCATCGTTCTCATCATTGCCCTGATCGTTTTCGGCCCGAAACGTCTACCGGAGCTGGGAAGCAGCCTCGGTCGCGGAATCCGCGAGTTCAAAGAGACGGTCACCGGCGAGCGCAAGGACGATGACGAGGACGACGACCCCAAAGCGCTTCAAGCCTCGCAGGCGACGGCACAGGCGCCGGAGTCGACTCCGGTCGTGAGCGCACCGGCCGAGAAGCCTGACGATCGCAGCTGAGGCACAGCGGGATGCCGCGCCGCGTCAAAGCGGTCTCCCATGAGGATCGCCTCAGCCTTGTAGAGCACCTCGACGAGCTCCGCGCTCGCCTGATCGTCTGCATCGCCGCCTTCGGCGTCGCCCTCGCGCTCTGCTTCTGGCAGAACCACCTGCTGCTGGAAATCGCCGGGGGGCCGCTGCCTGACGGCCACAAGAAGCTGATCACCTTCGGCGTTACCGAGCCGTTCACGACGACGGTGACGGTCGCCGCGTACGGCGCCATCGTGCTCTCGCTGCCGGTCGTCCTCTACCAGCTCTACGCCTACGTCCTGCCCGCCTTCAGCCCCCGCGAGAAGCGGGTGATCCTGCCGATTCTGCTGCTCTTTCCGGCGCTGTTCCTGGCCGGGATCGCCTTCTCCTACTTCGTCGTGATGCCGGCCGCGGTCAAGTTCCTGCTCAACTTCAACGACACCCAGTTCAACATCCAGGTTCGGGCCAAGGACTACTACAGCTTCTTCTCGATGACGATGTTGGCGGGAGCGCTGGTCTTCCAGCTGCCGCTGGTGATCCTCGCCGTCACCCGGCTCGGGATCGTCAAGATCGAGCAACTGACGCAGAACCGTCGCTACGCCTACTTGGTGATCGCCGTGATCGCGGCGGCGCTGCCCGGCGTCGACCCGGTCTCGATGATCATCGAGATGGTTCCACTCCTCGTTCTGTTTGAGTTGAGTATCTTGATCGCCAAGGTCCTCGGCAGGCCGGGCGAGAAGCGGGGAGGGGTGGCCGAGCCCTCGCCCCAGGAGTAGAGGCGATGGCTAAAGGCGAAAAAGAGCATCGGATGCTGTTCGACATCCGCGGCAAACGACGCAACGTCGTCAAAGTCGTCTACGCGGTTCTCGCGGTGCTGATGGGGCTCAGCCTCTTCCTCGTCACCGGCATCGGCAACATCAGTTCGCTGTTCGATGGCGGCAGCGAAAGCAACAACGGCGCCGTGATCTACGAAGAACAGGCGGAACGGATCGAACGGAAACTGGTGAAAAGCCCGGAAGACCCCGAACTGCTCCAGGCGCTGACCCGGGCGCAGCTCAATGCTGGCAATCAGCTGGTCGAAGCCACCGCGGAAGGGACCGTGCTCACCCAGGAAACGGTCCAGATGTACCGGAAGGCGAGCGAAACCTGGTCGGAGTACCTGAAAGCCACCACCGACCCGAGCGCGAGCGTCGCGCAGCTGATCGCGCCAACCTTCGTCACCCTCGCCGAAACCGCACCGAGCGCGCCGGGCTTCGAAGAAAACATGGATGCGGCAGCCGCAGCCGCGGCGATCGTCGCCAAACAGCGTCCGAGCCTGAACTCGCTGAGCACGCTCGCGATCTACCAGTACTTCGCCTTCGAACCGGAAGCGGCCGCAAAAACGAGGGCCGAAGCGATCGCCTTGACCAAAGGCAAGTTCGAACGCGAAAACCTCGAAAACCAGCTCGACGAATACAAGAAACGCTCGGGCGAAGCCGAAAAA
Source organism: Solirubrobacterales bacterium (assembly GCA_035509895.1). Lineage (GTDB taxonomy): Bacteria > Actinomycetota > Thermoleophilia > Solirubrobacterales > 70-9 > VAYN01. Next base: position 109,332 of record DATKIA010000049.1, read on the forward strand.
CAGCTGAAAGCACTCGAAGAAGCGAACAAAGCCTCGGGCAACCAGGGAAACAAAGAAAAACTGGAAAACCCGCTGGGCGGCCTCGGCACTGGCCTCGGCGAATAGATGGGCCGCGAAGGACTCGAACCTTCAACCTTGAGCTTAAGAGGCTCCTGCTCTAACCAGTTGAGCTAGCGGCCCGGGGCTGGCAAGTATAGGAGCTACTCGGCCCGGCAGAACTTTTCGACGCTGCCTTCGATCAGGGTGCCGTCGGCGAAGGTGAAGCCGCCTCGGGTGCGGAGAATGTTGTCCGAGCAGCGGGCGGAGACATAGCTGCGCTGCTTGCCGCCGGCCTCGTAGCGACGGCCGATTTCGGCGTCGAGATGGGTCAGGGAGCCGAGCCCGCCGGCGATCGCTGGCACTTCGATCGTCACCCGGTAGCGGTATTCGCCGCGGCGACGAACGATCGGCGCGACGATCGCAAAGGTCTGGGTCGCCGGCGCCGTCGTCTGGGCGTGGAGGACGACCGCGGGGTGGCCTTCGACTGGCGGCGCGTTGAAGACCGTCAGGTCGGATTTGGCCGGGATCTCGGCGCCGCCGAATTCGATCAGCGCTTCGACGTGGCCGCGGCCGACGATCGCGCCACGGCAGATCTGGCGGGCTTCGGCGACGCTTGCGCTGGCGATCTGTTCTGCCGCGCAGGTTGGCAGGCCGGCGACGCCGAGACGTCCGTCACGGTCGAAGTCGAGCACGACACGCTGCAGCACTCGCGGGCGGCCGCCGCCTCTGGCGTCGATGTCGAAATGGCCCTTGAACTGAATCGGCGCGTAGTGGCTGCGCGGCAGCGTCCGCGGCGTAAAGCCGCCGTTGGCGTGCAGGACCAGGTCCTGGTAGGCGACCAGCGCAGCCCCGGCGGCAGTCGCTGCCAGTACTGCCACCGTGCAGCCGAGCAGCGCAGCGAATTTCAGCGTGGAAGATGGCACGGCGAGGTCAGCGTGGCGGGGAAGAAGTCGCCGTTGCTGAAGGAGAGGCTGCCGTGGACTTGGAGCCGGCCGCCGGAGCAGTAGGCGTTGAGGTACCCGACTTCCTTGCCGCCGCGCTCGAAGGTCCGTCCCAGGGTTGCTTCGGCGAGCGTCGCCGAGCCGTAGCCTTCGGCGATCGGCGGCAGCGTCACCTTCGCCTCAAATCCGTACCGCCCCTTCGCCACCTTCTCGATCACGATCGGGACCAGCAACGTTTTCGGCGCCGGGATCGTCTCGTAAGCGTGGGCGATAAGGGTCGGCTTGCCGCCCACCTTCGGTCCGTTGAAGAAGGAGAGCGGTGAGCTGACGTCGACCGTCGCCTGGCCGGGAAGCGTCACCTTCGCCTTGCCGAGCCCGGTGCCGACGAGCGCCCCGGCGCAACGCTTGCGTGCCTCCGCCGGCTTCGTTTCGGCCAGCTTCGCCATCGTGCAGACCGGCAGCCCTTTGGTGTCGACGAAGCCGTGCTTGTCGAGCTGGAAGACGATGCTGGAGAGCGTCCCCGGCTGGCTGCCGTCCTTGTTCTTGATCCGGGTGATGCTGCTGAGTTCGATCGGGGCGCCGCCATGGGCGGGCAGCTCCCGCGGCATCATCGTCGCGGTTGCGCTGACCACGGTGTTTTTGAATTCGCCGGTCAGCGCGTAGGCCGCGGCGGCGCCGGTCAAGAGGCAGATCGCCACCGCCGCGAGGACAGCTTTCGGCACCCTCTTCATCGCTTACCTACCCGTGCAGGTTCGCAGCAGCTCCCCGTGCATCGAGGTGCCGTCGAGGAAGTGGACCAGGACTTTCGCCTGCAGGTGGCCGTCGGGACAGCTGGCGTTGGCGTAGCTCAGCTTCTGGCCCTTGAAGGTCCATTCCTTGCCGATCTTCAAGCTGCCGTACTTCGGCACGCCGGAGCCGCCGGCGATCTTCGGGATTTTGGCCACGGTCTTGAAGCCGTAGCGGCCGCTGTGCACTTTCTGGATCTCGACCGGAACGATGTAGGTGGTCGGCGCCGGCACGCTGAGGTAGGCGTGCGCGAACACGGTCGGGTTGCCGTTCTTCTTCGGCCCGTTGAAGATCGTGATCGGCGACTTCGCCGGAATCGGTTTCGATTCCGGGAAGTAGACGGTGGCTTCGCCGAAGCCTTCGCCGACGATCGAATCCGGGCAAGCCCTACGCGCCTGCGCGACGGTCGTCGCGACCAGCTTCCCCTTGGTGCAGACCGGGAGCCCCTTGGTCTCGACCGCGCCATGTTTGTCGAACCAGATCGTCAGTTCGTCGAGCGCCGGCGGGATCGAGCCGTCGTCGGTCGAGATCTTGCCGTAGCCGTGCAGTTTGATCGGCGCGAACTTGTGCTTCGGCAGCGTCGTCGGCGAAAAGCCACCGTCGGTGGTGACGATGAGCGGCCCGAGTTGAAGTACAAGCGCCGCCGCCGTCGTGCCAGCGAGCACAGCAAACAGCGCCGCGGCGATCACGGACACCCTTAACACATTCTTCTGCATAGTTTCCTCCCTACCGTTCCCCTGACCGCCAAACTACCACGGGTGGGAAGGGAGAGGAGCAGGGGACAGTCACGGTCCGGGCGGTCGGACCCCCGGCGCCGCCGTGCCTGGGCGACGCTGATCGTCGCCGGGCTGCTGCTCGTCGCCCTCGCCGCGATCGGCACCGGAGTCGAGGGGCGGCTCAACCCCACCAACATCAGCGTGCCCGGCACCGCCTCCTCGAAGGGCAACGAGCTGCTGGAAGAACATTTCGGCGACTCGGCGCCGTTCGCGATCCTGCTGCAGGGCCCGGCGCAGGCGATCGACCGCCAGGGCCCGGCGCTGGTCCGGGCCCTGCGCCGCGACCCGAAGGTGACGACGCTTTCGCCCTGGGACCGGGGCGTCGTCGCCCCGCTGCGGTCCCAGCCCGACCGGGCGCTGATCCTCGCCGACTTCCACGTCGACACCAAAACCGCGGTCAACGACACCGTGCCGGAGCTCGAAGGGATCCTCGAACGGCAGATCCACGCCCCGGTAAGGGCAACGCAGTCGGGCTACGCGACGATCTCCCGCGCGCTCCAGGACGAGTCGATCGCCGCCTCCGAGCGGGGCGAGCTGATCGCCCTCCCCTTCCTCCTGATCATCCTCCTGCTCGTCTTCCGCTCGCCGATCGCGGCCGCGATCCCGCTCGCCTTCGGCGCTGTCACGGTCGTCGCCTCGCGCGGGATCCTCTACCTCGCCGCCGGCTGGTTCGACGTCGACGCCTTCGCCCTCGCGGTCTGCACGATGATGGGGCTGGCGCTCGGGGTCGACTACGCGCTGCTGATGGTCTCCCGCTTCCGCGAGGAGCTGGCGGCCGGCGCCGAGCCCGCCGACGCCGCCCGCCGAACGCGCCGCACGGCGGGGCGGACGACGGTCTTCGCCGGCAGCACCCTGATGCTCTCGATGCTGGTCGCGTTGTTCATCCTGCCGGGGGCACTGCTGGTCTCGCTGGCGGGGACCCTGATCATGGTCGTGCTCCTCAGCGTCGCCGTCGCGACGATCGTCGGGCCGGCGCTGCTGACCCTGATCGGCACCAACCTCGATCGCTGGCGGATCGGCAAGCCGCCGAGCGAACGCTCGCGCCTGATGACCTTCGTCACCGCGGCGCTGCGGCGACCGGCGCCGATCGCGGCGGCGATCGGCGCCGTGTTGCTGATCCTGGCGGCGCCCGCAATCGGCCTGAAGACCGGCCCGCCGAGCCCGGAAGAGCTGGCCGAGGACGCCCCGGCCCGGCAGGCGGTGGAAGAAATCGACGACACGATCGGGCCCGGCTGGGACGCCCCGTTCCAGGTCATCGCCGTCAACGAAGAGGGCCCGATCACGGACAAAGGCAGTATGAACTCGCTTGGCGCCTTCCAGAGGAAGATGGCGGCGCTGCCGGGGGTGCAGGTTGTGATCGGCCCGGACCAGATCACCAAGCGGGTCGAACCGCTGCAGGAACTCGGCAACGCCGCGCTCGCCTCGGAAGGGAACATCGGGGCGGTCAAGCAGCTCGGCCGGCTTGGCAACCAGCTCGGCACCGCGGCCGGCGGCGTCGCCGAACTGCGGGACGGGATCTCGGAAGCGAGCGCGGGGGCAGGGCTGGTGGCGCTTGGGACCAACCGCGCCGGCGACGGAGCCGAGCAGATCGCGACCGGCCTCAGTCGAGCGACGGCCGGAAGCGTGCGTGCGATCGGGGCCCTCGAACAGTTCTCGAAGGGATCGGCGCGGCTGGCGGAAGCGGAGGGGACGGCGGTGACCGCGGCGCTGCAGCTGAAGCTGTCGATTCGCGGCTCGCTGATCCCGAACCTGCGGCACAACGCCCTGCGCAGCACCCAGCGCCTGGAACGGGCGCTGTCGGCGGACGCCAACACGAAGCTGCCGCAGCTGATCGCTCCCAGCAAGGAAGCGGAAGCGCAGCTGAAAGCGGCCCTCGCGCAGTTGCAGGGCATGACCGTCGGCCAGACCGATCCGAACTACACCGCGGCGCTGGAAGCGGTGCGCCGGGCGACGGCTGCCGTGACCGGCACCGATCCCGTCAGCGGTGCCCCCTACGCGCCCGAATACGCGGGCCTGCCGGCCGAACTCGAAGCCCTGCAGGCGCGCCTGCTCGAAGACACCGACGAAGCCGAGCGCATCGTCAGCTTCCTCAAGTCCGAACTGGTGTTGCTGCAGCGGCTCTCCAACGGGGCGGAGAAACTGGAAGAAGGCCTGCGCGAAATCCACGCCGCCGGCAACAAACTCGCCGGCGGCGCGGCGAAACTCTCGGGCGCCGCCAACGAACTCGGCGACGGGCTCACCCGGCTCAGCGGTGCCGCTGTAGCTCTGGTCGGCGGTATCGACCAGCTCAGCGGCGGCGCCGAAGCGCTCGAGACGGGACTCACCGAAGCGGCCGAAGAAACGCGGGGGGGCGAGAGCGAACTGCGGGAAGCCAGCATCCAGGTGCTCGACGGCAAGAAGCGAATCAACCGCCAGGCGCGGCAGGTCCGCGAAGCGTCGCCCGGGATCTTCAACTCCGGTTTCTTTGTCCTCTCCGCGGTTGACGGGGCGCCGCCGCGCCAACGCGCCAACGCCGGCGAAACGATCGACCTGACCAGCGGCCAGGCCGCCTCGGTGCTCGTCATCTCCAAGTACACCTTCAACTCCGACGGCTCGATTGCCCTCAACGAAAAGCTCGACCGCGAAGCCAGGGCCCTGGGGGAAGAAGCGGACCTCGTCACCGGCGTCGGCGGCGGTGCCGCCACGCTCAACGACTACGGCACGATCACGAACGAACGGATTCCGTTCGTGATCGCGGCGATCGCCCTTGTCACCTTCCTCGTCCTCGTCCTGGTCCTGCGGGCGATCCCCCTCGCGGCGATCGCCGTCGGCCTCAACCTGCTCACCGTCGGCGTCGCCTTCGGCATCCTCACCATCCTCTTCCACGTGCCCGACGACTGGCCCCTGGGAGGCCATTCCTACGTCGAAACGGTCGGCGCGATGATGATCTTCGCCGTCGTTTTCGGCCTCTCGATCGACTACGCGGTCTTCCTCCTCAGCCGCATGCGCGAGCACTACGACCGCGAGGCCGACAACGCCGCCGCGGTCCAGTTCGGCCTCGCCAAAACCGCCGCCGTGATCACCGGCGCCGCGGCGATCATGATGGCCGTCTTCATCGCCTTCGCCGGCTCCTCGATCGCAACGGTCAGCCAGCTCGGCATCGGCCTCACCGTCGCCGTCATCCTCGACGCCACCGTCGTCCGCATCGTCCTCCTACCGGCCCTGATGTTGCTGCTCGGCGACAAGGTCTGGTGGCTGCCGAAACCGCTGAAGCGGGTTATTCCGAAGCTCAGCGTGTAGACCGGGTCGGGGCAAAAAAGAGGCCCCCGCGCCGGTGGCGCGAGGGCCTCATGTTCAGCTATTGAGCGAGGTCTCTGAGCGTCGGTGCTACTTCTTCGGTTCCGGCTTCTGCGCGCAGCTCTGCGTGTAGACCGGGTTCGAGGTCTGGCCGTCGAGGAAGGTGAAGGTGGAACGGAGCTTGAGCTTCTTCGAAGCCGGGCATTTGGCGTAGATGAAGCTCGTTGGCTCGCCCTTGTACTTGTATTTCTTGTTGATCTTGACGTTGAAGTCCGTCAGCGCGCCCTGGCCGCCGGCGATCAGCGGCACTTCGACGTCAAGGCGGGGCCCGTAGCCTTCCTTGTTGAGGTTGCTGACCACGCCGGTCAGGACCAGCGTCGTCTGCACCGGGGTCGTCGCGTAGGTGTGGAGCAGGACGACCGTCTTGCCGCCCTTCGGGACTCCGTTGAAGGCGGTCACGGTCGCCGGCGCCGGCACCAGCCGTCCACCGAGGTTGATCACCGCTTGGCCGGTCCCTCCGCCGATTTTGGCGCTGCCGCATTTCTGCAGGGCGACTTCGGTCGAGGTGTTCTGCAGCAGGGCCGCATTGCAGGTGGGCACCCCTTTGCTGAAGACTTTGGCGTTCTGGTCGAAGTCGATGACGACGTGGTTGGTCGGGCTGGGGAAGCCGCTGGCGGCGGTCGTCGTCAGCTGGGTGGTCACTTCGAGCGTTCCCGGGGTGAAGGTCTTCTTGTAGAGCTTCTTCGGCGCGAGAACCGCGCCGATCGCCTGGGAATTTCCGTCGCTCGAGGCCACCGGCGCACCGACTGGCCCGGCGAGGGCGGACGAAGCCACGATCGTGGTGATGGCCGCCATGGCCAAGCCCACGATCAGAGTTGAACGTTTACGCATTGAGTCGCTCCTCCGGATCGAATTGGCGAGGCGCCTCCCATCCCCCCTAACCACTCCGCGGCGCCAGAGTATCGCGTTGATTTCCAGTTAAGCCCCTGCTGGGCACGGATTTGGCGGGAGAGGCTCGGATACGATCGTGCCGCCCGTTCCACCGGGTCGGAGGGGCCGGGGAACGTAGAGCGACGACGACCCGTGGCTGCCAAACCTTTAGGCGAGGAGAAAAGCTCGGCTCCGGGCCGAGGGACCACCCCCGCGCGGATTGCCGTCATCGCGGCCCTGGCGGCGGTTGTGATCGTGCTGGCGGTCGTCTTTCTCAGCAACGGCGGCGGCCACCAGTACACGCTCGTCTTCCAAAACGCGGGTCAGCTCGTGCCCGACAACCAGGTTCTGATCGGCGGCTCGCCGGTCGGCTCGGTCGAAAGCATCGACCTCAGCGACGACAACCTGGCCGAAGTCCACGTCGAAGTCGACCAGGAGCTGCACGAAGGCACGACCGCGGTGATCCGCGCCACCTCGCTCTCCGGGGTCGCCAACCACTACGTCTCGATCAGCCCCGGGCCGAACAGCAACCCGGCGCTCGACGACGACGCCACGCTGGGCCTTTCCTCGACGACGACGCCGGTCGACATCGACCAGTTCTTCAACACCTTCCCGCCCCCGGTCCGCAAGGGGCTCGCCGACTTCATCAAGGGCAACGCCTCGATTTACAGCGGCCAGGGCAAAGCGGCGAACGACGCCTACAAGTATTTCGGTCCCGCCCTCAACCGGACCAGCGCCTTCGCCGGCGAACTCAACGCCGACCAGCGCCTGTTCGAACAGTTCATCGTCAGCTCGGCCAAGCTGACGACCGCGGTCGCCGGCCGCGGCGAAGCCCTCTCCAGCGCGATCTCCAACGCCAACACGGCGTTCAACGCGATCGCCGATCAGAACGTCGCCTTCGACCAGACCCTGCGGCGCCTGCCGCCGTTCATGCGGCAGTCGAACACGACCTTCGTCAACCTCCGCGCCGCGCTCGACGACCTCGACCCGCTGATCAACACGGCGAAGCCGGCGACCAAGAACCTGGCGCCGTTCCTGGCCGAACTGCGCCCGGTCCTCTCCAAATTCATCCCCTTCACGCGGAACCTGAAGCTGACCGTCGACCGGCCCGGCAAGGGCAACGATCTCGCTGATCTGCTGAAGGTCTTGCCGCAAGTCCAGAGCCAGGCCGCAAAGGCATTCCCGCACTCCGAAGAAGCGATCACCGCGTTCCTGCCGGACCTGACCGAGTGGCGCACCTACACGCCCGACTTCTACAACGCATTGGGAAGGCTTGGCACGGCTGCCGGCTACTACGACGGCAACGGCCACTACGTCCGCGCCTCCGTCTCGGCCCAGAACCTCTTCAAATACAACGCCGGCGCGCTCGAACCGATCACCAGAAGCGAACAGCTGAACGCCTTCGGCAGCGAAGCCCCGGTGCGCCGTCCCTGCCCTGGCGGCGTAACCCAGAAAGCAAGCGACGGGTCAAACCCCTTCGTGAATCCGCCCCACGCCGGGAGCGGAGTCGGATCATCCCAATGCGACCCGGCCGACGCGCCCCCTGGACCATGAGAGGCCGGGCGATAATCGCGGCGGGTCTGGTCGTGGCGGCGGTTGTCGTCATCGTCCTGCTGGCTTCCGGCGGCGACAGCGCGAGTGGCGGCTACAAGGTGCGGGCGATCTTCGACAACGGCGCCTTCATGGTCACCGGCGAGCAGGTGCGGATCGCCGGCGCCAACGTCGGCACGATCGAATCGGTCAGCGTCTCGCGTCCCGGCGAAGTGGTCGCATACCGCGACGGCAAGGCGGTCTCGGTCCCCGGCAAGGCGATCATCGTGATGGACATCTCGGATCCGAGCTTCCAGGACTTCCGCTCCGATGCGACCTGCCTGATCCGCCCGCAGTCGCTGATCGGCGAGAAGTTCGTCGACTGCCGGCCGACCTTGCCGCGGGCGCCCGGTTCGCCGGCACCGCCGTCGCTGAAGAAGATCGAATCGGGGCCGGGCGAGGGCGAGTACCTGCTGCCGCTGGGCAGCAACGGGACCAGCGTCGACCCGGACCTGATCAACGACATCAACACGCTGCCCTATGCGCAGCGCTTCCGCCTGATCCTGAACGAACTCGGCGCCGGCCTCGCCGGCCGCGGCAAAGACATCGAAGTGCTGGTCAAGCGCGCGAACCCGGTGCTGCGCGATGTCGATCGCCTGTTCGGCATCCTCTCGGCGCAGCGCGACCAGCTGGCGCAGCTGGCGAGTGATTCGGAGGAAATCCTCGGGCCGCTTTCGCGGGAGCGAGCCCACGTCGCTGGGTTCCTCGCCAACTCCGGCGCCGCCGCTGAAGCGAGCGCGGAACGGGGCGAGCAGCTCGAAGAGTCTCTGCAGAAATTCCCACAATTCCTCCGGGAGTTCCGAACGACGATGGTCAACCTCAAGGGCTTCTCCGACGCGGCGACTCCCGTCTTCGAAGATCTCGGCGCCGCGGCTCCCTCGCTGACCGACGCGACCCGGACGCTGACCCCGTTCTCAGAGGCAACGACGGTGGCGCTGAAGAGCCTCGGATCCGCTGGCGAAGCCTCAGGCCCGATCTTTGCCCAGACCGATCCGGTCGTCCGTAAGGCGGGAGAACTGGCCAGGTCCGGAGTTTCGCCGACGACCGAATTGGCAAAGCTCTTCACCGACATCAACAAGACCGGCGGCTGGACCGGGCTGGTCGAACTCATCTACAACTCGGCCGGCGCGTTCAACGGGTTCGACCAGTACGGGCATTTCGGCCGCACGCTGGTGACCTTGACCAACTGCCTCGAATACGAAGCGAATAAGCACGGCGAATCAGGCTGCGCGTCTCGCTTCCACGGGCCTAACCACTCGGAACCGTCGGCGACCAGCAGCGCCGAGCTGTTCAAGCTGCTCCTTCAGCAGCAGGAAGAAAAGACCGGTGGCACCAGTGCCGGGTTCGGACCCTCGACCGGGATCGGTCAGGCGGGCTCAGTCCGCGGCGGAGAAGCCGAACTCGGCGAAGCGTCCAGCACCGAAGGCACCGAACCGCTCCTCGACTACCTCCTCGGCCAATGAGCAGAAACCGCAGCGGACTCCAGGGAATCGCCAGCAGCCCGGTCTTGGTCGGGGCAGTGACGGTGCTGGTCGTGATCATCGCCGTCTTCCTCGCCTACAACGCCAACAACGGGCTGCCGTTCGTCTCGACCTATGACCTGAAGGCGCGGGTGCCGAACGCCGATGCCCTGGTCAAAGGCAACGAGGTGCGGATCGGCGGGGTTCGCGTCGGCATCGTCAAGTCGGTGGTGCCGGTCCAGCTCGAAAATGGCGAGGTCGCAGCCGAACTCTCGCTCAGCCTCGACAAGAACGCCGAACCGCTGCCGGTCGACTCGACGGTCATGATTCGGCCGAAGTCGGCGCTCGGGCTGAAGTTCCTCCAGGTCACCCCCGGTGACTCCTCGAAGGGCTTCAAGGCAGGCGAAACGATTCCCATCTCCGCTGCGCATCCGGAACCGGTCGACATCGACCAGTTCTTCGACATGTTCGACAAACCGACTCGCGACGCGATCCGCCAGAACCTGGCCGGCTTCGGCAACGCCCTCGCCGGCCGCGGGCCGCAGCTGAACGAAGCGCTCGGCTCGTTGCGGCGGGCGGTCGAATTCGGCCAGCCGGCGCTGCGGGCGATCGTCTCGCCGAGTACCGACTTCGCTGGCTTCTGGCGGGCGCTCGAGGCCCTCTCGGCGACGATCGCGCCGGTGGCGGAGACCCAGGCGAGCATGTTCGTCGCCCTCGACCGGACCTTCGCCGCGTTTGCCCGCGTCGCGCGCCCATACATCCAGGAAACGATCGAAAAGAGCCCGCCGACTCTCGACACGGTCAACGCCGACCTACCCGCGATCAACCCGTTCCTGCGTGATTCCGACCGCTTCTTCACCGCCTTCCAGCCTGGAGCGAAGGCTTTGGCCGACACCTCGCCGGTGATCGCCGAAGCGCTGCACGCCGGTGTTCCGGCGCTGAACGCGACGCCGATCCTCAACAACCAGCTGCAACCGACCGCGGAAGCCTTGCTGGCGTTCCAGCAGTCCCCAGGTGTCTTCAACGGGTTGGATCTGCTGATCGACACCAACAAGGTGTTGAAGCCTTCGCTCAAGTTCATCGTCCCGGCGCAGACGACCTGCAACTACATCACCCTTGCCTTCAGACAGCTGGCGAGCGCGAACAGCGGTGGCAACGGCCAAGGCAACTGGCTCAACTTCATCACCTTCCAACCGGCCGAAGGCCCCAACAGCGAGTCAGGGCAAGCGTCCGCCCCAGCCAACGGGCCAGGCCGTGAAAACCGCCTCCACTTCAACCCCTATCCGCAGACCGGCGCGCCGGGTCAGCCGAACGTCTGCGAAGCCGGCAATGAGAAGTACCTGCCCGGCAAGGTCGTGATCGGCAATACGAAGGTGTGGGGCACCACTACCCGTGGGGGCAGCAAGGAAGGGTCGGAAGAATGACCCGCCTTCCCGAGCGAGACCTGCGTGCAAACACCGGCAGCCGTATCAAGTGGCGGCCGAGCAACGCTCTGATCGCGATCATCTTCATCATCATCTTCACGGTCGGCCCGTACCTCGCCTTCACCGGCCACGTGCCCTTCACGAGTTACGGCTACGAAGTCAACGCGACCTTCTCCAACTCGGCCAACATCGCCCTCAACTCGCCGGTGCGGATCGCCGGCGTCGACGTCGGCAAGGTGGTCTCGAGCGAACGCGACGGCGACGCGACCAAGGTCACCTTCACCGTCGACGGCAGCGGCCGCCCGATCCACGACGATGCCTTCGCCGCGATTCGGCCGCGGATCTTCCTCGAGGGCAACTTCTTCATCGAACTCGACCCCGGCAGCCCCAGCGCGCCGGAACTGGACAGCGGCGGCACGATCCCGGTCAGCCGCACCTCGACCGCGGTCCAGCTCGACGAAGTCCTGACCGCGCTGCAGTCGCCGGTGCGCGCCGACCTCAGTCGCCTGCTCGAGAGCTACGGCAAGGCGCTGAACGGCAAACCGACCGCGGCGGATGACGAAACGCAGCTGCCCGAGGTGAAAGGCAAGACCGGCGCCGAAGCGCTCAACGGCGCCTTCAAGTACGGCGGCGACGCCGGCCGCTACAGCGCCCAGGTCACCAACGCGCTGCTCGGCACCGAAGCGCGCGACCTGCAGCGTCTGATCGAGGGCTCAGCGCGGACCTTTTCCGCCTTCGCCAGCAACCAATCCGCCCTCCAGGGCCTGATCGACAACTTCAACGTCTTCACCGGCGCCCTCGCGACCCAGTCGGCCAACCTTTCGACGACGATCAATCTGTTGGCGCCGACCCTCAAGGTGGGGACCACGTCGCTCGTCAGCCTCAACCGGACGCTGCCGCCGCTGCGGACCTGGGCGATCGAGTTCACGCCGGCGGTCGCCGAGCTGCCGCAGCTGATCAGCAGCGGCGAACCCTGGCTCGAACAGGTTCGTCCGCTGCTGTCCGGTAAAGAGGGAGGCGGCCTCGCGAAGCTGCTCGCGGAATCGACCCCCGGTCTCGCTGGTGCCGCACAAGCCGGCAACGAAGTGGCGCTGCCGCAGCTGAATCAGCTCAGCCTCTGCACTTCCAAGGTCTTCGTCCCGGCTGGCAACCAGGTGATCAACGATCGCTTCAGCACCGGGGATCCCAGCTACCGCGAGTTCTTCTACCTGCTGTCGGATCTCGCGGGAGCCGGCCAGAACTTCGACGGCAACGGTCCCTATGTACGTGCCCAGGCCGGCGGCGGGTCCGTGCTCGTCGGTGAATCGAACCCGAAGGGGAACCTGAGCACGGACAAGATCCAGTACGCACACACGGTTGCCAACCCCCTTGGGAATCAGCCTCAGCTCGGTGCGCGGCCGCCGTTCAAGCCAGACGTCCGCTGCTACACGAACGCGGTTCCGGATGTGAATGGGCCGCTCGGACAGGTTGGCGAACCGACTCCCTCGGTCGCGGGGGTCAACCCATGAGCGAGCCGGTGGAAAAGACCAGCCGCTGGCGGCACTTCCGCGCCTGGCTCAGTCGCCAGTCCCGCGGCCACCGCAAAGACACGATTGCGATCGTCGTCCTCGCCGTCGCCGGCATCGTGATGATGCTCGGAATCTTCACCCAGCAGAAGGCCTCGTTGCCGTCTTGGCTGCCAGTCGTCGGGGAAGAATTCGAACACATCTCGGCCGAGTTCGCGACCGCCCAGGCGGTGACGCCGGGGCAGGGTCAGTCGGTCGACATCGCCGGCGTCCAGATCGGCAAGGTCGCATCGGTCGACCTTGAAGACGGCCACGCGGTGGTCGGCATGGACATCGTGCCGAAGTACATGGAACTGATCCACCCCAACGCGACCTTCCTGCTGCGACCAAAAACGGGCCTCAACGACATGGTCGTCGAGGTGGAACCGGGGACGGGCAAGGATTCAATCGAAGACGGTCACGAATTCACCCTCGCCCAGACCGAACCCAACACGAACCTCGACGCCTTCCTCGGCAGCCTCGACGCCGACACGCGCCAGTACCTGCAGCTGCTGGTCGCGGGAGGAGCGCAGGGGATCGGCGGGCGCGGCGGACAGCTCGGCAACGCCCTGCGTCGCTTCGAGCCGTTCGTCCACTACGTGGCGAAGCTGAACAAGGCGGTCGCCGCCCGCCACGTCGCTCTCGCCCGAGTGATTCACGACTTCGGTCTGCTGACGACTGAACTCGGCCAGCACGATTCCGAGGTAAGGCGCTTCGTCACCTCCTCCGACGCGGCCCTCGGCAACTTCGCGAACCAGCAGGCATCGATTCAGGAGGCGCTGCGCGAATTCCCCTCGACCCTGACCGCCGCCAAGGCCGGCCTCTCCAGCTCCACCCGCTTCTCGCAGGCTGCATATCCGGCGCTGACGAAGCTGATCCCGCAGGCACAGGCGTCGGTTCCGGCCTTCAAGGCGACCGAGAAGATGTTCCAGCAGACGACCGCCCCGATCCGCGACCAGATCCGGCCCTTCACCCGGGAAGTCCGGCCGGTGCTGACCCACGCCAACGAAGGCTCGGGACCGCTGAGCAAGACCGTGCGCAACTTCGGCAACGCGGTGGGCGGGCTGAACAAATTCCTCAACCTGCTCGCCTACAACCCGAAGGGCTCAGCCGAGAGCTACCTCTTCTACCTGGCTTGGCTGAACCATGACTTCAACGCCGCCTTCAACCTCCAGGATGCCGGCGGACCGATTCTGCGAGGCATGGTTCTGATCACCTGTAACGGAGCCAGTCTCGGCTACGGGTTGACCCAGCCCCACCCACAGCTGAAAACCCTTCTGCAGCTGACGGGTATTCCACGCGCCGTCGAAATCCCGGTGTCGGGAAACCCGACCGGAAAATGTGAATACAAGGAAAAATGAGCAAGCGCGCCCCCAGCACGATCCAGCTTGCGGTGATCACCGCCTTCGCCTTGGCCTGCTTCGGCATCCTGCTCTTCCTCTGGGTCACCTTCGGCGGCCCGACGCCTTTCAAGGCGAAGCCCTACCAGATCAAAGTTCCCTTCAACGAGGCAACGCAGCTGGCCGAACAGTCCGACGTTCGGATCTCGGGTGTGAACGTCGGCAAAGTCCAGAACATCGCGCTGGCGCCGAACGGGAGGCAGGCCCTGGCCACGGTCGACATCGACGACAAGTACGCGCCGCTGCCGGAGTCGACGCGGGCGATCCTGCGCACCAAGACCCTGCTCGGTGAGACCTACATCGAACTGACGCCCGGCGATCGCGACGGTCCCGAGCTCGCCGACGGCGGCGAGGTGCCCGAGGCCAACGTCGCCGAATCGGTCCAGCTCGACGAGATCTTCCGCACCTTCAATCCCCAGACCCGGGCCGCCTTCCAGGAATGGATGCAGGAAGCGGCGGTCGCGATCAACGGCCAGGGGCAGAGCCTCTCCTACGCGATCGGCGAGTTCGAACCGACCTTCCAGGAATTCGAAAAGCTGTTCCGCATCCTCGACACCCAGAAGGTCGCGGTCAGCCAACTCTTCCGCAACGGCGCCACGACCTTCAGTGCGCTTCGCGGTCGCGAAGGGCAGCTCGCGAACCTGATTCAGAGCTCCAACCGGGTCTTCCAGACTGCCGGCGCCCGCGATCGCGACATCGAAGCTCTGTTCAAAGCTTTCCCGACCTTCCTCGACGAGTCGAAGCTGACCGTGGAACGCCTCAAGACCTTCGCTCAGAACGCCGATCCGCTGATGCGCCAGCTGGTCCCGGTGGCCGAACAGCTGTCCCCGACGCTGATCGCGTTCGGGCGCTTGGCACCTGAAGCCAAGGGCCTGTTCGAAGGCCTGGTGCCGGTGATCGCGCGGGCGCCGTCCGGCTTCCCGGCTCTGCGCAAGCTGTTCCGCGACAACTTCCCGCCGTTGCTGCGGGCGGTCGATCCGTTCATCCGCAATCTCAACCCGCTTCTCACCGGGCTTGGTCTCTACAAACGTGAGGTCACCTCGTTCTTCGGCAACATCACCGCTTCGCTGATCAGCGAATTGACCACGGAAAACGAAAAAGGCGAACACATCCATTTCCTCAGGACCATGGGTCCGATCAATACGGAAACCCTGTCCACCTACGGCAATCGCCTGACGATCAACCGCAATAGCGCTTACAGCCCGCCGGAATGGGCCAAGGACCTGCTGGCGGGTCTTCCCAGCTTCATCACCAGCCAGTGCACGGCGGGAATCACCGCGACCCCCGTCTCCACCACGCCGGAAAACGAAGGGTTCCGGGAACACGTCCCACGCTTCAAAGAACAGAAAAACTCGGGCGAAGCATTCGTCGAACTAACCCCCGATGAAATCAAAAAAGAAGCCGAAGACCTGTTCACCCGGATCAAGAAATACGCGTTCGCCGAACAGTCAGGTTCAGCGGCGGCGCCAGCCCCGCCATGCACCCAGCAGTCGCCGATCGAGTCGATCTACGGCAGCGGCGAGTCGACGCTGTACCAGCACACCTTCGAACAGACCGGGGAATAGGGCGCCGCCGGGTCGCGGCGCCCGATGTTGCGTTCAGGCCGGCTCGTAGGTGAGGATCAAGACCCCGTCGCCGCCGACGCGCTTCGACTCGGTCAGCTTCAGGGTCTGCTTGTCGCCGTCATGCTCGGCAAAGAGGCGTTTGCCGGTGCCGAGCAGGACAGGGAACACCATCAGGCGGAGTTCGTCGACCAGGTTGTGCTCGACCAGGCCGTGGACGAGCTGACAGCTGCCGGCGACGAGGATGTTGCCGCCGACCTCGTCCTTCACCTTGCCGATCTCGGCGGCGAAGTCGCCGGAGATGATCGTGGTCGGCTCCCAGTCGGCCCGCTCGAGGGTGGAGGAGAAGACGTACTTCGGCAGCGAGTTGATGCGGTCGGCGAAGCCGACCTCGTCTTCGCGCGAGGGCCAAGCGGCGGCGAAGCCTTCGTAGGTGCGGCGGCCGAAGAGCTGGGCCTCGGCGTCGAAGAGCTCGTCGAGCTTGAATTTGTTGCCCTCGTCTCCGCGGTCGAACTCAAAAGTCCACGCTTTGTGTTTGTAGCCTTCGTCGCCCCCAGGGGCCTCCATCACCCCGTCGAGCGAGACGAACTCGGTTACGACGATCCTGCCCATAGTGTCCTCCTTCTGGTTGCTCCCGGCCCAGTCTCTCAGGCCCTTTCACCCAGACGACGAACTTCCGACGGCGGAATCGACACAGCACGAAGAATTTGCACTTTCGCGTCACCCACGCGATGTTTTGTCTGCGACCATGAGGTCATGAGGCTGATGCGGAGAACTTGGACGGACGCCAGAATGGACGATCTCAACGCCAAGGTCGACAAGCTCGATGAGCGCGTCGACCGGCTCGACGTTGAGATGAGGGCCGGCTTTGCCCGCGTCGATCAGCGCCTCGATCGGCTGATATTCCTGCTGTCCGGCCTGTTCGCGACGGCGATTGCCGCGATCCTGACCCATCTCTAGCCTGCGGATTCAGCCGCCGAGCGGCGAGGGCGGGATCTTGGGTTCGCCGGTGACCTCGGGGATCACCATCCCGACCTCGTCGATGAAGCACCAGGACCAGTCTTCGCGCGGCTCGATCGAGCGGATCAGCGGGTGGCCGGAACCGGCGGCGTGGGCGCTGGCGTGGCGATTCGGCGAGTCATCGCAGCAACCGACGTGGCCGCAGCTGAGGCAGATCCGCAAGTGCAGCCAGGCGCCGCCCATGGCCAGGCAGTCCTCGCATCCGGCGACCGACTCCGGCAGCTGGGTGATCTGGACCTGATCGAGATGCGTGCATTCGGCCATCGCCGCTCCTCCGTCGTGGGGTTGGCACGACTGTACTGCGCGACGGCCGCGGCGATCGTTAGAAAGGCGGGTCTGGATGGAGGCCCACCGGGCATACGAGCGCTTCGAGCAGGGGCATCAGGCTGGCGAGTGGGAGCCGGGGCCGCACTACGCACGCCATGCGGCGATGGTCGTCGCGGTGATCGCCGGCTTCCTCGCGATCGCCACCTTCCTCGCCGCCGAGGCGGTGAAAGAGGTGATCACCGGCGAGACGCACCGCGCCGACGCTTCGGCCCAGCTCGAGAGCAACACGCTGAAGATCGAGATCAACAAGGGCAACTCGACGATGCTGAAGGTGCTCGGCACGGGTACTCCGGCGGAAGAAGAGGCCGCCGCCCACGTCCGCGCCCACGAGGCCAAGGTCGTCGACGAACTGGAACCGGCCGACGCTCGGCTGCGGGACGAGATCGCCGCCCACGACAAGGAAGTCGACCACGCCAACACCCAGCACCTCGACTATGAGCTGGCCGAGGTCGGGCTCGAGGTCGGGATCGTGCTCGCCTCGGTCTCGATCATCACCCGCCGCCGCTGGCTGCTTCTGCTCGGCACCGGCGCCGCGAGCATCGGCGTTGTTCTCCTCCTCGTCGGTCTGCTGCTGGTCTAGCTGCAGAGCCTTGGGATAGCTGGCGCGGAGCCGGCACTCCCGCGTCTTGTTCGGTCACACCCTGCTCCGCAGGATCGGGCCGATGCCGAAGAAACGGGGGACGCGGGGGAAATCGCTGGACGTGCGGGCGGCGGAATGGGAGCCGATCCTGAACCTGGCGCCCGACCACGTCGACGACTTCATGTGGATGTACGCAGTCGAGCTGGCGGACGGGACCCGGCTTCAGGTCTACAAGCACTACTGGACCAGGAACGTCATTCACCTGGACAGCGAGGGTCGTGCCTTCGCCTACCTCGACGGCGGTCGCTACGAAGAGGTCGAGGTCGACTGGGTGCTTCCTCGTGTGCTGAGCGAAGACTTTCACTCGAAGGAAGCTGCTAATTTTGTCGGACACAACTATGCCTATGACGGAGTTGAGATCAGATGGAGTCGCGCAGCGACCAAGCACCGCATCTCACGTGAGCGCTCGCGCCACGTCATCGAGCATTGCGGTCTCTGGCTTTGGCGCCGGCCATTACGGCGCGAGCCACATTGGGACGACCGCGACGACCGCGTCATGTTCTTCGGGGACGACATTGAGGGGGTTGCACTCGAGGTCTTCGCAGTCGAAGGGGCGGAGGAGGATCTGCTCGTGATCCACGCGATGGACTTGCGCGATCGACACAGGGGCTTGTACCAGGAGGCAAGACAATGGCGAAAATGAGCAAAGACGAGAAGAAACCGTTGAGACTGAAATCCGGCGAGATCCTCACCGACGAGCTTGCTGAGCAGTTGGCCGACGAGGCCGAACGGGGTTACGACATCTCTGAACTGCGACGGCAATACGTCGGCCGACCGTCGCTGGGTCGGCGGGGGGTCTCCCCGAGGATTAGTTTCCGTGCGTCGCCAGACCTGCTCAAGAGCGCACAGCGTCGCGCGGACGACGAAGGACGCGCGCTCAGCGATCTCGCTCGTGAGGCGCTCGAGCGCTACCTGGACGAGTAGCGGTCGCCACTGGCGCCCCACCAGCGGTACCGTGTCGTACATGGAACGGAGCGCGGCGCTCGAGGCGGTCTTCATGCCGGTGCGGCCGCCGAGCACGTTCGAGGAGACGGTCGAGCGCCTGGGGACGGCGATCCGGCTTGGGCTGCTGACTCCGGGCAGCAAACTGCCGGCCGAGCGGGACCTGGCGCGACAGCTGAAGATCTCGCGCTCGACTCTGCGACAGGCGCTGACGGCGCTGGTCCAGAGCGGCCATTTGATCTCGCTGCGTGGCCGCAAGGGCGGGACCTTCGTTTGCGAGCAGCCGCCGCTTACCGATGAGGACGGCGACGCGCTCGACCAGGACGCCTGGTCGGTGCTCGACTACCGGGTGGCGATCGAGACCGGAGCGGCGCTGCTCGCGGCCGAGCGAGTCACCTCAGAGCAGGCCGATCGGCTCGACGATCTGGTCAAGAAGATGGGCGGCGAGCTCGAGGACTTCGGCGAGTACCGTCGCACCGACATCCGCTTCCACATCGGCATCGCTGAGGCGGCCGCCTCGCCGCGCCTGATCAGCGCGATGACCGACGTCCAGGGGCAGATGTCGGACCTGATCGCCCAGATCGCCCACCCTCCAGAGGTTCTCGCCCGCTCCAACGAGCAGCACGGGCGCCTGGTCAAGGCCCTGCGAAAGGGCGACGGCCCGCGCGCGGTGAAGACGATGCGCGAGCACATCGAGGGCACCGAGCACATCCTCGCCGGCCTGCTGCCGGCGCCGCTGCGGCTGACCGCCGCGCTCAGCTGACGCGGATCCGCTCGCCCCTGGGGTCGAAGAGCGGCTCGGCGGCGACCTCGCCCGGCACCCAGGTTCCGAAGATCTCGACCTCGACCGCGGTCCCCGGCTCGGCCGCGTCCGGCGGCAGGTAGGCGTAGGCGATCGAGCGCTCGACCGTGTAGCCGTAGCCGCCGGTCGTGACCCGGCCGACGACCTCGCCGCCGATCCGCACCGGCTCGTTGCCGAGCGCAACCCGGCGCGGGTCCGCCAGCGTCAGGCAGCAGAGCCGGGTCCGCGGACCGTCCGCCTTCGCCCGTGCCAGCGTCTCCTTGCCGACGAAGCCATCCTTATCGAGCTTGACGCAGAAGCCGACGCCGCCCTCGTAGGGGGTCTCGTCGGGGGTGATGTCGGCGCCCCAGACCCGGTAGCCCTTCTCCAATCGCATGCTGTCGATCGCCCGGTAGCCACCGGCGACGATCCCGTGCGGCTGCCCCGCCTCCCAGAGCGTCTTCCACAGCCCCAGCCCGTACTCGGTCGGGCAGTAGATCTCCCAGCCGAGCTCGCCGACGTAGGTCACCCGCAGCATCCGCACCGGCACGTTGCCGACCGTCGTCTCCCTTACCGACATGTAGGGGAAGGACTCGTTGGCGAGGTCGGCTGGGGTCAGCGGCGCCAGCACCTCGCGCGTCCGCGGGCCCCAGATCCCGAAGCAGGCCCACTGCGAGGTGACGTCGGCGAGGCGGACGCCGCCGCCCTCCGGCAGGTGCCGTCGCATCCACTCGCGGTCGTGGTTGCCGAAGGCGGTGCCGGTGACGACCCCGAAGCGGTCCTCGGCGAGCCGCGCGACCGTGAAGTCGCACTCGATCCCGCCGCGGCTGTTCAGCATCTGCGTGTAGGTGATCTGGCCGACGCCGCGGGCGACGCGGTTGTCGCAGAGCCCTTCCAGGTACCCGGCGGCGCCGGGCCCTTCGATCTCGAGCTTGGCGAACGAGGTCTCGTCGAAGATCGCCACCGCCTCGCGGGTCGCCCGGTGCTCGGCGCCGATCGCCGGCGACCAGTGCTTGGCCGACCAGCCGCGCGGCCGCAGCGTCTCGTCACCAGCTTCGGCGTTCGACTCGAACCAGTTGACTCGCTCCCAGCCCGATTTCTCACCAAAGGCGGCACCGTGCTCACGGTGCCAGGCGTTGACCGGCGAGAGCCGCAGCGGCCGGCCGGCGCTGCGCTCGTGGTTGGGGTAGCGGATGTCGTAGTAGGTCTCGTAGTTCTCCTCGATCCGCGCGTGGGTGTAGGCGGGGGAGCGGTACTGGGAGCCGAAGCGGCGGATGTCCATGTGCCAGAGGTCGAGGCTCGGCTCGCCGTCGACGATCCACTCGGCGAGCGCTTTGCCGATGCCGCCGGCACCGGCGAGGCCGTGGGCGCAGAAGCCGCAGCAGACGAAGAAGCCGGCGACCTCGCTCTCGCCGAGGCAGAACTCGTTGTCGGGAGTGAAGGCCTCGGGCCCGTTGATCAGTTTCGTCACCGTGATCTCGTTCATTGCCGGCACTCGGCGCCTCGAGTTCTCGGTGATCTCCTCGAACCGCTCCCAGTCCTCTTCCAGGAGGCGGCCGTTGAAATCCGGCGGGATCGCCTCGACCCGGCCGGTGCCCGCGGGCATGAACGCCGGCGCGCTGTCCCGCTCGTATCCCCCCATCACCAACCCGTCCCCGTCCTCCCGCCAGTACACGAGCAAGTCGGGATCGCGCAACGTGGGCAAATGCCCCCGCTCGTGGTTGAGGTTCGTACCGCTATCTGGGACTAACCTCGACCGCGCTTCGCGGACGGCGTCGAGGGGCTGGGTCACCAGGTACTGGTGGGACATCGGCAGGAGGGGGACGCGGACGCCGGCCATTCGCCCGATCTCCGCGCCGAACATGCCGCCGGCGTTGACGACGACCTCGGCGGCGACGTCGCCGAGGTCGGTCTGTACGCCGCGCACGCAGCCGTCCCGAACCTCGATCCCGGTCACCCGCGTGTTGGTGAAGATCTGACAGCCGCCGCGACGGGCGCCGTCGGCGAGCGCATAGGTGAGCTGGGAGGGATCGAGGTAGCCGTCGGTCGGCAGCCAGGCGGCGCCGAGCACGCCCTCGGTCGACATCAGCGGGAACATCTCCTGGGCCTCGGCGGCCGAGATCAGCTCCAGCGGCAGGCCGAAGGTCTTCGCCCAGCCGGCCTGGCGGCGCAGCTCCTCCATCCGCTGCTCGCTGGAGGCGAGCCGGATGCCGCCGCATTCGACCCAGCCGGGATCGAACTCCGACTCGTCCGCCAACCGCCGGTAGAGGTCGACCGAGTGCATCATCATCTTCGTCAGCGAGACCGAGCCGCGCAGCTGGCCGACGAGGCCGGCGGAGTGGAAGGTCGAGCCCGAGGTCAGCTGCGAGCGCTCGAGCAGGACGACCTCGTCCCAGCCGAGCTGTGCCAGGTGGTAGGCGAGCGAGGTGCCGCCGACGCCGCCGCCGATGATCACGCAGCGGGCCGAGTCCGGCAGCTCAGCCCGCGGCACGGCCGGCCTCCTCGAGCAGGACCTTGAAGCGGGGGTCGGCTTCGGCCGCGCCGAGCCGGTCGAAGTGCTTCTCCGCGTACTCGGCGAAGTCGAACTCGAGGTCGGAGAGGGTGCCTTGGAGGACGCCCCACATCGCCTCGCGGAAGTCCGACATGAAGCGCATCAGCCGCAGCGCCGCGATCTGGCCGGCGCTCGCCGGCTCGCCGAGGTACGCGTCCAAGAAGGCCTCCTCCTGCTCGTCGCCGAGCTCGTTGTTGACGGCGAAGTTGCCGAGGTCGAAGTAGCGGTCGCCCATCCCCGAGTACTCCCAGTCGACGATCCGCAAACCGTCGGGCGAGGCGATGAAGTTGGCGGCGAGCAGGTCGTTGTGGCAGAGGACCGATTCGTGCGGGCGCCAGCGCAGCGCGGCCTCGATCTTCACCGCGGTCGGGTGCGAGCGCTCGTAGGCGGCGGGAACCTCACCGCCGCGCGCCTTCGTCTTCGCCGCGTAGTCCTCGACGATGCGGAAGGCGGAGAAGGTGGCGCTGACCGGCTCACAGCCATGCACCGCCCGCAGCGCTGCCGCCACCTGAGCCAGCGGCGCCGGCTCGCGGAGCGCCTCCGGGCTCATCGTCTCGCCCTCGACGAAGCAGGTGACGAGGCAGGGCGGGTCGTCGAGCAACGCCGCCACTTCGGGGGCGACGCCGGCGCGGGCAGCGCAGCGGTTGGACTCGGCCTCGGCCTGGCGGTCGATCCCGAGCAGCTCGGTGTCCTTGCCGGGCAGCCGCACGACGACGTCGCTGCCGCCGAGCCGGGCCCGGAAGTTGCGATTGGTGATCCCACCGTCGAGCGGCGCCGGCTCGCCTTCGAGCTCGCCGAGCAGGGGAGTTAGTCGATCCAGGGTTTCTGACAGCGAGGCCAAGTCGCGTTACTGAAATTTCTCCAAGTCGGCATTGACAGGGGTCTCACGCAGAAACTAGGCTCGCCCGGAACCCCTTAGGTCGGTTCAGCACACCTTTTATCGCAACGTTCGATACATAGGAAGAGAGGGCGGCATGGAGAGCAGCGTCACCACCCCGGACCGTGACGAACAACGACTCGCCGAACTCGGCTACAAACAGTCGCTGAACCGGGCCTGGAGCGGATTCTCCAACTTCGCGATCTCGTTCACGATCATCTCGATCCTCGCCGGCTGCTTCACCACCTACGGCCAGGCCTGGAACAACGGCGGCCCGATCGCGATCTCGATCGGGTGGCCGCTGATCTCGATCCCGATCCTGATCATCGGCTTCTGCATGTCGGAGCTGGTCTCCGCTTACCCGACGGCCGGGGGGATCTACTGGTGGGCCGGGAAGCTCGGCGGCCCGGTCTGGGCCTGGTTCACCGGCTGGTTCAACCTGATCGGCCTGGTCGCGGTGGTCGCCTCGGTCGACTACGCCTGCGCGACCTTCCTCAACGTCGTCCTCGGGCTCTACGAAGTCAACATCTTCGGGATCAACTTCGGCGACGAAGCGCACATCCTGCAGGAGGTCTTCCTGCTCTTCGCGCTGATCCTGATCCTCCACACGGTCGTCAACGTGAGGCGAACGCACCTGCTCTCGCTGGTCAACAGCGTCTCGGTCTGGTGGCACGTGGCCGGCGTCGTCGCGATCGTCGTCGTCCTCATCCTCGTCCCCGACGGGCACCAGAGCTTCAGCTTCGTCTTCGGCCACCGGATCAACCAGAGCGGCTTCAGCGACAGCATGTTCTGGTTCTACGTGCTGCCGCTCGGTTTCCTGCTGACCCAGTACACGATCACCGGCTTCGACGCCTCGGCCCACATCTCCGAGGAGACGCACGGCGCCTCCGAATCGGCGGCGAAGGGAGTCTGGAGATCGATCTTCTACTCAGCGGTGATCGGCTGGATCGTGCTGCTGGCGATCACCTTCTCGGTCACCAACGTCGACGGGGCGAACGAAGCGTTCGGCTTCGCGCCGACGCTCCTGGTCGAAGCGCTCGGCACCGGCTGGGGCAAGTTCGTCCTCATCATCTCGGTGGTGGGGCAGCTGTTCTGCGGCGCCGCCTGCCTGACCAGCGCCTCGCGCATGTGTTACGCGTTCTCCCGCGACCGCGGCTTCGGCAAACGGATCTCGTCGAAAATCTCGACCGTCAACTCCGAGCGGGTGCCGGTCTACGCGGTAATGGTGATGGCGTTCGCGGCGCTGCTGATCACCCTGCCGGCGCTGAAGGGCAAGGGCAACGGCGAAGCGGTTCCGTTCGCCTTCTTCGCGGTCGTCTCGATCACCGTCATCGGCCTCTACATCGCCTACGTGATCCCGATCTTCCTGCGCTGGCGGATGGGTGACAAATTCCAGCCAGGGCCGTGGACCAATGGCAGGAAGTACAGGTGGATGAACAGCTTCGCGACCTTCTGGGTGGCGCTGATCACGATCATCTTCTGCCTCCCGTTCACCCCGGAAGCGGTGCCGTGGAACGACGAATTCAACTGGGAGGCGTTCAACTACGCGCCGCTGACGGTCGGGGTCGTGATCCTGCTCGCCTGGATCGGTTGGATGCTGACCGCGCGCAAGCACTTCACCGGCCAGGTGCGCGAGATCGACCTCGAGAAAGAGATCGGCGCGCCACCCGAGGTCGGGCCGTCGGCCCCATGAGCGCCCCATCCTGGACTGGATGCGAGCGTGAGTCCGTAACGTTCCCGGCGTGACGGTAGACGAGCTGAGGAAGGCGGTCGCCGAGGGCACGGTCGACACCGTGCTGCTGGCGATCGCCGACATGGAGGGGCGGCTGCAGGGCAAGCGCCTGACCGCGACCCACTTCCTCGACGACGTGCTCGAGCACGGGGCCGAGGGCTGCAACTACCTGCTCGCGGTCGACGTCGACATGGAAACCGTCGGCGGCTACGCGATGTCCTCCTGGGACACCGGCTACGGCGACTTCGAGATGAAGCCGGACCTGGAGACGCTGCGGCCGGTGCCGTGGCTGCCGGGGACGGCGCTGGTGATGGCCGACCTGCAGTGGAACGACGGCCGCGAAGTCCTCGCCTCGCCGCGGCAGATCCTCAAGCGTCAGCTGGCCCGGCTGCAGGAGCGGGGGATGAGCGCCAACGCCGCCACCGAGCTCGAGTTCATCGTCTTCCGCAACACCTACGAGGAGGCCTGGAAGCAGGGCTTCCACGAGCTCGAGCCGGCCAACCTCTACAACATCGACTACTCGCTGCTCGGCACCGCGCGGGTCGAGCCGTTGATTCGCCGCATCCGCAACGAGATGTCGGCAGCGGGGATGGCGGTCGAGAACTCGAAGGGCGAGTGCAACCTCGGCCAGCACGAGATCAACTTCCGCTACGACACGGCCCTGCGCAGCGCCGACAACCACGCGATCTACAAGAACGGGGCGAAGGAGATCGCCGCCCAGGAGGACCACGCGATCACCTTCATGGCCAAGTTCAACGAGCGCGAGGGCAACTCGTGCCACATCCACTGCTCGCTGGCGAACGCCGACGGTTCCAACGCTTTCGCCGCCGACCAGGCGCTGTTCGAGCACTTCGTCGCCGGCCAGCTCGCCTGCATGAAGGAGCTGACGCTGCTCTACGCGCCGCACGTCAACTCCTACAAACGCTTCGCCCTCGGCTCCTTCGCGCCGACCGCGATCGCCTGGGGCAAGGACAACCGCACCTGCTCGCTGCGGGTGGTCGGCCATGGCGAGGGCTTGCGGGTCGAGAACCGCCTGCCGGGCGCCGACGTCAACCCCTACCTGGCGCTGGCGGCGCTGATCGCCGCCGGACTGCACGGGATCGACAACGAGCTGGCGCTGGAGCCGGTCTTCGAAGGCGACGCCTACAAATCCGACAAGCCCCGCGTCCCCCACAACATCTACGACGCGCGCGACGGCTTCGCGGCCAGCGAGATGGTTGCGGCGGCGTTCGGTTCCGAGGTCGTCGAGCACTACCTGAACCGCGCCGGGGTCGAGATCGAGGCGTTCGAGGCAGCCGTCACCGACTGGGAGCGCTACCGGGGCTTCGAGCGGCTGTGAGGAGCGGGTTGCGGTGAGCGGGGCGCCGGTGATTGGCATCTGCGCCGCGATCGAGCGGGTGTCCTGGGGGGTCTGGGACGGCTACGAGGTGACGTTGGCGCCGCGTGCCTACGTGACCGCGGTGCAGCACGCCGGCGGACTGGCGATCGTGCTGCCGCCCGACGCCGCCGCGGTCGCCGATCCCGACCTCCTGGTCGACCGCATCGACGCGCTGATCCTTGCCGGCGGCGCCGACATCGACCCCGCCAGCTACGGCGCCGAGCCGCACCCGGAGACGAAAGGGACCTGGCCCGACCGCGACGCCTTCGAGATCGCCCTCGCCCGCCGGGCGCTCGAGCGCGACCTGCCGGTGCTGGGGATCTGCCGCGGCATGCAGCTGCTCAACGTCGCCCTCGGTGGCAGCCTCGACCAGCACCTGCCGGAGTCGATCGGCGAGGAGACCCACCGCACCGTCGCCGGCACCTTCAGCAAGCACGACGTGCGGCTGCTGCCGGGAACGCTCGCCTGCGAGGCGGCCGGGACGGAGGGCTTCGTCGTCTGGTCCCATCATCACCAGGGTGTCGAGCGCTTGGGAGACGGAGTGCGCGTCAGCGGCTACTCGCGCGACGATGACCTGGTCGAGGCGATCGAGTTGCCGGACAAGCGCTTCGCGCTCGGCGTCGTCTGGCACCCCGAGGAGGACCCCGACAGCAAGCTGATCGCGGCTCTTGTCGACGCAGCACGAGTGGGGGTGGCGTCGTGATCGAGGTGATCGAGCCGGCGACCGAGCAGGTGATGGCGGAGCTGCCGCGGGCCGGGGCCGAGGAGGTCGACGCGGCGGTGGCGGCGGCAAAGGCCGCGTTCGGAGCCTGGCGCGCGGTCGCGCCCGGCGACCGCGCCGCCCTCATGCACCGGCTCGCCGACGCCCTGGCCGAGCGCTCCGAGGAGCTGGCGGTGCTGGAGGCGCGCAACGCCGGCAAGCCGATCGGCGACGCCCGCGGCGAGATCGGGATGGTGGTCGAAACCTTCCGCTACTACGCCGGGGCGCCGGAGCGGCTGCTCGGGCAGACGATCCCGGTCGCTGGCGGCGTCGACATGACCTTCCGTGAGCCGCTCGGCGTCGTCGGCCTGATCGTCCCCTGGAACTTCCCGCTGACGATCGCTGCCTGGAAGGTGGCGCCGGCGCTCGCCGCGGGCAACTGCGTCGTCCTCAAGCCGGCCGAGCTGACGCCGCTGACGGCGATCGAACTGGAGAAGATCGCGCTGGCGGCGGGTCTGCCGGAGGGGGTGCTGAACGTCGTCGCCGGGCCGGGCAGCGTCTGCGGCGCCCGCCTCGTCGAGCACCCGGACGTCGCCAAGATCGCCTTCACCGGCTCGACCGAGGTCGGGCGCGGGATCGCCGCCGGCGCTGCGCAGACGATCAAGCGGGTAACCCTGGAGCTGGGCGGCAAGTCGGCCAACGTCGTCTTCGCCGACGCAGATATCGAGCGTGCGGCCGCGGCGGCGCCCGGGGCGGTCTTCGCCAACGCCGGCCAGGACTGCTGCGCGCGCAGCCGGATCCTGGTCGAGGCGGCGGCGCTCGATGACTTCATGGCGGCGCTGGCGCCGGTGGTCGAAGCGATCGCGGTTGGCGACCCGCTCGACGAGGCGACGCAGATGGGGCCGCTGATCTCCGCCGGCCAGCGGCAGAGCGTCGCCTCCTTCGTCCCCGACGACGCCCCGGTCGCGATCCGCGGCAGCGCCCCCGACGGCCCCGGCTACTGGTTCGCGCCGACGGTGCTGGCGCCGATGACGAACGACGAAC
This sequence comes from Solirubrobacterales bacterium, assembly GCA_035509895.1. Taxonomy (GTDB): domain Bacteria; phylum Actinomycetota; class Thermoleophilia; order Solirubrobacterales; family 70-9; genus VAYN01. The sequence continues at coordinate 137,052 of DATKIA010000049.1, forward strand.
GCGCAGCGCGGGAGGAGATCTTCGGCCCGGTCGCCTGCGTCATCCCCTTCGCCGACGAGGCGGAGGCGATCGCCCTCGCCAACGAGACGATCTACGGGCTCTCGGGCTCGGTCTGGACCGGCGACGGCGGCCGCGCGCTGCGCGTCGCCCGCGCCCTCGATACGGGCGTGATCTCGGTCAACTCGAACAACTCGGTGCGGGTCTCGACCCCGTTCGGCGGTTTCAAGCAGTCCGGCGTCGGCCGCGAGCTTGGCCCCGACGCCCTCGACCACTACACCGACGTCAAGAACGTCTTCTACTCGACCACGGCAACCACGGGGGGCTGATCGCGATGGCAGGACGACTCGAGAGCAAGGTCTGCGTCATCACCGGCACCGCCAGCGGGATCGGCGCCGAGTCGGCGCGGTTGTTCGCCGCCGAGGGCGCGACCGTGGTCGGCATCGACCTCGACGCCGAGCAGGCGGCCGGGGCGCTGACGATCGCCGCCGACGTCGCCGACGAGGAGCAGGTGCGGGCGGCGCTGGCCGAGGCCGCCGAGCGCTTCGGCCGGATCGACGTCTTGATGAACAACGCCGGCATCAACCCGACCGACGACAAGTCGGTGGTCGATACCGACCTCGAGGCCTGGCAGCGGGTCCAGGACGTCAACCTGCGCGGGGTCTTCCTCTGCTGCAAGCACGGGATCCCGCACCTGCTTGCGGCCGGCGGCGGCTCGGTGATCAACGTAGGCTCGTTTGTGGCGACGATGGGGGCGGCGGTCTCGCAGATCTCCTACACCGCCTCGAAGGGGGCCGTGCTTTCGCTGTCGCGCGAGCTCGGGGTCGAGTTTGCCGACCGCGGCGTCCGCGTCAACGCGCTCTGTCCGGGCCCGGTCAACACGCCGCTCCTGAAGGAGCTCTTCGCCAAGGATCCGGATAGAGCCGCGAAGCGCCTCGTCCACATCCCGATGGGCCGCTTCGGCGAGCCCGAGGAGATCGCCAAGGCCGCCCTCTTCCTCGCCAGCGACGACTCCTCGTTCGTCACCGCCTCGACCTTCCTCGTCGACGGCGGCCTCTCCGGTGCCTACCTGACGCCGGGGCAGGTGGACTGAGCGGCGGCGCGCCAGACGCCCTGTTAGGTTCGGCCGGTGGCGGGGCGCGAGGTCGACTACGAGCAGATCGGCGGGGTCTACAACCGGCACCGGCGCGGCGACCCGCGGATCGCGGCGCGGATCATGGCGGCGCTGGGCGAGGCCGAGACGGTGGTCAACGTAGGAGCGGGGACCGGCGCCTACGAGCCGGCCGACCGCTGGGTGCTGGCGGTCGAGCCGAGCGCGGCGATGCGGGCGCAGCGGCCGCCGGGGGCGGCGCCGGCGATCGACGCACGGCCCGAGGCGCTGCCACTCGACGACGACGCTGTCGACGCGGCGATGGCCTGCGTCACGATCCACCACTGGGATCCGCAGGACGCGGGACTGGCCGAGCTGCGGCGGGTGGCGCGCGGGCCGGTGGTTGTCTTCACCTTCGAGCTCGAGGCGCTGCCGGCCTGGCAGCTCGACCTCCTGCACGAGGGGGTCGAGATCGAGCGCCCCCGCTTCCGCACGACCGAGCAGGTGGCGGCTGGGCTCGGCGGCCGCACCCGGGTCGAGCGGATACCGACCCCTGCTGACTGCAGCGACGGTTTCTTCGAGGCGTTCTGGAACCGGCCCGAGATGCTGCTCGACGCCGAAGTTCGGGCCGGGCAGTCGCTCTGGAGGCACTTCGCGCCGGGGCGCGAGGAGGCGATCGTCGAGCGCCTGCGAGAGCAGCTCGTCTCCGGCGCCTGGGACGAAGCCCACGGCCACCTCCGCGAGCGCGACTCCTACGACGGCGCCCTCCGCCTCGTCATCTCCGAACCGTGAGCCGAGTGCTGAGTTGACCCGGCTATAGGCCGGCTAACTCAGCACTCGGCCGCCAGGTCGAGCCAGCGGTGGCAGAGGTCGCGGCCGAGTTGGTTGAAGGCCTCGATCTTGGCTTCGGTTTCGGCGCGAAGGGCGGTTGGGTCGATGCCGATCCGGACGGCGTCGGCGTCGGAGCGGTAGTCGTCGATCCAGCGCAGCGCGTCGGCGCAGCTGACCTCGGGGTGGAACTGGATCGCCCAGGCGCGTTCGCCGGTGCGGCAGGCCTGCAGGCAGATCTCGCTGCGGGCGAGGGCGACGGCGCCGGGCGGCAATGGGAACTCGTAGCTGTGCCACTGGAAAGCCTCGAAACCAGGGGCGAGCGGCGCCAGCAGAGGGTCCGCCGCTCCCTCGGGGGTGAGCTCGACCCGGTGCCAGCCGATCTCTGGCTGCGATGCGCGGCCCGGGGTCGCGCCTGCCGCCGCGGCGACGAGCTGGGAGCCGAGGCAGAGGCCGAGCAGCGGCACGTCATGCGCCAGCAACTCGCGCAGCAGCGCCTTCTGGTCGGCGAGCCACGGGTGGCGAGCCTCCTCGTCGACGTTCATCGCGCCGCCGAGCGTGAAGACGGCGTCGTAGCCGAGCGGGCCGGCGGGAGGCGGGTCGCCCTCGGGCAGGACCCACTGGTCGAGCTCGTCGCCGCGGGCCGCGACCGCCTCGGCGAAGACGCCCGGGCCGGCGTCCCGTTGCTGGACGATCGCCAAGACTCGCACGGCCGCCAGTCTCCCACCTAGGATCTGGCCGTGCGGCGCTTCGCTCTGATCGCTCTGGTAGCCACGCTGGCATTTGCCGCAGTCGCCGCCGCGGCCGAGAAGAGCAAGGAACCGTTCTTCCCCCGCTCCGGCAACGCCGGCTACAAGGTCGACGAATACGAAGCGCGCCTCGGCTACCAGCCGCGCACGGGCTTCCTCAACGCGCAGGTCTGGATCGGCGCCCGTTCGACCCAGCGCCTCAGCCGCTTCTCGCTCGACCTCAACGGCCTGCACGTGACCGAGGTGGAAGTCGACGGCGAAGCGGCGCACTTCAACCGCGGTCGCGGCAAGCTGAAGGTGACGCCGCAAACGCCGATCAAGGACCGCGAGGAATTCGCGGTCTTCGTCCGCTATCAGGGCAAGCCGCAGAAGGTGACCGACCCCGACGGCGGCGAGGAGGGCTGGATCCGGACCGACGACGGCGCCCTCGCGGTCGGCGAGCCGGTCGGGACCGCGGCCTGGCTGCCCTGCAACAACGTCCCCAACGACAAGGCCAGCTTCGAGATCACGATCAGCGTTCCGCGCGGCCTCGAGGCCGTATCCAACGGTCGCCTGGCGCTGGTCGAACGCGAACGCGATCGGCGGATCTTCCATTGGGTCGAGAACGAACCGATGAGCCCCTACCTGGCGCTCGTCGACATCGGCCGCGGCCAGCTGGTCAAGACCAGGCCGGACGGGCTGCCGACCTGGACCCTGGTCGACCCGCGCCAGGCGCGTGCTTCGCGCAAGGTGCTGGCGCAGCTGCCGGACATCATCCGCTTCGAGAGCGGCATCTACGGCGACTACCCGTTCGACTGGGCCGGCTCGGTCGTCGACGTGGCGCCGAGGCTCGGCTACGCGCTGGAGACCCAGACGCGGCCGATCTACGCCTTCGTCCCCGACCTGACGACGGTCGTCCACGAGACTGCGCACCAGTGGTTCGGCGACTCGGTCGGACTCCAGCGCTGGCCCAACATCTG